>JABXIV010000158.1 GCA_013372925.1 Alphaproteobacteria bacterium
CCAAACATGGGGCCAACACCCGCCATCTGGAAAAACAGCCACTGGATCGCTTCATTCCTGAGGCGCGGGTCAGCAGGCAGCAGCTTGCCGGTCTTTTCCGCCAGATACAGAAGGATCGCGCCTGATTCCATCATGTGGATCGGGTCACCATCCGGGCCTTCAGGGTCCGTGATGGCGGGGATTTTCGAGTTGGGGTTCACCTTGATGAACTCCGGCGTGAACTGGTCACCCGCACCGATGGAAATCTTGTGGGCCTCGTATGGCAGGCCAAGCTCCTCAAGCGCGATCGACACTTTCTGGCCGTTCGGTGTGGCAAGGGAATAAAGCTGAATCGGTTTCATAAATCTGTTCCTGACGTTGGTTTTCTGCCGCCCAACAAGGAGATTGCCCCCAAGCCCACCCATTACAAGCCCTTGTAACTTCACGAGTTTGCGAGCAGCCACCCATTTTTCTGCCTCCCTGCTCTTGACATGATAATTAAATGAACCTATTTGATACCTATAGGTTACATAAATGAACGCAAACAAACCTAAATGAGAAATGGAGTTACGACATGAGCGAGACCAAAAAACAAAACCCCGGCAAGAAATACATTGTTGGCCAGGCCATCCTGTGGGCCACAGCATTGCTCGGCAGTTCCTATCTGCTGAAGGGCACTGAACAGGGCGAACATGTTTTCATGCTGCTGTTTGTTCTGGCGGCATCGAGCACGCTTTTGAACGGAAGTTCGGCATCTGATCGCTGCCTGTGGCGCAAGCTCACTGGCCGCAGCCAAAAAAGTCCAGAGGCATAAGCTCTCTCGCAAACTGGTCGTGCCCCTTGTGGGCCGGCCGCCTTTTTCCCTAAGGTGATACCATGATGAATATACTAACAACCGGGTTTGCCGCCCTTATGATGGCACTGTGGGCACCCACAGCAGCAACCGCCGAAGCACCCACCCCGTCAGGTGACTGGATCGGCATCATCAAAACCCCGCAGGGTGAGATGCGCCTGTTGCTCACGATCACTGAGGGGAAGGAAAAAGCCCTCACCGCGGTGCTTGAAAGTGTGGATCAGGCCCCCGGCCAGAAAATCCCGGTAACAACCGTTTCGGTTGAAGGCGGTACGCTTACATTTGCGTCCCGCCCCATCGGCGCTTCTTATGAAGGCACATGGAACGATGAAACCGCCGCCTGGGAAGGCAACTGGAGCCAGGGCATGCAACTGCCGCTGTCGTTCAAGCGCGGTGAGATTGCAGCAAGCCCGGTGATTGAAGGGCTGGACGGAAGCTGGCACGCAACGCTGAAGCGCGGCGCGCAGGAAATCCCCCTGCGCCTGCACCTGAAAACCGGGGAAAAGGGCACAGCCGTTACCTTTGATTTCCCGAACCAGATGGCGGTTGGCATTCCCGTAAGCGGTTTCACGCGGGATGGAGACACGGTCAGCTTTCAGGTGAAGGCCGCCGCTGTTACCTATAGCGGCGCGCTAAAGGATAATGCCACCCGCATGGAAGGCACCTGGAGCCGTCCGGGCATGGAAGACACCACGCTTGTCTTCACCCGTCAGGCCGAAAAAACGGCGGCTGCGAGCCGCCCGCAACACCCCAAGGAACCCTTTGGGTATGAGGCGCGGGAAGTATCCATCCCCAACCCTGCGGCAGAAGGCGTTACGCTTGCAGGCACGCTGACGCTGCCGAACGGCAAAGGCCCCTTCCCCGCCGCGGTTCTGATCTCCGGCTCCGGCCCGCAAGACCGCGATGAAACCCTGATGGGCCACAAACCCTTCGCGGTGCTGGCGGATCACCTGACCAAACAGGGCATCGCCGTGCTGCGCTATGACGACAGGGGCTTTGGTAAATCCACCGGTGATTTCGGCAGCGCCACGTCAGCCGATTTCGCGACCGATGCCAACGCCGCCGCCCGCTTCCTGATGGCGCGCGATGATATCCGCAAGGATGCCGTTGGCTTCATCGGCCACAGCGAAGGCGGCATGATCGCGCCGATCGCCGCCGCAGATAACAAAGACGTTGCGTTCGCTGTGCTGCTGGCGGCCCCCGGCACCGACATCATTGAACTGTCGCTCACCCAGCGGCTGCTGATTGGCCGCACGCAGGGCATCAGCGATGACCGGCTGTTTGCAGCAATCAACATGCTGCGCCCTGTGTATGAAGCCGTTGTCGCCGCAGAAACCGAAGAAGAAGCGCTTGCGGCGCTCAATCAGATGATGACGCCAGCCTCATGGGCGGCCATCGGCGTGCCGGAAGCACAAATCAGCACCATGGCGAAGCAGTTTATCAGCCCATGGCACCGCTATTTCCTTGGCTATGATCCGGCTGACTGGCTGCCCAAGCTGAAGGGCCCCGTGCTTGCGCTTGGCGGTACGCTCGACCTACAGGTGGCGACTGAGGATAACATCGGCGGCATGCAGGAAATCTTCAAACACCACCCGGATTTCACAGCCGTAAAGCTTGAAGGCCTGAACCACATGTTCCAGACCGCGAAAACAGGCGCAATCGGCGAGTTTGCCGAAATTGAAGAAACCTTCGCGCCCTTAGCCCTCAGCCTGATTTCAAACTGGATCAACGCCCGCTTCCCTGCGGCTGAGTGACCAGCCCGCCAAAAAGCAATAAAAAAAGGGCGGGGAAATCCTCCGCCCTTTTCTTTTTGGTTTACCTGCCCCTAGTCGTCGCTCATGGCGGTGCGGGCTGCTTCAAGCGCCTTCAAGCCGTCCACATGCATCTGCTGTTTGCCAAGCGCATCGGCAAGGGCGGTGAGACACAGTTCCACATTCTCTTCGCGGGCGGAGGTGCCCATCAAGCCGATGCGCCAAACCTTGCCTGCCATTGGGCCAAGGCCCGCGCCGATTTCAAGGTCATATTCCGCCAGAAGATGCGCGCGCACTGCGGCTTCATCAATGCCTTCAGGCACCTTCACCGCATTCAGCATCGGCAGGCGAACCTCTGGCGACACCAGAAGCTGCAGCCCCATGCTTTCAAGGCCGGCCACAAGCCCTTCGTGCATCACCGCGTGGCGGGCATGGCTTTCTTCCAAGCCCTCTTCGAACAGCATTACAAGGCTTTCATGCAGGCCGTAAAGCGGGTTCACCGGGGCCGTGTGATGATAGGACCGGCCACCCGTGCCGTCCCAATAAGCCATCACGAGGCTGAGGTCGAGGAACCAGCTTTGCACCGGCGTTTTGCGCGCACGCACGCGGTCCAGCGCGCGTTCGGAAAAGCTGACAGGTGACAACCCCGGCGTGCACGAAAGGCATTTCTGGCTGCCGGAATACACCGCATCCACGCCCCAGGCATCCACCTCAACCGGCAGGCCGCCAAGGCTGGTAACAGCATCCATGATCGTCAGGCAGTCATGCGCCTGCGCCAGCTTGCACAGGGCTTCGGCATCAGCCAGCGCCCCGGTTGACGTTTCCGCATGCACAAAGGCCAACACTTTCGCTTCAGGGTGCGCTTCAAGCGTTTCCGCCACCTTGGCCACATCAGGGGCGGTACCCCATTCAAATTCCACCACCACAGGCACACCGCCCGCACGCACCACATTTTCGCGCATGCGCTCGCCGAACACACCGTTCTTGATGACAACAACCGTGTCGCCATGCTCGATCAGGTTCACGAAGCACATTTCCATGCCCGCAGAACCGGGGGCGGAAACCGGGAAGGTCATCGAATTTTCGGTTTTGAAAAGCGCGCGCAGGCCGTCTTTCAGTTCCTCCATCATGCGCTGGAACTCTGGGTCCAGGTGGCCAAGCGTTGGCCGGGCCATGGCCTCGAGGATACGGTCATGAACGTCTGACGGGCCGGGCCCCATCAGCGTGCGTTTCGGCGGAATGAAAGATTGCATGGATGCACTCCTGAAAAGTCACAAACAGAATATTTGATCAATGACATAGGCGATTGCTGCCGTATGTCGAGTGGGGCCACCGCTTTTCTAGCCCAAACCCCGGCCCCAAGGCAACCGATCTGCCTATTCATTAGGCCAGCTTATCTGCACACAAAATAATCATTGTCCAATTTCTGGACAATCACATTGCATGACTTTTCATCGGCATATCACGGCCTATCCTGGCTTAGTCCTTGAAATTCAACGCTCATTCAAGTTCAGGCAAAACCCGGCAACTCTGGCACAGGCCTTGCTATTTTCCGCTTCACCACCAGCAAACGTGGGCAGGCGGAAAACCGAAGGAGCAAGCCGCCATCCGCACGCGCCGGAACAGAACAGAATAAAAAAGAATAAATGGAAACGATCACCGCATGAGAGCAATGAGTTTTTATCAGCAGGATCAGGCAATGACAGCAGCGACAGATTTCACCCTTGTTTGCCATTTGGACGACATCCCCATGCGCGGCGCGCGGCGCATATATACAAGCGCCTATGAAGTCGCCATTTTCCGAACGTCAGACAATAAGGTTTTTGCCCTGAAGGACGAATGCCCGCACAAAAAGGCCGCGCTTTCGGGCGGCATCGTGCATGGCCATTCCGTTGCCTGCCCTTTGCACAACTGGGTGATCGACCTGGCAAGCGGCCAGGCCCAGGGCATGAACAAGGGCTGCACCCCGGCCCTTGCCACCCGCATGGACGAAACGGGCAATATCTATCTTGCGATCCCCACTGCCGAAGGGGCCGCTGCATAAGTTTCAGGGGAGCCCCGGACGCCAGCCAACCGGCAGCAAGGCCAACTGGCTCGGCGTTCGGGGATTTTACCGGATGAAAGGGCCATGCTGCTGCCACGCTTTGTCAGCTGTGCCCGAATGAACACAACCGCAACTTTTCCGCGTTTTCTTCACGCCCGCGCGTGAACAATCACCTTGAACGCCGGTGCAAGCTATGGTCCCTGATGGTCAAAGAACAAGACAGGCAGGCTAACAGGGCGTTTTCCTTTCATCCGTGCACCAGCACATGATCCGCAAAGCCCCTGCCTCGACGCATCCCGCGCCAGCCTACCCGCCGATTTTCGCCAAATAAAAACAGCCCCAATGCGGGCAAACTACGCGAGGAATAGAAATGCGTTTAACGCGCCAAAGCCTCAATAATCCGGTTGCCGTAGCCATTGTTGCCGCGGTTGTCATGCTGCTGGGTGTTGCCAGCATGCTGACGATGCCTGCCCAGCTGCTGCCGCAGATTGAAAAGCCGATCATCTCGGTGGTGAACCAGTGGCCCGGCGCATCGCCCGCAGAGATCGAATCCGAGATCGCCGTACCGGTAGAAGAAGTGCTTCAGGGCACGCCTGGCATGACCCAGATGCAAAGCTGGAACATGGCGAATTTCGGCTTCATGCAGCTTGAATTTGCGATCGAGACCGACATGACCCGCGCGCTGATCGAAGTGATCAGTCGCCTGAACCGCCTGCGCCCGCTACCCGCCAGCGCCGAAAAGCCGCAGGTGATGATGGGCCAGTGGGGTGACGCGAACGACCAGCTGATCGAATATTATGTGCAGCAACTGCCCGGCACGGAAGACCGCCGGACAGAGAACGCCAAATATATGCGCGATGTGATCGTGCCTGAATTGCAGTCGCTTTACGGTGTGGCCAGCATCGAATTTGATGACGGCACCGGCGGTGGTGAACAGCTCCAG
>JABXIV010000268.1 GCA_013372925.1 Alphaproteobacteria bacterium
GACGCCCTGAAGCATGTACGCAAAGGCGGCACAGTCGTATGCGCTGGCATCCACATGAGCGATATACCCGCGTTCCCCTACAAGGACCTGTGGGGCGAGCGCGTGATCCGCTCCGTTGCCAATCTTACGCGTGAGGACGGCGAAAATTTCCTTAAGGTCGCCCCTAAAGTGCCGGTGGAAACCAGCACCTATGCATACCGGCTGGAAGATGCCAACAAGGCGCTTGATGACCTGCGCCACGGTCGGTTCGAAGGGGCTGCCGTTCTGGTAATGGACAACTAGCCCCTGCCCTCTATACCGCGAAGGCCTGCTTGTAGGCCTCAACATCACCTTCGGTGAAATCAACGCCATCGAACGCCGCCGCCGCAGGGTCTTTCTTAGACCCCACTTCCAGTTTGGCAACTGTAGAGCCAATCGGCTCAAAGGGTTTGAACACTTCGGCCACGTCGGCTTCACACCCTGGCTTCACCTGTTCCCACCGACGCATTTGCGCCAGCAGCCACATGGCATCCGCCGTAGTTGGCTGGTTGTCGCCGCTGAAATCCAGATACCGCGCAACCGGCTCACCGTCTGTATCCGGGGCCAGCTTGGGTTTGCAATCCAGCGCGCGGGAAAGCACTTCCTCTGGCAGGTCCAGATATTCTTCCTGTGTCAGGATTTGCGCCAGTTCTGCATGATTTTCCTCCTGCGCAGCCCAGCCCAGTGCCCTGCTGACAACAGCGGCGGTTTTCACGGCAATCTCATAGTGCCCTTCCACCCAGGCAGAGCGGAAAGCCAGCACTTTTTCCGGCGAATAGGGATAAAGGTCAGCCTTGGTAGCGACAATGCGGCCAATACCCGCCTCCACCGCAAGCTGCCCCCATGGATCACCCACGCTGAAGCCATCAATTTCACCGATCGCCAGCGCCTCCACCATCTTGGGGCGCGGCACCACGATAAGCTCAACATCCACATCAGGATCAAGTCCCGCATGCGCGAGCCAGGCCCGCAGTTCATAATTGAGGCTGGAAAAGGCGTGCACAGCCCCAAGCCGCAGCCGGGGCTGCTTGTTCGCTTTGCGTTTTTCCGCCACAACACGCACCAGCATCCCGCTTTCAGAGCGTGTCGTTGGCATTGCACTGCCCAGAATAGCTGCAGCCTCTTCATAAAGGTCTGTTGAAACAGTAATGCCGTTGCCGCCATGACCCAGCAGCAGGGGCACACGGATGCCCGTTTTCATGCCTGAAAGGCCCAGATGCATGGCAAGTGCCAAGGCCCCCGGCATATGCGCGCACTCAAGCTTTTCAAACGCCAATCCATCCCGAATGCCAGACCATGAGTTCATGCGAACAGGTTCAAGCCGAATACCTTCCTGCAGGTCAAAACCAAGCTCCTGGGCGATGATCAGCGGCGCACAATCTGTCAGCGCCATGTAACCCGCCCGAACGGTACGATAAAGCCTATCCGACATGCCGCTCTCCCCCCATCAATTGCGCGTCCAGTTCCATGGCTGTGATAATGCTTTGGGCAATATCAACCAGCTTGCGGCTCTGCTTCATCGCGGCGTTGCGCATAAGCTTGTAAGCTTGATCTTCACTTACTCCCCTATGCTGCATCAGCAAACCCTTGGCCCGGTCAATGGTTTTCCGGTCAGCAAGGGCTGTGCGGGCGGCATCCCGTTCGTCGGTGATTTTCTGGAAGGTTTCAAACCGGTTCACGGCAACATCCACAACCGCCTGCACCCTGTCGCGCTTCAGGCCGTCCACCACGTAGGCGCTTACCCCCGCTTCAACGGCCCGCTTGATCATCTCTCCGTCGGATTGGTCAACAAACATGGCAATCGGCTTCTTGACAGAGCGCGTTACCTGAAACATGCCTTCAAGGGTGTCCCGGTCAGGGTTTTGAAGGTCAACAATCACCATGTCGGGCGCGAGTGCCGCAATACGGTCATGAAGATTGGTTGTGCTCTGGATCGTGACAACATGCCGATAGCCGGCATCAACCAAAGCCTCCTCCAGGAGCATGGCACGCCCCGGGTCTTCATCTATCACCAGAATGTTCAGATCTCTGTCAATCATAAGTACTTCTTTCACCAAGCCATGGCCACCATTGACCAGCGCTGTCATACCAGCAAAGCTCATGCCAGACCGACGAAGAAGCAGGAGACAATTTTCCAGACAGGCAAAACCCGCCAAAAGAAAGTGTTAGCCCCTTGATTACATTGTGTTTTTCAAGATTTTTGTGACAAGAAGTTACCACCCAAGCGCGCCACACATGCCATTCAGCCTACCAATGCAACACCTCAAATTCGCCTAGATTTTATCCAGTGATGATTTTTTAATCATATCAATTAAAAAGCCCTAAAAAGGGAGAGGCGAGGCCCCGAAGAGCCCCGCCCCCATGGAAAACGGCAGTGGAAGGATCCGTGTCACCAAACCTGGTTACCGAAGCAACCGAAGGAAGGGAAGGGAAGGGAAAGTCAGCAACACGGACTGCCGCGGTCGAAACCTTTCCTAGCTAGTCTGGAACGAATAAACGACTTTGTAGCGCTTACCCGTTACCGATACTGGCTCACCAGCATACATGGCTGGCTCAAACCGAAATTTCTCAATTGCGCGCAAGGTCGTACGCTCGAACAGTGCACTTGGGCCGCTATCAACGATTTCGGCATTCATTGGCATGCCTTTGTCATCAATATCCAGCTCAACGATCACCCAACCTTCACGACCAATAGCCTTGGCGTGGGACGGATAATCAGGCGTTACCGACACCAGCACCTTAGGCAGCATGTCTGGCTTCACACCTTCAAGGCCTGCAACCTCAATAGTATCAGGTGCCGCTACCGGACCTTCACTGCTAGCCGCCTGCGCAGACGGAGCAGCAAGAACAGAAGCACCAAGTGTCAGCGCAAATGCGCTCAGCGAAACACCCTTAGTCAGCATTTCGAATTTAGATACGAGTTTCATAACAATCTCCATTGGTTTCATTTGGAGCCTCGCAATGACCGTAATAAAGGGAGGTACAATCACATTGAGACCAACATGCGCCTTCCTGACCTTCAGCGGCAGAGAAAACGCCTTCAATTCAACCCTTCGATGGATCGGAGATTTGAACCACCCACGATGGCGGTTCGCCCTAATAGAGGCAACCCATGTGCCAGTTTTTCAGGAATTTAATGAAATCCATCAAAAAACTTATAACCGATTGATTTAAATGGATAATTATATTTTCACATCAACGCGACCACATGCGCGCGCCTGGCATACACATAATTCCTCAACACTTGTTGAATAATAAATGTGCACGCACTGCTTACATGCCTATTTTTTAACCACTGTTCTTTATGTGATCATTTCAGCAAACGGATAGCCACTCAGCCCGCACCGCAAGCCACAAGAATTAACCGGGTAACAGCACCCACTTCAGGACCATGCCGACAATACCCAGCGCCACAACGCTTGCGCCCCACAGCCCAACGAACCACCCGAGCCGCGCCCAGGTGGAAGCTGGTTTACGACTATCACCAGCCATCAGTGATAGCCTTCCCCGGCTTTGATCTTGCCGCGGAACACATAATAGGCATAGCCGGTATAGCCCAGAATAAGCGGCAACAGCACGGCTGTACCCACCAGAAGAAAGCCCAGGCTGCTATCGGGTGCGGCAGCTTCCCAGATCGTAACCTCAAGCGGCACGATGTAGGGGAACAGGCTGATCCCAAGACCAATAAAGCTGAAAACAAACAGCGCAATCGCCGCCAGAAACGGCTTGTGGTCCATCTGCCTGCCAAGGCTTCGCCACAGATAGAAGGCCGTAACCGCCACAGCAAAGGGCACCAGCGCAGTGTAGAAAACAGCAGGAGTCGAAAACCATATGCCCACAAAGCGCGGGTCCAGCGACAAGGTGGCCAAACTGATGAGCGCGATAAACAGCACCGTCCCGATGCCAGTCACCCGTGCGTAGCGCACAGCCTTTTCACCTAGCCTGCCTTCGGTTTTCATAACAAGCCATGTTGCACCCAGCAGGGCATAGCCTATCACCACCGCAATCCCCGTGATCAAGCTGAAAGGCGTTAGCCAGTCCCACCAGCCGCCTGCATATGTGCGACCATCCACCTCGACGCCCTGAATGAAGGCACCCAAGGCAATGCCCTGACAAAAGGCAGCAACCATTGATCCAGCCGTAAAGGCAAAATCCCAGAACGGGCGGTGCTTTTCATCCCGCCAGCGGAATTCGAATGCCACGCCCCGGAAGATCAGGCCAAACAACATCGCCAGGATCGGCACATACAGGGCGGGCATCAAAAGCGAATAGGCCAGCGGGAACGTGGCAAAAAGGCCGCCGCCACCCAGTATCAACCAGGTTTCATTGCCGTCCCATACGGGGGCGACTGTATTGATGGCCGTATCCCGATCTTCATCGGTCTCCAGGAAAGGAAACAGGATACCAATCCCCAAATCAAATCCATCAAGGATCACATAAATCAGAATAGCCGTTGCAATCAGGAAGGACCAAATCAGCGGTAGATCAAACATAATTCCCTCCATCCTATTCTTCTGCTGCTGGCACGAAGGCCGCCGCTGGCGTTGTGCCTGCGGCACGTGTTGGCACGCCGCTTTCAAGGCCTGTATCAGCGTCATCTGGCGCTTTGGCCATCAGCTTGAGCATATAAAGCGTGCCCGCACCGAAAACGATGAAATAGACAAGTGCAAACACCGCAAGCGACGTTGCCACAGCGGGCGCTGCAATCGGCGAAAGCGAATCTGACGTACGCAACAGGCCATACACCGTGTATGGCTGCCTGCCGACCTCAGTAACCACCCAGCCGGCCAGCACCGCAATGAAACCCGATGGCCCCATCGCCACTGCCATTTTCTGAAGCATAGGCAGATCATAGAGCTTGCCGCGAACGCGGGCATAAAGGCTCCACAAACCAAGCCCTGCCATCAGCAGGCCAAGCCCCACCATGATACGGAAGGCCCAGAAAACAACAGCAGTGGGCGGGCGCTCATCCTTCGGCCAATCTTTCAGGCCTTTGATTTCGCCCTCCCACTCATGGGTCAGGATAAAGCTGGCCACATTAGGCAGCTCAATCGCATAGTCGGTGCGCTCTTCCTCATCATTTGGAATACCGAACAGGATCAGCGGCACGCCCTTTTTGGTTTCATAGTGGCCTTCCATGGCCGCAACCTTCTGCGGCTGGTGCTCAAGCGTATTCAGGCCATGCATATCACCCACAAACACTTGGATCGGGGCCACAATAACCGCCATCCACATCGCCATGGAAAACATGATGCGCGCAGGACGATTGTCTCGGTTTTTCAGCAGGTGCCATGCGCCAACCGCACCAACCACAAATGCGGTTGTCAGATATGCGGCCAGCACCATATGCACCAAACGGTATGGGAAGGATGGATTGAAAACCACAGCCCACCAGTCATCCGGCACAAACTGTCCTGCTTCATTGATGATATAGCCCGCAGGGGTTTGCATCCAACTATTCACACTGAGGATCCAGAAGGCGGAAAAGAGCGTACCAAAGGCAACCATCAGCGTGGCGAAATAATGAAGCCTGCGCCCCACACGTTCCATGCCGAACAGCATGATCCCAAGGAACCCTGCCTCCAGGAAAAAGGCTGAAAGCACTTCATATCCAAGAAGTGGGCCAATCACAGGCCCGGCCTTATCGGAGAAGACGGCCCAGTTGGTGCCGAACTGATAGCTCATCACCAGCCCCGAAACCACGCCCATGCCGAACGCCACAGCGAAAATCTTCATCCAGTAGCGAAAGGCCACCATATAGGCATCATCGCCAGTTTTCAGCCACAGGCCTTCAAGGACAGCAAGATAGGATGCAAGACCGATCGTGAATGCCGGAAAGATAATGTGGAAGGCAACCGTGAAAGCAAACTGGCTACGCGCCAGAAACTCTGCCGTGAAAAATTCCATCATTATATCTCTCCATTACACTAATTACTGCGCTGCGCTCTTCGGGCTCCGTCGATTGTCGGCCAATGCCTGATAGGCCTGATACTGACTGAGGAAGACTTGTCCTGTCAGCTCGTCAAGGAAGCTGGATCGCTGAAGCCGATCCATCACCGGCCCCTTCACCTCGCTCAGATGAAATTTCACACCTGCATCAGCAAGACGGCGATTGATCGCCTCAAGACTTTCAAGCGCGCTAACATCGATTTCATTCACCGCAGGGCACATAAGAATAACATTCTTCAACTTCGGGTTCTCAGCAAGCAGGGCGTAGACCTGATCTTCAAGGAACCGAGCATTGGCAAAATACAGACTTTCATCCACACGCAAAGTCACCAATGTGTCGCAGGTCTCCACGCTGTGCCGCAGCACATTGCGGAAATGCTCGGTCCCCGGCACCTTACCCACAATAGCACAGTGCGGGCGGCTGCTGCGGTGAAGATGCAGCAAGACAGAAAGGATCACCCCTGATGCCACACCCGCTTCAACGCTGATCGTCAGCGTCAGCAGAATAGTGGCTGCCATTGCCAAGAAATCACGCTTAGAATAACGCCAGGTTTCACGCATCATATGCACGTCGATCAGCGCCAACACTGCCACAATGATGGTGGCTGCCAGTGTGGCTTTCGGCAGGAAATAGATCAGCGGCGTCAGGAACAGGGTTGCAATACCAATACCCACCGCAGTGAACACGCCAGCGGCTGGCGTTTCTGCCCCCGCATCGAAGTTCACCACAGATCGCGCAAAACCACCGGTAACGGCATACCCGCCACTGAAGCCCGAAGCCACATTTGCAGCCCCAAGGGCCACCAGTTCCTGATTGGGGTCAATCCGCTGCCGGCGCTTTGCCGCGAGCGTTTGAGCAACAGACACCGATTCCACAAAGCCGATCAGGCTGATAAGGAACGCAGGTAAAATCAGTTGTTCAACAAGACCAAGGTCGATAGCAGGTATGCCAAGTACAGGCAGGCCAACCGGCACCGCCCCCACAATCTGCACCCCTTTTTGGTCCAGCGCCCACATGCTTGCGGCAAGCGTAGTGCCGATCACCGCAAACACTGGCCCAGCCTTTACCAGAAACCCGGCAACACCCTCAGGTACGCCAATCTTTTCAAGCACACTCTTTAGTTTCTTGCGCACGAAATAAAGAAAACCGAGCGCGGAAAAACCGATAACCGCTGTGTAGGGGTTCGTTTGCTGCACCCCTCCCCCCAGCGCACCCAAAAGCTCAATCAAGTTATGGCCGCTCGCCGGAATGCCCAGCACATGCTTGAACTGGCTGACCGCAATCAAGATGCCTGAGGCAGAAATAAAACCTGAAATCACTGGATGGCTAAGGAAGTTCGCAAGGAACCCCAGCCTGAAGATACCCATCAACAGAAGGCACCCACCCGACAAGAGCGCCAGCAAAATGGCAGTTTCCACAAAGCCAGCGCCCGTTTGGCTGACAACAGCCCCAACAGCCGCAGCGGACATCAACGACACCACCGCAACCGGCCCAACGGCCAGCGTGCGACTTGTGCCGAAAATGGCATAGCCAACCAGCGGCAGGATACTGGCATAAAGCCCAACCTCGGGCGGCAAACCCGCAAGCATCGCATATGCAAGCGACTGCGGGATCAACATGATCGTAACGATCACCGCCGCCGTCAGATCATTACCCAGGCTTTGCCTACCATAACCCCTTCCCCAATCGAGGAAGGGAAAAACTTTCGCCAGTTTCGATGATGCCTGCATAGGGCTACCTTCCTGTTGACAGCAAGTTGCGATCAGTTGCTTTTAGCTTCCGAGAAATCGCATGCTTCGCCCACCTCATGCGATAGCGGGGAATGAGAAATCACGTCCGGCTTCGCCAGCCATTCATACCCCTTCAGCATCAGGTCGAAATACAGGGTTGGCATCAGCTTTTCCTTGAGAAGCCACGCAAGCCCGGTCGCGCGCGTGCCATTAACCAGCCATTTCGGGAAGGTTGGCTGCAACGCGCCGCCATAGCCGAATTCCGCCAGCACCACTTTGCCGCGCTCAACAGTCAGCGGGCATGAGCCATAGCCTTCATACAAGGCACCAGTGCTGGTGCCCTCAAGAACGGCGATCACGTTATGGGCTACTACAGGGGCCTGCTTGCGCACGGCCGCCGCGGTTTTCGCATTTGGTGCATTACAGCCATCACCGATACCGAACACATTGCCGTATTTAGTGTGCTGCAGCGTTTCGTTATGTACATCCACCCAGCCTGCCTCATCAACCAGCGGCGTGCCTTTCATGAAATCAACCGGGCCCTGCGGCGGGCACACATGGATCATGTCAAACGGGCGGTCTTCGGTTCTGGTTTCGCCCTTGTCGTCGGTTACCTTGAAGGTGGCCACTTTCCTGGCGCCATCAACCGCGATCAGATTTTCCTGATAAAAGACACCAGCATCATATTTCTCAATATATTTCATCAGCTCAGGCACATAGTCCTGCACCCCGAACAGCACACCGCCAGCCGTGTGGAATTCCACATCGATGTCCTTCAGCTTGCCAGAGCGCATCCAGGCATCACAAGCCAGATACATGGCTTTCTGCGGTGCGCCCGCACATTTGATGGGCATAGGCGGCTGCGTGAAGATAGCGCGGCCCTTCTTCATGGTTTTCACCAGCTCCCAAGTGTAGGGCGCCAGATCGAACTGATAGTTGGAAGTTACCCCGTTCTTGCCAAGCGTTTCCCGCAGGCCGTCAACCTGATCCCAATCCAGCTTGATGCCGGGTGCCACCACAAGGCTGCGGTAATAAACATGGTCACCGCTTTCCAGCACGACAGCGTTTTGCTCGGGCTGGAAGCCCGCAACAGCGGCGCGCAGCCATTTCACATCCTCAGGCATTACGTCTGCCATCGGGCGCTTGGTCTGATCGCGGGAGAACACACCGCCACCAACAAGGGTCCAGCCCGGCTGGTAATAATGCACATCACGGGGTTCGATCACTGCGATATCAAGGTTCTTGCGGCGCTTGAGCAGGCTTGCCGCAGCAGCCAAGCCACCGGCCCCACCGCCCACGATTACCACATCATGCACATGACGATGCTCTGGCACTGCTTTGATCTTGGCTCCGGCCTTGGCAGCCCGGCGAGCATCCAGTTCATCCGCCTTGCCCGAAAGGTCATAGCCAGCCTCTTCGGCCGTTTTCAGGATCGCCGTGGTGGAAAGCTGCTTTGCCTTCGTAAGCGCCCACAGGGTAATGGCGCGGGTGCCGGTCCGACAGTATGACAACACAGGCCCCATCATTTCAGCACGCGCTTCGGCGAATGCCGTAATGTCGGCTTCTGTCATCTTGCCCGGCACGATCGGGATATGGCGGTATTCAAGCCCGAATTCCTTCGCCACTTTTTCAATGTCTGCCGAAGTTGGCTGGCCGTCTTCCTCGCCATCCGGGCGCACATTGATAATGCCCTGAAACCCTTTGCCGGCAAGAATGCCAATTTCCTGTACCGTGATCTGCGGCGACACCGAAAGGCCGGGTGCAACTTTCCTGATATCCATGGTGTTATCCTTTCAACTCATCAACTATTCGGTGTGTGCCTTAAAGGGCATCCACAGGGATTTTGAGGTAGCGCACGCCGTTGTCTTCTTCAGGCGGCATATGGCCTGCGCGCATATTCACCTGCACGGAAGGTAGGATCAGGCGCGGCATATCAAGGGTGGCGTCTCGGCTTGTACGCATATCAACGAATTCGCCTTCGGAAACGCCTTCATGCACATGGATGTTGCGCTGACGCTCTTCGCCCACAGTGGTTTCCCAAGCGTATTCATCGCGGCCGGGTGCTTTATAGTCGTGGCACATAAAGAGGCGGGTTTCGTCCGGCAATTCGAAAATCTTCTGCACTGAAGCAAACAGTGTCGCCGCGTTGCCGCCCGGGAAGTCGCAGCGTGCCGTGCCATAATCTGGCATAAACAGCGTATCGCCCACAAAACCGGCATCACCGATCACATAGGTCATGCAGGCTGGTGTGTGGCCGGGCGTGTGAATGGCCCTCGCCTTGATCGACCCAACGGAAAACTCGTCACCGTCCTTGAACAGCACGTCAAACTGGCTGCCGTCGCGCTCGAACTCGGTGCCCGCGTTAAAGAGCTTACCGAAGGTTTCCTGCACTACTGTAATTTGGTCACCAATCGCCAGCTTGCCGCCCAGCTGTTCCTGCAAGTAGGGTGCGGCGGAAAGATGGTCGGCATGCACATGGGTTTCCAGAATCCACTCGACCTCAAGGCCATTATCTTTCACATAGGCGATGATGGCGTCTGCGCCCACCTTGGTAGTGCGGCCAGAATTGGGGGCGTATTCAAGCACAGAATCCACCAGCGCACATTTCTTGGTGGCCGGATC
>JABXIV010000217.1 GCA_013372925.1 Alphaproteobacteria bacterium
CCGCCACCTCAACGGTGAAATTGTTCAGAAGCGCCATCCAGATCGAGAAACTGAAGGGTGCAGCGGCAGCCATCAAAATCAGGCACACCTCTGGCGTGCGCCATGTTGCCGATGCGTTTTGCTCGCTCATTCAAGAAATCCCTTCCTCACTGCACTAGCCATTTACGGCCTACTCTAAACTGATCAGGTTGGGACAATATCTATTTTTGAAAGAACAATCTATATATATTATCTTGCCAAAAGGACAAGAAAAGGGGGCCAAGCCCCCTTCCATCAATCTGAATCAAGCTTGCCCTACCCAAAGTTCGGCGGGCGTTTTTCCATGAATGCCATCACGGATTCAGCAAACTCGCTGGAGAAAAGCTGCTCAGCGAACAGCTTGGCCTCTTTTTCCATGCGGGCGCCAACTTCCTCGATATCGCCGCGCATCAGCATTTTGGTGCGCTGGACAGACTGCGGCGCCTTGTTCGCAAGTGCCACTGCGGCCTCTTCAGCCTGCGCGAGAAGGTCATCCGCCTTCAAAACACGAGAAAAGATGCCCATTTCATAGCCTTCCTGCGCTGTAACCCGCTTGCCAAGCATGAAGATTTCAGCCGCGCGTGCATGACCCGCACGTTTTGGCAGCAGCAGCGATGATGCCGCCTCGGGCACCAGGGCCAGATCAACAAACGGCGCGGAAATAACAGCACCTTCTGCAGCAAACACAATGTCAGCATGCAGAAGCATGGTCAGCCCCACGCCAACGGCAATACCATTTACCGCCATCACAATGGGCTTCTTCGATGTCAGCAGGCATTGCAGGAACTGGGAAACAGGTGCATCGGGGCCCATTTTGGGGTTATCACGGAAATCCACCAGATCATTGCCTGACGTGAAGGCCTCCCCTGCGCCAGTGAAAAGCATAGCGCGGATATTATCGCTGCTTTCCGCTTCCCGCATGGCTTCAACCACCTTGCTATACATGGCATGGGTCAGGGCGTTTTTCTTGTCTGCCCGATTGAAGGTGATGTGCATCACCCGGTCTTTTACTTCCGTTAGAACATGATCTGTCATGGTTCCCTCGTCATTTGGTTATGCGGGCTGAAGGGCTCGAAGCCTGATCCATCCCTACCGGTTCATATGTCTCTGCCTTGGTGACAACAGTTTCCAGGAAGCGCGCAATGGTTTCCTGCTCGGCCTTCGTGAAACCTTCAAGCAGATAGTCATTGGTGGCGCGCACAAGATTTTGGCTCTGACTTGCAATTTCCCGCCCGCGATCTTTCAGAACCAGCACAAACGATCTGCCGTCCTGCGGGCTTGGGCGCCGTTCAATCAACCCGCGTTGCTCCATCCGGTCCACGAGGCCTGATGTCGCCGCGTTCTTCAGCCCGATGGCAGAAGCAACCGCCCCCATCGTCGCGCCTTCATGCTTTTCCAGATACATCAGCAGCGCATTCTGGGCCGCAGTGATGTCATACCGCTTGATCAGAAGCTGATCAGCCGCACGAAACAGGGCCCTGTGCGCCTTATGGATCAAATGAAATATTTTAGGCTGAGCCACAATGGTTCCAGTTATAGTTCGCATCCGAAGTATTTATTTCGTATCCGAACTATAAGGCCAAGGCAAGCCAAAAATTGGAAAGGGCATTAATCAACGACGGAAAAGGCTTACCAAATGGGCTTCTAGCGTGGCTTCGAAATCGTGGCACAAGCCTTCAAGTTCGGGTTCATTTTCCAGAACTTCTTTCATGGCTCCCAATGGGTGTGTCATGTGCCAGACACCGATGAGCGCCTGCTGCGCCTGCATCAACAGGTCTTCCAGATTGCCTTCAAAATCAGGCCCAAGCCACCCGGCAACAATTCCCCCAAGTTCCTGCAGGCCGCTTTTCACATTCAGCTTGAAGGCCAAGGCTTCCGCATAGGTCAGGTCTCGCTCCAACACTGTGTGCAAAATCGCGCTCAGGCGGCAATATAGGGGGAAGCGTACAAACAGCCCTGCGATGGCGGGCCCAATATGGTCGGGCTTCGGGGCATTCCTGAAGGCAGCTAGAAGGCGGCCCACCTCCCGTTCAAAAAGGGCAAGAAACAGCGCTTCCTTGCTGCGGAAATACCGATACAAGGCTGGCTTGGTGATACCCACGGCCTTGGCCAGGTCTGCCAGGTTCACACCATCATAGGACCGTGCAGCAAACATCTCCGCCGTACTGTCCAGAATTTGCTGGCGACGGAACGCTTTCTGTTCTGGGCTGATCGCGCGTTTTTTGATCTCAACCATACGTAAACCTTGTTCCTTTCTTTTGTGATAGCACGCGTTCACAGCTTTGGGAATGGCCTGCCCTTATCTCGCCACAGAGTTGCCGCAGCCTATATGAAGATGTTTAAATGCTTCCATCGGATTGATTGGGCCAGCGCCCGGAAATGGGGGATTTCATGACCAACAGAATGCTAACCGTTCTTCTTGCCGGTGTTTCTTTTGCGTCGCTGCAGGCTAATGCGGACGACTTCACGGCCACCGCGCCGATCAGTGACGTGGTTGTTTACCGCGATGGCGGCGCCACCATCACCCGAAAAGGTACAATCACCCTGACCGCAGGCCGCCACAGCCTGACCATTGACCGCCTGACAAAGGCCCTCGATGAAGACCAGCTTTTTATCTCGTTCGACAACCCGGCGATCAAGCTTTATGGCAGCAAAACAGGCACCAGCTATGTGGTTAACCCGGCGTCTGACCGGCAGGCGGAAATCCAGAAAAAACTGGAAGCCCTGCAGGCCCGCGATAACGCCCTTAAAAGCGATGAGCAGGCCAAAGACATGCAGCTTGGTTTCTTGCGGTCACTGAACCAGAAATCTGATACGCAAGCCCTGCCACTGGATGATTGGCAAAAGGCACTGGCCTTCATTGGAGAACAATCCGCCAAACTATTGGCCGACATTGAGACCATAAGGCAAGACCGCAGAAACCTTGCGGAAGAACGCGCCGCGCTGATGCGTGAACTGAAAGACACCGGCCCACAGCGGCAGGATTTCACAACAGCGACATTCGAGGTGGAAACACCCACAAG
>JABXIV010000109.1 GCA_013372925.1 Alphaproteobacteria bacterium
AGCGCCACCACGGCGCACGCTGGAAAGTGCCGGTATAGCTCAGTTGGTAGAGCAGTTGATTTGTAATCATCAGGTCCCGAGTTCGAATCTTGGTGCCGGCACCACTTTCCCCTCTCAAGCAACTTCCCAAACATCTTGCATCAGCAAATTGTCGCAGCATTCATCGCTGTGGTTTATTGTGGCTGTTGACAACCATTTGGGAACCAAACACCGCATGAACGCCATAAGGGTTACAGCAGCAACGCTTGATCGCATCGGCAACGCCCGTGGGGCGTATGTGCTGGTGCTGCACCTGCCCGAGCCTGTTGCCGTCATCCTGCCCGGCAAAGCCGCGGCGCAGCTCAGCGCCGGATGGTATTTCTATGCGGGGAACGCCCATGGGCCCGGCGGCATGGCCTCGCGGCTGAAGCGCCACATGCGGCGTGAGAAGAAAATCCACTGGCATATCGACCGGCTGACAACAAAGGCCGACAAGGTCATGGCCTTCGCCCATGAGGGCGGTGATGAATGCACGCTGGTAGCACGCCTTCTTGCCAGTGGCGGCTATCACATCCCGCTTCCCGGCTTCGGCAGCAGCGATTGCCCCACCTGCCAAAGCCACCTGTTGGCCACCAGCGCCCAAATCCCCGAAAATGGGCCGACGCATCTGCCTATTCAGGCTTGATCCGCACCAAAACCCACAATAGCCCGCCCAAATCGCTTTCAAAAACCAGCCGCTGCCCCGCAGAATATTACGCACGCGAATCACAATCTGAAACATTCTGTCCCATTCGTGCTTTGTTCCCCACATATTCGCTCAAACCCGCACTTTTCTTGGGTTTTTAGGGTTAAAAAGCTTTAACCAATGCGCAACTTCAGGTACATACGCGCCAGTTTTGAGTTTGGAAAGGCTGTGCCATGTCGGCGGGCATATTGATCATCAAGGATTTCCTGACCGGCGGTGCCGGCAGAAGTTCCCGCGCACCCCAAAATAGCGAAGCAGCGATCGACGCCGAGGGCGCGTTTGAAGATGCCATCATCAAGCAGCCCGAGCTGGCGGCGCTTTATCAATTTTGGCTGAACAAGAAATCAAGCCTTGGCAAAATTCCCTGCCGCAGGGATTTCTCGCCACTTGAACTTCCCAAGCTGCTGCCCCACATCGCCCTTGTGGATGTAGACGATAGCGCCGACGTGCCCGAATTCACCTTCCGCCTGTGCGGCACGCAAATCGCGGAAGATTGCGGCGTGGACCTGACCGGCAAGACCTGGAGCCAGTTCCCCAACTCAGAGAAAATGATCGTGCGTGCCATCCGTCTGACACAAGACCGGGAGCCATATTATTTCTCGAACGTGCAGGCAAAATGGGCGCCCAAGAACTTCCACCATTATTCCGTGCTGGCCCTGCCGCTTTCAACCGACGGTGACACGGTGAATATGATCCTGTACGGCATCGTGTTTCACTCCAGCCTGGATTAAACTTTCCCCGCGCTTTTCTTCCGTGCCATAGTCCCATTGAATGCCAACCGTGCTGGCCAATCCGGGGAAGAGACCATGCGCTATCTTTTCAGCCTGTTTTTGTTCGTGCCTTTAATGTCAGCTCATGCCCATGCGGAGGACGCGGGTATGACGCTTGTGATGCTCGGTACCGGCACCCCAAACCCGGAACCGGCTCGTTCGGGCCCATCGCTTGCGGTAATTGCGCACGGCAAGGCCTATCTGGTGGATGCGGGGCCCGGCGTTGTGCGGCGCGCTGCAGCGGCAGAGAAGACGGGCGTGCCAGAGCTGGCCCAGCCGAACCTGGACCATGTGTTTATCACCCACCTGCATTCCGACCACACGCTCGGCCTTGCAGACCTGATCTTCTCGCCCTGGGTGCTGGAGCGCGACCATCCGCTTACGCTTTATGGCCCCACGGGCAGCGCAGAGATGGTGACGCACCTCAGTGCCGCCTACACTGAAGATGTTTCCATGCGGCTGAACGGGCTGGAGCCTGCGAACCCCAAAGGCTACAAGGTGGCAGCGCATGAAATCGGCACACGGAAGGTCTTGATCGATAGCCCAAGCATCAAGGTGACCGCCATCCCGGTGCTGCATGGCAGTTGGAAGGAAGCCTATGGCTTCAAGTTCGAAGCTGGCGGCAAAACCATTGTGGTGTCTGGGGACGCGCGCCCTAGCCCCGCGCTCGTTGCGGCCGCGAAGGGCGCAGACATTCTGGTGCATGAAGTGTATTCAGATGCTGGCTGGCGGCGGCGTGAACCTGTTTGGCAGAAATATCACGCCAGCTTCCACACCTCGGCAACCGAACTTGCCGCCATCGCAAACGAAGCCAAACCGGGCCTTTTGGTGCTGACCCACCAGCTGTATTGGGGCACGTCAGACGAAGACCTTGTGAAGGAAATCCGGGCCGCAGGATACAGCGGACCGCTTGTTTCCGCCAAGGATCTGGATATATTCAAGCCTTAAGAAAGCAAAAGCGCGCGAACCTGCGCCTATGCTTCTGCCAACTCAGGGATTCGCTCATAAAGCGCTTTATTCAACTCATCGCGCCTGGCCCACAAGTCGTAATACCAGTCCACGCGCTTATGGATATGGTTGTGCAACATACGCTCCTTCACCACATAATTGAATGCGCCCCATGCCAGCCGGTTGCGTAAACCCTTGTTGCAAATCAAAGTTTCAAGGTGCTTTTCCCATTCCTCGGGAGTATCTGCAACCAACCCCGTTTCACCATGCTTGATCACCTGCCCATAGACGGCTGGACTCGCGATGACCGCAGCTCGCGCACCTGCTGCTTCGACAAACTTGATGTCGCTTTTATGGCGAGTAAACTCTGTATCCGTGAGCGGCAGCAAAGCAATATGGCTGCCAGCCATAGCTTTTGAATAGTCAGCATAGACCAGCTTTTTCTGGAATAACTTTCTGTCACTTTTCAGAGCCTTGAACAAATACTCATCGTGAATCACTAGCGGTACAATCTGTGGATATTTATGTATCAGCTTGTTCAACTGCTCTATCAGTGGGGCCCATGAATCCTGCCGGTTAAGCGCTCCTAAAAAAAGGCGTATATCCTCTTCTGGCTTTGCCACTGCGGGTGGCAATTGGAAAAGCTGATTGGGAAACACCATGACTTCATCGTTATAGGGAAGAAAAACCTGTCGCAGCGTTTCTGTACTGGTTTGAACCGCATGACAGGCCGCATAACCCTGCCACTGCATTGATGCATCCCATGCATCCCGAATGGATTTGATGGGCACAAGGGGATAATCATCAATTTCTGATACAATGAGCCACCCACGCTTGACCAATGCCTTGATCGCTGGAAGCCAGTTCTCTACGTTTGGCAGCATGCGTTGAACCACGACAATTTTCGGGGCATCAGGCACAATGTCCTGTATGGTACCCACAGCATTATGGCACACCCTCACATTGGCGCCGATCATCCGTAACGCCGTATTAGGCTGGGTTACTCTTACATCCATGAAATTGGACTGAAAAGAACAGAATGAGATATTAATTGGCCTACAGGCCGCTTGCCCAGATACCGACATTTCCTGATGACCTCCCCGTCACCAACAACTTAAATACAATCCAAGTTCTTAAAGTAACCGTCCTCAAAAAGCGACCCAAAGCTGAGCTACTAGATCTTGCCCCAAATAATCAGGCGCTAGAGGAGCCCCTCCATGAATACGGTTGCATGCAAAGACACCAAACAACCTTAAATTGTTTTTAAATAACAAAACCCTCTATAGATGTATTTTTTCTTTTAAATATACACTTCTAGTCGTATTTATGGGTCATCATAACTCTTATGATTGTATAAATGAAAATTAAACAACCATCCGATTGGGGAACAAAAAATGACGAAAAACAGAAAAGCCATCACCTGTGCCGTTGCTGCCATGCTTCTGGGTTCAGCAACCAGCGTTTACGCCGCGCCTGCGCGCTCGATTGCCGTTGAAGCCAGCTCACAGAAGGTTATGAACACGTGCACGCTTTATGCCCACGGCGTGGTAAGCGGCAAGGAGATGACAGGCGCGACCATTGAATTTACAACAGGTGGAAAAACCTATTCTGCCGTTATCAACCAGAGCCTGGTGCCTGTTGAAGCAGGCTATTGGACATACGCCTGGCAGGGCCCGATTAGCGGCCTGACAAGCTGGCCTGAAGGCGGCACCGTAACTGCCATCACCAACCGGCAGGTTAAAACGGTGACGAATATTTCCGGCTGTCATTAAGGCTGGTTTGACCGACCTAAAAAAATGCATTGCCCCACAAAACTGTGGGGCAATTTTATTTTGGCGTTTAGTCGGCCAAGTTGGGTCTGAGCCAGCGCTTGGCTGTTTCAATATCCACGCCGCGACGGTCAGCATAATCTGCGAGCTGGTCTTCACCAATCTTGCCAACACCGAAATAGTGCGCCTCGGGGTGCGCAAAATAATAGCCTGATACGGCCGCCGTTGGCGTCATAGCGAAACTTTCGGTCAACTCCACGCCGGTGCCAGCTGAGGCATCCAGAAGGCGGAACAATTCCGGCTTGGCGGAATGGTCCGGGCACGCGGGGTAGCCAGGTGCCGGGCGGATCGACGTATAGCGCTCCTTGATAATGTCCTCGTTACTGAGATCTTCACCTTCAGCAAAGCCCCACAGGTCTTTCCGCACCAGTTCGTGCATTTTCTCGGCAAAGGCTTCGGCAAGGCGGTCAGCCAG
>JABXIV010000045.1 GCA_013372925.1 Alphaproteobacteria bacterium
CCAAACATATATTCTGCCGGATAACCAAATGCGCCCATAAGCACACCTGCCAGCACGAACATGTTTACTGCGACATCAAGAAAAAAGGCCACGCCCGCGTTAGTATCAGCCGCAAGCTGCGACGATGGCTTTGCGACGCCCGCAAGCATTTTGTTGGTCTCACTCATAGCCCCCACTTTTCCCTTCTGATTTAGGCCCGTCATCCGAACCCTTTGCCACCTCTATCCCCGTGGCTTATTTAAACGATCTACGCTTCCGCTCAGGAATACGCTGTTCATCCTCGAAAGCGCGAAACCGCTTTTCCAGTTCCCACTGCAGGCTCGCCTTCTCGCTTGCCTTTAAAAACGCTGCGCATTCTGCCCCGGCTTGGCTGCCGGTTTCCACCTCTTTTTTGCAAGCATCCGAAGCCCACAGGCTGTCACCCGGCAGGAAGCTATAGCTCAGCGAATTACGAGAACTGTATCTCAGTTCAAAATATGGCACCTGATGCTCGCGATAAAGGCGCATATACTCATGCGTCAGGTCGGTTCGCGATACGCCCTCATCATCGGTTGATATGGCATACGGCACTTCCATGTCCCGGTACATAACAAGTGGGTGATCCTTGCCCTTGATGCCCAGGATAGTGTCGTTACTGGTGAGATTGATTTCCACCATAATGCCTTCATTCGCCATGCGGCGCAGCAAACCTTCTGTATCATGCTCATAGGCGATATCGATGCCGTGGCCGATCCGCTTTGCATGACCCAGTTCAATCGCCTCCCGTATGTGAAAAGTAAGCTGCTTGGGGCGCACAAGCCCCATTGTCAGCTCACCCGCATGCAGGGAAATATTCTGCGGCCCCAGATTGCGGTACAGGTGATCAATCATGCGCATATGCAGGGAATAGTCCCGCAGCGCCACATGGCCATCCTCTGGTGCCACCAAATTCATGCCCAACACCTTAGATTCGTCCTGCATCAAGGCCCAGCCAAGGATAAATTGGCCGTATACCATGGCCGGATTAAATTCACGGATCACCTGGTGCAGGAAGCGGATCTTCACATCGCAGCCCGCATCAGCATCGGGCGTGCCGCATTTCAGCAGCGCATCCTTGCGTGCGTACGCCTGCCGCAGTTGGCGGCGCGCAGATTCCACCAGGTCAGGCATCGCTTCGCCAAACGCCCCGGTCATCAGTGTCTGATAATCTGCCGCCAGGTCACCAGAAAGCTTCACATCTCCAAGAAGCGGAAACAGTTCGGGAAAGATGATGGTTTCCATCAGTTCCAGATACAGGATGTTTTGCCGCCCGGCACGGGACGCCACTTCAGCCAACTGGTCCCCCAGCCGTTTCGGGGAAACCGATATGCGGGCGAAGGTTGCGAAGAAATCATTGTGGCCAGACCAATTCAACGTTGGCACATAGGACCGGTTAGACATTGAATCAATCAGTTCACGGCGGTGGTCCTCACTTGCCTGCGCTGCCGCAGCCGTGATCCAGCCGCTTGCCTCACAGGTTTCACCTTGCTTGAACCTCAGCGCAGGCACCGACATATCGGCGCACAGGCCATCTTCTGCAGCCCATTCAATCCAACTTTCCGCATAGATCGCGCCCCGCAGGTGCGTGTGCAGATCAGCTCCCTTGGGGAAGGCCTGCATGAAAGGCCGAAGCCGACCGTTATCGGCAGACCAGGCCAGCGCAGCACCAGCCATGCGGGCCTTCAGCGCGCGCGGATCATCGGCTTTTGCAGAATTTGAAATGAACAGAACGGCGGCAGTGCTTACCGCAAGCAGGCTGAAGCAGGCAAAAAACATTGCTCCAACATTCCCCAAAATCCCCCGCCGCATATTTTTCCTCCCAAGGGCTTGCCCAATGCGGTCCAACTGCATAGGCTCGCCAAAACTTTATCCCAATATACGGGCAATGAACATAGGGCACACCCGCCATGGCGAAGCTGTATTTTTATTATTCCGCAATGAACGCGGGCAAAACGACAACCCTTCTTCAATCCAGTTTCAATTACCGGGAACGCGGCATGAACACCATGTTGTTCACTGCTGCAATTGATGATCGTTTTGGCGAATCCGTGATTGCTTCGCGCATCGGCTTACAGGCCGACGCCCACATATTCGACACAAATCTTGACCTCTTTGTCAAGATTACAAACCAGTTGAACGGATCGCCCCTGCATTGTGTGCTGGTGGACGAAGCCCAGTTCCTGACAAAGGATCAAGTATTTCAGCTTGCAGGCGTCGCAGACCGCCTTGGTATTCCAGTTCTGTGTTACGGCATCCGAACAGATTTTCAGGCGAATCTGTTTGAAGGCAGCCAATGGCTGCTTGCGATCGCAGACGAACTGCATGAGTTGAAAACCATTTGCACTTGCGGGTCCAAGGCTACCATGAACCTGCGCGTGGATGAAAACGGCACGCCGGTGAAAGAAGGCGCCTCAATCGAGATCGGTGGGAATGATCGCTATATCGCCCTATGTCGGAAGCATTTTCACGAAAAACTGTATGGCCCCCAAACGCCAACTAACCCTTAGTTGCAAAAATAGACAGAATTACTGCCTCAACTTATTGCATAAGCAATACGAAAATAATTTCATTTAGATATATTTTTTGGATTATTTTTCGAATAAATCAGCGAAAATAACTGCGCAACCCCAAAACTGCACCATGGATGCGGCTTTTTAGTCACACAACTGTAATATAGTTTACACAGATTAACCTATTTTCCATTTTTCATTACCCCTTCAATCCACCATGGGTTTTATTGATTCCATGGGGTCGAAATCACAAAAAAAGATCGATCCCTGTTCAGATGGGCTCTGAAAATATACGTGAAATACACGTATTATTGCTGATGTTATTTGCCGAACCTTTGGGTCTTACCCGAAGTTTTGGATCTTTTCTGCATGTTCATTGCCCTTCTGTATCCATAGAGGAACAAAAAACAAGGGAGATGAGGCAATGAAACACCCTATTGCCATGACACGAAAGCTCCAGCTGCTTGGCAGTTGCGCAGCTCTTGCTGTTACATTCGCTACACCAACAATCGCCCAAGATACGGCAGCAACTGAAATTGAAGAAGTGGTCGTAACCGGATCGCGCATCCGTCAAAATCCACTTGAAGCACAAAATCCTGTTCAAATCCTGTCTGCAGAAGACATGGATGCATCTGGCCAGGTCTCTGTTGCAGACTTCCTGCAACGCCTGCCCATTGCAGGTTCTGCAATCAACCGCACCAACAACTCGTCCGGCAACCTCGGCTTCCCGCCTGATGGTTCCGGTATCGGCGCTGGTGCCAGCCAGATCGACCTGCGGTACCTGACATCCAAGCGCGTACTTGTGCTTGTTGATGGCAAGCGCTGGATTCGCGGTTCTTCCGCATCGGGCGTCTCTGGTGCAGTTGACCTGAACACCATCCCGACCGGCATCATCAAGTCGATCGAAGTCCTTCAAGATGGTGCATCCACAATTTACGGTTCCGATGCGATCGCAGGCGTGGTGAACATCAAAACCCGTGACGATTATGATGGCTTCAACGCAAGTGCCTACTATGGCCAGTTTGACGAAGGCGATGGTGAAACTCAGGAATATGATATTTCCTGGGGTGCAAATACTGAGCGGACCCGCGTTCTTCTGGATGTGAGCTACACCAAACAAGGTGCCGTAGAGGCGGCTGACCGCGAGCTGACAGCTTACGCCATTCCATTCGAAAACCTCGGCGCATCCTCAGGTACACCGCAGGGCCGTTTCGTATTCAGCAACGGTTTCGGCTCCATCACGCCAAACGATGGCGCGGGCCCAATCCCGAACTTCGACCCGAATGACCCAACAGGCGCGAACTCCGACTATCACGCCTTCACACTGCAGGATCGCTTCAACTACTCACCCTACAACAAGGTGATGACACCAAGCGAACGTGTGAATATCTTCGGCAAGGCTGAATTCGATGTAACAGACAGCATCAAGCTTCGCACCACGGCAGCCTATAACAACCGTCGCAGCGTAAGCCAGGCAGCGCCCGAGCCACTCTTCTTCGGTGTTGATGCTGGCGCAGGCTTCTGGATGGACAACATCGTCGTTCCAGAAGATCATCCCTACAACCCATTCGGCATTGAACTGAACAGTGACACCTTCTCTTTCGGCGGTCGCCGCCCACTGGAAGCTGGTCCTCGGGTCTTCACCCAGAATGTTGATACCTGGTATATTTCCAACACCATCGAAGGCGACTTCGAGATGGCTGGCCGCAACTGGTACTGGGACATCAACGGCACTTGGTCGCAAAGCCAAGCCAGCCAGGTAAAAGACGGTGCATTCAATGCCCGCAAGATCCACGAAGCCTTGGGTGACCCAGACGCATGTGCGGCTATCCCCGGCTGTGTTCCTTTGAACATTTTCGGTGGTCAGGGCCCGGATGGCCAAGGTACTATTACGCAAGCCATGCTTGATTACATCACCTTCACCCAGAAGGATGAAAGCCGCCAGAAACTGCTCGACATCTCCGCAAACCTCGCGGGTGAACTGTTTGACATGCCAGCCGGCCCTGTTGGCGTTGCAATGGGCTGGAACTACCGCGAAGAAACTGGCCGTTTCATTCCTGACAATGTGGTTTCAAGCGGTGAGACAGCAGGTGTTCCGGCAAGCCCAACCGCGGGGTACATTCATGTGAAGGAATTCTATGGTGAGGTGAACGTACCGCTTCTTGCGGATGCCGATTTTGCGAAACACCTTGGCTTGAACGCCGCGTTCCGTACCAGCGACTATAATACGTCTGGCAGCAACACTGTGTTCAAGATTGGTACAGCTTGGCAAGTGAATGACGAACTGACATTCCGCGCCAACTGGTCAGAAGGCTTCCGTGCACCAAACATCGGTGAGCTCTACAACACAGGGTCACGCTTCGACAGCAGCATTTCTGACCCATGTAGCGTTGCTGGTGGCGGTACGCAGCCTGCGAACTGTGCAGCACTTGGCGTTCCTGCCGATCTCGTGCAATTCAACCCACAGATCAGCGTTACCACTGGCGGCAACCCGGACCTGACGCCAGAAACCGCAGAGACCTGGACTGCTGGCCTGACATATAGCCCGGCTGGCCTTGCAGACAGCCTCGGCCTTGCTGGCATCACGTTTGAAGCCAACTATTACAGCATCGCCATGAAGAACGTAATTCAGGCACCAAATGCCTCTGAAGTTCTTCAGGGTTGTGTTGAGACACTGGCAGACGTTTTCTGTAATGCGGTAACCCGTACAGCCAGTGGCCAGGTAACCCGTATCGCGGGCGTTCTGACCAATATCGCGGCAATCGACACCGATGGCCTCGACTGGTCGATCACGGCTGAGACAGAGGACGCCGATTGGGGGCAACTGCGCTTCAAATGGGTAAACAGCCACCTGTTCAACTACGAAGAGTCCGTTCCGAACGCGACTGGCGGTGTTGACGTGATTGAACGTGCTGGCACCGAGCTTGGCTCACCAGAGCGTGCCTACATCAAGTTCAAGTCTTCCCTGTTTGTGGATTGGACAAAGGACCAATGGACTGTTGGCACAACCTTCCGTTACCTGGATAGCGTATCCGAGGCTTGTGGCGGTATTTTGGGTGACTTCGAGTTCTTCCAATACTGCACCAATGGCGCTGATGGTAATACGCTGGGCAGCACTTTCTACACCGACCTGCAGGTCACGTACCGTCCAGAATGGTTTGAAGAGGATATCTCTATTACCCTCGGCGTACAAAACCTGTTGGATCAAGACCCACCGCTTTGCACAACCTGTGACCTCAACAACTTCGACGGCACAGTACATGCAACGCCCGGCCGCTTCTTCTATGGCCGCGTAAGCTTCAAAATGTAAGCTGCGACAAGGCAAAACAAAAAAGGCGTCACCCTGCGGGGTGGCGCCTTTCTTTTATGATTAGGGCTCTGAATTAGGCCGGATTGTAACCAAGGATCGACTTGATCTCGAGGAAATCGGCGAATGCATGATCGCCCCATTCGCGGCCATTGCCTGATTGCTTGTAGCCACCGAATGGCGCGCTGATGTCACCTGCTGCGCCATTGATATACACCATACCTGTCCGCATGCGGGATGCCACTTTGCGGGCGCGCTCAAGGTCGGATGACTGCACAGCACCTGAAAGCCCATAAGGGCTGTCGTTTGCGATGCGCACTGCATCATCTTCATCTTCATAGCCCATAATCGCCAGAACAGGGCCAAACACCTCTTCGCGAGCAATCGTCATATCAGGCGTTACATTGGCGAAAACCGTTGGTTTCACGAAGAAGCCCTCTTCACAGCCCTCAGGCCGACCAGGGCCACCCACAACAAGGCGCGCACCCTCATCGATGGCTTCCTGCATCATGGCACCAACTTTGCCAAACTGCGCCTCGTGGGCGATCGGTCCCATGGTGGTCTCTTCCTTGGTTGGGTCACCGGTCACAACACTTGATGCAGCCTGGCTCGCAATCGCGGCGGCTTCATCCATCCGGTCTGCAGGCACCAGCATCCGCGACAACAGCGTACAGGTTTGGCCGGTGTTCCGCATGGCTGACAGCGTTTCACGCGCCACTACTTCCTCAAGGTTTGCGTCATCCAGGATAATGTCAGCAGACTTGCCGCCCAGTTCCTGAGCTACGCGCTTGATCGTGGGCGCCGATGCAGCCTGTACAGCAGCCCCCATACGGGTAGAGCCCGTTACAGACATCATATCAATATCAGGATGACGAGACATGGCATCACCCACTGTTGGGCCTTCACCATA
>JABXIV010000041.1 GCA_013372925.1 Alphaproteobacteria bacterium
AACAATCAGAGAGTGATAGCGCGTGGCATTGTATGGGGAAGGGATGCCTTCAAAAATGCCTTTGCCCGTATGGGTAATCTCGCTGATCTTGCCATGCATGACATAGGGTGCACGAATGACACGACCACCAAAAACCTGCCCAACACTTTGAAAACCAAGGCAAACTCCGAAAATAGGTACTTTACCCTTGGCCTGCTCTATAAGGTCAAGGCATATACCGGCTTCGTTGGGTGAGCAGGGGCCTGGGCTAATAATAATGCCCTGAGGTTTCTTGGCTATTACATCTTTCGCTGAAATCTGATCATTTCGCCAAACGTCAACTTTTGCACCCAATTCCATCAGATAATGGTACAAATTGTAGGTAAAGCTATCGTAGTTATCGATCAGAATATACATTGGAACCACTCGCAGATTCATAAACTAGTTGGACATTGCGGCTTTCATGTTGAAAGTCAATGGCCGACGAGGCAAAAAATCAGTATTTGCAAAAGACTTTGAACGCTAGCGCTTTAGAAAAATTGAAATGAGCCGACGGCAACACCAACACAGAAGTGAAAACAATAGATCAATTAGCCCACGGCTGAGGACCCTCGTTATCGGGATTTACTCAATTGTGGTTATTGGTGTGGGCATAGGACTTTATGCAGTTCTCCAACAAGAGCAGATGCCAGACGTGGAGGTACAGGAGACAGTTTCAGAGTCGGATCCTGATGTCTTGGCAGTCCTTTCCTCGATGGAAGGAGCAGAAGTAACCGTACCGATTGGCGATCTCGAAAAAGTGATGCCTGAGGTGCCTGAACCTGCATGGCTGCAATATGCAGCTGCTTGGCGAAATACTGAAAAGCCTCGCATCGCAGTTGTGATAGATGATCTGGGGTTATCGCTTGCAGCAACAAGGAAACTGTCTCAAATGATAGGTCCATTTACGCTAGCGTTTCTCCCTTATGCTGAGGATCTAGGTGCACAAACAAAACTAGTTCATGCGGCAGGGCATGAGCTAATGGTTCATCTTCCGATGGAGCCTAAGGCTGCGGCTGCAAATCCAGGATCTAACGCCTTGTTGGATGGGCTATCACCCGAAGAATTTGATCGTCGCCTAGTATGGAACTTGGCACGCTTTGATGGCTTTGTTGGGGTGAACAATCACATGGGGAGTCTGCTTACCGAAAAAGCTGGGCCTATGGTCAAGGTAATGATGCTCTTGAAGGAAAGGGGATTTCTGTTCCTTGATAGTCTAACTTCGCCGGAAAGTGTCGGTATCAGCGCTGCGAAGGCCACGGGTGTTCCAACTATCGCGCGCGACATTTTTCTGGATAATGTGCAGCACCGTGATGCCATTGAAAAGCAACTGGCCAAACTTGAGCGTATCGCGCATTTGCGTGGCTACGCCATTGCGATTGGCCACCCATACGAAGTGACACTTGAAACACTTGCCAATTGGCAGAAAACCTTGGATGCCAAAGGCCTTGTTCTAGTGCCAATCAGTCAGTTGGTTGCGCAGAATGAAAGGCTTCCCGCTGCCCTAGTATCTGACCTTGAGACAGCTGCTCGTTGATGAAATATGTAGGGCTTCAGTTTAGCCGCGGTTTGATCTTGAAAAACGGACGGCTTCCTTGGCAGCGGTTACCAAAGCACGGGCCTTGTTTTCGCATTCCTGAAATTCTGATTCCGGATCGCTATCCGCTACTACCCCAGCACCCGCCTGAACATGCATGCGCCCATCTTTGACGATCGCTGTCCTGAGGACGATACATGTGTCCATGGAGCCATTGGCGCTGAAATAGCCAACGCTACCCGCGTAAGGGCCACGCGCATCGACTTCAAGCTCGTCAATGATTTCCATTGCCCGAACCTTTGGGGCACCAGATACAGTTCCGGCAGGGAAGCCTGCGGCAAGCGCATCAATAGCATCGAAACGCGGGTCAATTTCCCCGGTAACATTAGAGACGATGTGCATTACGTGCGAATAATACTCAATGGTGTTTCGTGCTGTAACTTTAACGCTGCCTGCTTTCGCAACGCGCCCTACGTCATTCCGCCCCAGGTCAAGAAGCATGAGGTGTTCAGAAAGTTCTTTGGGGTCTGCCAGCAAGTCTGCAGCTAATTCAGCATCCTCTTCAGGCGTTGCACCGCGTTTTCTCGTGCCGGCAATAGGGCGGACAGTGATTTCATCGTCTCGGAGGCGCACTAGAATTTCAGGGCTGGACCCGACGATAGCAAAATCTTCGAAGGCAAGATGGTACATGAACGGCGATGGGTTGGTACGCCGTAAGGCCCGATAGAGCGCAAAAGGAGGTAGGTCAAAGGGCATGGAAAAACGCTGGCTAAGAACCACCTGAAAGATATCTCCGGCCAAGATATATTCCTGCGCTTTTTTAACCATACTATGGTAGCGCTCACGTCCCGTATTTGAAGCAGGCTCCATGTCGTCAAGACTAGCAGGTGAGCCAGAGGCAGGTAGCGGTGCATCAAGGCGATCAAGCATCATGCCTAGCCGGTCATTTGCTGCGGACAAAGCGGCAGCAGCATCGACGCCTTCAATTGGACGCACCGGTGTTACCAGCGTGATCAGGTTTGTAACGCTGTCAAAGATGGCCATTACAGTTGGCCGAATAAATATGGATGTAGCCAAATTCAAAGGATCAGGTTTTGCCGGAGACAAGGCCTCCATTTCCCTAACCATGTCATACCCCATATAACCCACGAGCCCTGCCGCCATTGGGGGCAAAGGATGAGGCAATTCAATGAGGCTTTCCGCCTGTAACTTCCTCAGGCTTTCCAGCGGGCGATCGGGTAACGCAACGAATTCGTTTAATCTTCCGCTTTCGTAGCGACAAATTTCTACATTACCCCCGTTGCAGCGCCAGATGATATCCGGGCTGAGGCCAATGATTGAATATCGGCCTCTGGTTTCACCGCCTTCAACAGACTCCAGGAGGCATGAGTATGTCTCTCCTTGGGCCAGCTTTATATAGGCGGAAACTGGCGTATCCAAGTCGGCAACAAGTGTTGCAGAGACAACCTGTGGGATGCCTTCTTCGTAACGACTGATCCATTTATCGAGATCGTCGGCGCTAGGTGTTATTGCGTCGTTCACTGGTCTGGGTCACGCCGGAACAGTTGATTTACTACCGGCGTATTGATCTCAGGTTTGTATTTGTTCAGTAGCATGCTTTGATATTGAACAAAAATTTCGTCCTGGAATTGGTTTTGCAGGCCAGCATACAGTTCATCAACCTTTTCAGGGTTCGCTGCAGGGTCACCTGGTGTGATCGTGTCAACCCGAACGACCACATACCCGTCACCGTCTGCTGCACGTTCAGCATCAATTTGGTTTGCACCCAATTCGAAAATCAGACGGCGGATGTTTGAAGCAAGCCCGGAGGAGCCTTCAGCGGTACGTGCAACGTTCTTGGCAGTATAAGAAACGCCGCCAAGTTCATCGGCAAGAGCTTCAGCATCTTCGCCCGCTTCCAAGCGGACTTTGGCCGCTTCGGCCAGTTCACCGGCTTTCTCTTGTTGCCGCTCTTGCATCCATGCGGTGCTTACCTTCGAGCGTACGTCATCAAAGGCTTGAGCTTCAGGACTTTTGACGTCTGTCACTTCAACAAGATAAACACCTTTGGTACTATCGGAAGGATCAATGTCTTTCAATTCTGGCTCCATGCCAGCTTCGAGACGAAAAGCTTCGCTCATGATAGTGTATTCAATCTGTTGCGTAACTTTGGCTTGGCCATCTGGCCCGGTGCCCTGTGCATCTATCTCTGCCACAGTGGCCAGCGGCAGATTCAGTTTTGAGGCAGCAGCCGTCAGCACACCATCTTCCGCAATAGCGTCTTCAAGGTCAGGCAAGAAGTCATACATCAGGTCGATTGCAGCTTCGCGACGGAGGTCTGCTTCAAGAGAAGCGCGAACGTCCTCAAACGATTTTTCTTCGCCCGCTGTAATTGAAGTCACTTTAAACACATTCCAGCCAGCAAGACCCTCGATAGGCTCACTTACGGCGCCGGATTCCAATGCGAACACCGCTTCCGCCGTGGCTGCATCGAAATCTGTCTGTATGTCATGGAAGCTATTGTCACCCAGGGTCAGTTCTTCGGCCGAAAATGCTGACATTTCTGCGCCAACAGATACAAAATCTCCGCCAGATTGAACCTGTTGAATGAAATTTTGTGCTGTATCAAGGTCGGGGAAACTTACCTGCTGCAGAGACCGCAGTTCAGGCTGGATATAGTCATCACTGCGGTAATCGTATGCGGCGCGTAGGTCTTCTTCACTCAGTTGAACTTCTTCAGTGAACTGCTCAGGCGTCAATAGGATATAGTTATAGGTCCGGCGCTCAGGCGTCATGTATGCCGCCTGATTGTTTTCATAATAAGTCTGCAAGTCTTCGTCTGTCGGCTCTGGCACGTCAGTGATGTCATGAGCAGACAAGTTGATCATTGTGGCGCGTCGGCGTTCAGCTTGCCAGACATAAAGTTCCTGAGCCAGGGCGCGGGGCATCACGCCTTGGCCCGCGATCATGCTCTCCACTAGCTGGCCGCGCGTAATCATACGAGCGACGTCAGTATTCAGCTCTTTTTGCGTGATGCCGGCTTGCCTCAACGCCTGATCCACCATCTGAGGGCTAAAGCTGCCGTCTGGGGTTTGAAAGGCTTCATAGGTCCGAAGCTCGGCTGCAACTTGTGCGTGGGTGGCTCGCAACCCCAGTTCGCGGGCATTTTCTGTGATCGCTGCATCCTGAACCATTTGGGACAGAACCTGTCGATCAAGCTGCATCATTTGAATAATCTGATCCGCGCTCAATTGACCACCAAATTGTGTTTGCAGTTGCTGCGCACGTCTCTGCACCGCATTTGCAAATTGTTGTGTGGGAACGGTCGTTTCACCAATCGTTGCGACAGACTGGGTGTTGCCGGAAAGCATGCCAGGGCCAATGCCCCAGATAGCGAAGGCGCCAATAAGCAGGCCCAGAAGAATTTTTACAAATGGGGATTCCAGTCCCCCCCGCGTTTTGAGCAGCATGCGCCCAAGCTCCCGTCAATAATCAATTACTTCATTATGGTGGTCAGTTGAGAATCCACCGAGATTTGGCCGCGCATCATAAGCAGGCTTTATCGTGGCTGCAACAGTGAAACTGCGCGTTTTACGATATGTCAAATCGAAACCAGAATGAGGTGTGCAAAGGAAGCTGGTCAGCCGGGTAATATTTTGCTAATCAGCGCCCAACAATAGATAAAGAAATGAGGCCCCAAAATGAAACCAAAGGCACTGGTTGCTGGTAACTGGAAAATGAATGGTTTGGCGTCCAGCCAGGCTGAACTCGAAGCGCTTACGCATTACCTTAAAGATGGCGCAAAGGCCGATTGTGACGTCTTGATTTGTCCGCCCTTCACACTGTTGTCGGTTTTTGCGAATGCAGCGAGCGATGATATTGCGATTGGCGCGCAGGACTGCCACACTCAAACAAGCGGTGCGCACACAGGCGACATTTCAGCGGAAATGATCAAGGATGCCGGTGCTGCATTCGTGATTGTTGGGCATTCTGAGCGCAGAGCTGATCACGGCGAGAGCAGTGTCCTTGTACAGGAAAAGGCCAAGGCGGTTCATGCGCAAGGACTGCAAGCGATCGTATGTGTTGGCGAAACCGAATCTGATCGAGATTCGGGTAACACGCTGACGGTTGTGCTGGGGCAAGTTGAGGCGTCAATTCCCGATGAGGTCACGCCTGAGAATACTGTTGTCGCATACGAACCAGTTTGGGCCATTGGTACAGGCCGTACACCAACAGTTGAAGATGTGGCAGAAGTGCATACAGCAATTCGTGAAGCGTTGGTTCAGCGTTTTGGCGATGCCGGAAATGAATTCCGGATCCTCTATGGTGGATCAGTGAAACCATCGAATGCCCGTGAACTGATGTCAGCTGACAATGTGAATGGAGCCTTGGTCGGCGGTGCCAGCCTGAAGGCCTCTGATTTCAATGGAATTATCGACGCATATCGCAACAGATAATTTTAGGGTTGGCAAACGCTTTAAAGAAGTCTAGAAACCGCGCTTTAAATCCTGCGACAGATTTGTATAATCTGCGCAGGAGTGTCGTAGAACTAATTAGGACTGGTCCATGGAAGCTGTATTGCTAAGCATTCACTTGATTGTTGCCATTGCGATGGTCGTTGCCATTTTGTTGCAGCGCTCAGAGGGTGGAGCGCTTGGTATTGGCGGAGGCCAGGGTGGCATGATGACCGCTCGTGGTGCTGGCGATGTTCTTACAAGAACGACAAAGTGGTTGGCTATTGTTTTCCTCGCGAACTCGCTTGCGCTTGGTTGGCTTGCTGCAAATAACCGTAGTGAAGACGCGGTCTTGCAAGAGGCCATACAACAAGACAAGGAAGAGGGCGGGAGCCAACTCCCTGAGATACCAACCGTTCCTGAGGACGGTTAGGGACAAGAGACTTCAAAGCGGGGGCCAAGAGCCCCCGCTTCTCTTTTAGTAGATAGTAATTTTGAGTTGCCAGCTAGTTTATCGGTTTGGTGGTGGTAGGCTTGTTTGAGATTAGAGAGGCTCCATGACGCGCTATATTTTTATCACGGGTGGTGTTGTTAGTTCCCTGGGCAAGGGCTTGTTGTCTGCTTCGCTTGGCGCGCTGCTTCAGGCGCGCGGCTATTCGGTGAGGTTGAGGAAACTGGATCCATATCTGAATGTTGATCCGGGAACCATGAGCCCCTATCAGCATGGTGAAGTTTTTGTTACCGATGACGGTGCGGAAACTGACCTTGACCTTGGGCACTATGAGCGTTTCACCGGTGTGGCTTCACGCCAAAGCGATAACATCACTTCCGGGCGAATATATCAGCAGATTATTTCCAAAGAACGCCGTGGTGACTATCTCGGCGGGACGGTGCAGGTAATTCCGCACGTTACGGATGCAATCAAAGAGTTCGCGCTGGCAGAACAAGACGGTATTGATTTCATGCTTTGTGAAATCGGCGGCACGGCGGGTGATATTGAGGCTGCGCCGTTTATGGAAGCTATTCGTCAATTGTCGATTGACTTAGGCAAAGGCCGTTCGATTTTTGTTCACCTGACGCTTGTGCCTTACCTTGCCGCCGCTGGCGAGTTGAAGACAAAACCTACGCAGCATAGCGTACGTGATTTGCGCTCAATCGGTATTCAGCCAGACATTTTGGTCTGTCGTTCAGAGCACCAGATCCCGGATGGCGAGCGACGCAAGATGTCGCTTTACTGTAATGTTGCGGAAACTGCAGTCATTCCTGCATTGGACGTTAGCTCAATCTATGAAGTGCCTATTTCCTATCATAAAGAAGGTCTCGATACGGAAGTGCTGAAAGCATTTGGCTTGGCACATTCCCAGGCGCCAGACCTTACTGTCTGGGAAGACATCATGGACCGAGTGAAAAACCCTGAAGGTGAAGTAACTATCGCTGTTGTGGGCAAGTACACGGGGCTGAAGGATGCATATAAATCTTTGAATGAAGCCATCATTCATGGCGGTATTGCGAACCGTGTTAAAGTGAATATCGAGTGGATTGAGGCAGAAGTTTTCGAACGCGACGATGCCATCAGCCAGCTTGAAAATGTGCATGCTATTCTCGTGCCCGGTGGCTTTGGTAAACGTGGCACGGAAGGCAAGATTGCAGCGGCGAAGTTTGCAAGAGAGCGTAATGTGCCATATTTCGGCATTTGTCTCGGTATGCAGATGGCTACTGTCGAATCCGCACGACATCTTGCGGGCATCAAAGGGGCAGGGTCCACAGAGTTCGGTGATCAGAAGGAGCCAGTTGTTGGTCTGATTACTGAGTGGGTAAAAGAAGACGGTAGTGTGGAACAGCGTACAGAAGATACCGACCTTGGCGGTACGATGCGGCTGGGTGCGTATCCTGCCGTGCTGAAGGAAGGCTCTAAAGTTGCTGAGATTTACGGCAAGACAGAAATTGAAGAACGTCACCGCCATCGTTACGAAGTGAATATTGGTTACGTAAAAAGACTGGAAGAGGCGGGCGTTCTGTTCTCAGGTATGTCGCCTGATGGTGAATTGCCAGAGATCATGGAAATCCCCGGTCATCCATGGTTTATCGGCGTTCAATATCATCCGGAACTGAAATCCAAACCGTTTGATCCGCATCCGCTGTTTGCAAGTTTTGTGGAGGCCGCGCTGCGTCAGGCAAGGCTTGTTTGACCCTCGGTCTTTAAGTGTTATCTTCTCAAAGGGGGCTTTCGGCCCCCTTTTTGCATAGTCGCAGCTTGTACATGGTTGGCTGGGAAAATTATGCCGCAGAAAGAGGGTAACTGCATGTTGAAGAAGGTTATGATCGGTGCACTGATTTGGGGGCTCTTCGTGTCTCCGGGTTATGCGAAAGATCCTGAGGAGAAGCTCGCTGAAACACAGCAGGCGGTGGCCTATTATCTCGAGAATTTTTCCAGTGTGCGCGATGACGCTACCCTTTCAAAAGCATATTCAAATATTGAACGTACCTGGCAGGACTTTGTTCAGCTAATGGGAATTGGCCATGAGTCTGCCCCGGTTTTGTCCGTTATCCGAGCGCGTGCGGCTTCAGCTGCAAAATCCAAGAGGCTAGCTGTTAAAGCCTGGCATGATGCGCTGCAGGTAAATGTTGGCCTGCCTCCAGAACGAACGATAGAAATGAACATTGAGGCCGCCAATGCGGCTGCCGGCGTTAAAGACTTTGCCGCAGCGCGCCAGTTCTTTGCAGCAGCGCGTGCTTTTATGTTTGTGCGAGGGGAGGGTGCGGATAATTCCCGATTGTTCCTGCGTATTCAGGAACTGAATATCATCGGAGAATCTTTGTCTTGGCGCGAACTTAACGATGCGCTGACTGACCTGCGCACATATTCTGAAACATTTCCGATGTGGACGTTGCCACGACTAGAGGCTGTCCTGGCTGAAACCGAGCTGCGGTTGAAGTTTCAGCCTGAGGAAAAAGAAAAGCGACTTGAGCTTTCGACACTTCAGGCAGAAATTGCCCTTATCGTAGACGGATTGGCTGACCAGCTTCCCCCAGGGTATATTGCTCGGGTGCGTGAAATTAATTACGCGTTAGCTGACAATTACGGTCTTTAAAGAAGAAATTGCGCTAATTTTCCGCCCAAAGCGCCGGCTGGCCTTGCAGGAAAGATGCTGAGCGGGTAACAATCGCGCCGCAAAGTATTTATCCGATCCCTCAGAGTGATTAAGGAACAGCCATGAGCGCGATTATTGATATCATTGGCCGCGAAATTCTGGATAGCCGCGGCAACCCCACTGTAGAAGTTGATGTTTATCTGGAAGATGGTGGCTTCGGTCGCGCCGCTGTACCATCTGGTGCGTCCACAGGTGCACATGAGGCAGTTGAGCTCCGCGACGGAGATGGTAGGTACCGCGGTAAAGGCGTTTTGAAGGCCGTGGAATCTGTAAATGGTGAATTGTTTGATGCGCTCGTAGGGTTAGATAGTGAAGACCAGTTGGCGATTGATCAGGCTATGAGGGATCTGGACGGCACAGAAAACAAAGGCCGTTTGGGTGCCAATGCTATTTTGGGTGTATCACTGGCGATTGCAAAGGCGAGTGCGGATAGTCTTGGGTTGCCGCTGTATCGCTATTTGGGTGGTCCTGCAGCGCATGTGTTGCCTGTTCCAATGATGAATATCATCAATGGCGGCGAGCATGCTGATAATCCGATCGACGTGCAGGAATTTATGGTTATGCCTGTAAATGCCGAGAGCGTTCGCGATGCTATTCGGATCGGTGCAGAAATCTTCCATGAACTAAAATCCAAGCTGCATGCAGCTGGGCACAACACTGCCGTAGGCGATGAGGGTGGCTTTGCTCCCAATCTGAATGGTACTGTTGACGCGCTGGACTTCATTATGGAAGCTATCGAGAGCGCGGGCTACAAGCCGGGTGAAGATGTTTACCTTGCGCTTGACGCTGCATCTACAGAGTTTTTCAAGGATGGCAAATACATCCTGAAGGGCGAAGGCAAAGAGCTTGATAGTGCGGGGCTTGTTGACTATTGGGCTGAACTGGTTGGTAAGTATCCTATCATTTCCATTGAGGACGGTATGGCCGAGGATGATTGGGATGGCTGGAAGCTGTTGACGGACCGCATCGGTGACAAGGTTCAGCTTGTGGGCGATGATTTGTTCGTAACCAATCCTGCACGCCTTGGTGATGGTATTGCTAAAGGCGTCGCTAACTCAATTCTCGTGAAGGTTAACCAGATCGGTACACTTGCAGAAACCATGCAGGCTGTCGATATGGCGCACCGTGCCAGCTATACGTCCGTGATGTCTCACCGCTCTGGTGAAACTGAGGATGCGACGATTGCCGACCTGGCCGTTGCTATGAATTGTGGCCAGATTAAAACCGGCTCGCTTGCGCGTTCAGATCGGTTGGCGAAATATAACCAGTTGATCCGGATCGAGGAAGAGCTGGGAAGCACCGCGGTCTATGCCGGAACTTCTATCCTTAAAGGGTAGGAGCTCACCGACCAGTAGATTCCGATTGCGCCTCTGCCTTCTGTACTGAAGGTGGGGGCGTTTTATTAGGAACCTGATTCTACTTTCTTTTTCTGGATTTTGTGTGTTTTTTGTCTTGCATAGCCGATTCGGCTATGAGATGATTCGAATCATGAAGCGAGTCGGAAAAATATCACGTCATTTGGGGCAGGCCTGGTTGGCCGGTGTCTGGATCTTTTTGGTTGCATATTTTGCTTTCCATGCCTTTCAGGGTGAGAACAGTCTTGCAGCCCTGAAGCGCCTAGAGGCTCAGGAGGTGGCTCTTATGCTTCAGGCGGAAGATGTGCGTATTGTTCGTGAGGCGATGGAGGCCCGTACGGCCAAGCTGGTAAATAAATCCATCGACCCTGATATGCTTGAAGAGCAGGTTCGGGCCCGTCTAGGGTTTACGCATCCAGATGAAGTCATCGTGTTCCTGTCTGACGCCTCACACTGATTAACTTAAAACAAGTTAATTCGATAATATTGATATATTTCAATAAGTTATATCCTATTGCAAATCGGTCAATTCGAGGGTATCCATAAGCCTCGAATGCATTGAGTGTTGGGCGCTCCTGCCCGCGACCTTTTGTGGAAGGCCGAGATGACTACAAAAAATTCCCCCAAGAAAGCAGGTGCTCCTACGCGCCGGCGTTCAAAGAAGCCTGCTCAGTTTGAGGCTTCCAACGAAGAACTGCTTGAATTTTATGAGCAAATGCTACTGATCAGACGCTTTGAAGAGAAGGCGGGCCAGATGTATGGCATGGGTCTGATCGGCGGTTTCTGTCACCTATATATTGGTCAGGAAGCCGTTGTCGTGGGCATCCAATCTGCGCTGAAAGACGGCGACTCAGTTATTACTGGCTATCGTGAACATGGCCACATGATTGCCGCTGGTGCGGACCCGAAGGCAGTCATGGCAGAACTCACCGGGCGTGAAGGTGGTTGCTCCAAGGGCAAGGGCGGCTCCATGCATATGTTTGATCCTGATCGCGGCTTCTTTGGTGGTCACGGCATCGTTGGTGCACAGGTATCGTTGGGGACGGGGCTTGGTTTTGCTGCAAAGTACCGCAAGACAGACAATGTGTCCGTGGCTTACTTTGGCGATGGTGCTGCAAACCAGGGCCAAGTGTATGAGAGCTTCAATATGGCTCGCATCTGGAACCTGCCAGTGATTTACATCATTGAGAACAACCAATATGCAATGGGCACGTCAGTGACACGATCATCTTCGGAAATCGAGCTGTATCGCCGCGGCGAAAGCTTCCGAATTCCAGGCAAGCAGGTTGACGGCATGAATGTGCTTGAGGTGCGGGCCGCCATGGAAGAGGCTGTACAACATTGCCGCAGTGGCGAGGGGCCATTCATTCTTGAAATGAAGACCTACCGCTATCGCGGGCACTCAATGTCAGACCCTGCCAAATATCGCTCCAAGGAAGAAGTTCAGAAGATGCGTGCAGAGCACGACGCGATTGATCAGGTGAAGCAACGTATCTTGGATGCCGGGTTCAAGGATGAGGCCGAGTTGAAAGAAATCGACAAGAAGGTCAAAGCCGTTGTTGCCGAAGCAGCAACATTCGCACAGGAGAGCCCTGAGCCGGCGCTTTCCGAACTTTATACAGATGTGTTGGTGTAAGGGAGAGCAACCTGATGGCTATTGAAATTACTATGCCGGCGCTCTCGCCAACTATGGAAAAGGGCACTTTGGCGAAATGGTTGGTGAAGGAAGGCGACACAGTTGAATCTGGTGACGTTATTGCCGAGATTGAAACCGACAAAGCCACAATGGAAGTTGAAAGCGTTGATGACGGTACCGTTGCGAAAATCCTTATCGCAGAAGGTACGGATGACGTTCCAGTGGGCGAATTGATTGCCATTCTGGCGGAAGAGGGTGAGGACGCTTCATCGGTTGATACTGCGCCAAAGGCGGATGTGCCTGTTACAGAACCTGTTGCTGAAGTAGCAGAGACGCCTGTTGCCCAGGAAGCGCCCGTTCCAGCACAGGCAAAGGCGAGTTCTTTGAAAGACCCAGAAATCCCTGAAGGTACCGCCATGAAAACCGTCACTGTACGGGAAGCACTGCGGGACGCCATGGCTGAAGAGATGCGCAAGGATGGCGACATTTTCGTTATGGGCGAGGAAGTTGCAGAATATCAAGGCGCATATAAGGTAACGCAAGGCCTGCTGGATGAGTTTGGCCCAGAACGCGTGATTGATACACCGATTACCGAGCACGGGTTCGCTGGTCTTGGTGCAGGGGCTGCATTCGCAGGCCTGAAGCCAGTGATTGAGTTTATGACATTCAATTTTGCCATGCAGGCGATTGACCACATCATCAACTCTGCAGCCAAAACGCATTATATGTCTGGCGGTCTGGTGACATGCCCGATTGTATTCCGTGGCCCAAATGGTGCTGCGAGCCGCGTTGGCGCACAGCACAGCCAAAACTATGCAGCATGGTACGCGAATGTGCCTGGACTGAAGGTTGTGGCACCGTATGACGCAGCAGACGCCAAAGGCCTTTTGAAGGCTGCCATTCAAGATCCGAACCCAGTCGTGTTCCTTGAGAACGAGCTGATGTATGGTGAAAGTTTTGAAGTTCCAGATTTGGATGACTTCGTTTTGCCAATAGGCAAAGCCCGCGTTTATCGTGAAGGCGCTGACGTTACGATCATTTCCTATTCCATTACAGTTGGTGAAGCGCTGAAGGCGGCTGACAAGCTTGCTGAGGAAGGTATCAATGCCGAGGTGATTGACCTGCGTACGATCCGCCCGCTTGATCTGGATACATTGATCGAAAGCGTGAAGAAGACAAATCGCTGTGTGGTGGCGGAAGAGGGCTGGCCGCAGTGTTCCGTGGCCTCTGATGTTTCGGCACAGTTGATGGAGCAGGCGTTTGATTGGCTGGACGCGCCGGTAACGCGAGTGAACAGCGTGGACGTGCCACTGCCGTATGCCAATAACCTTGAAAAAGCTGCAGTCGTAAGCGCGGATGACATTGTCAAAGCCGCGAAAGCCGTCTGCTACGCGGAGTAATTTGGGAACAGGATGAGAAGAAGGAAGCTACGACGACTTATAAACCGCAACGCTCTGAAATCATCGTTTCAAAACGTCAAATCAAAGTTGGATTATCGTGATCCAACCTTGGGTGGTTCAAATAAGGGTCGTGCTTTTTTCGGCGTTGAAAATCTCGTCGTTGTCTTGATCCTACTGATTTTGATAGGAGCGCTGGGATATGCGCTTGGAGTTAATATGAACGGGCTGCGGTAAGTCAGCCTGTCAGTCAGACCGGAAGAGAACGAGTATGGCTATTGAAATTTTTATGCCTGCACTGTCGCCAACCATGGAAAAGGGCACGCTTGCCAAATGGTTGGTCAAAGAGGGCGATACAGTTGAAAGCGGCGATGTAATCGCGGAAATCGAAACCGATAAGGCGACGATGGAAGTGGAAAGCATTGACGATGGTACGGTTGCCAAAATTCTTGTTGCTGAAGGCACTGACGAAGTACCTGTTGGCAAGTTGATCGCGCTGCTGGCGGAAGAGGGCGAGGACGCAAGTGCTGTTGAAGCACCGTCATCCGATACCGTACCAGCGCCGAAGGCAGAAGCTGCACCCGCGCCTGCAGAAAAGAAAGAGGCAGAAGCGAAGTCCGCACCAACACCAGTTGCTGCGGCATCGACGAGCGATGACCGGGTTAAGGCTTCACCGCTTGCGAAGCGCATTGCCAAGCAGGAAGGCCTTGATATCGCGACTGTTGCTGGTACCGGCCCACACGGCCGTATCGTTAAACGTGACGTTGAGGCTGCACTTGCTGGTGGTGACGTGAAGGCGGCTCCTGTGGCTACACCAACTACCTCGCCCCAAACTGCTACAGCTGTTGCTGCCACGGAATATGGCCCACATGCCGATATTCCGTATCATGAAGAACGGCTGTCAAACATGCGGAAGACCATTGCGAAGCGTTTGACGGAATCGAAAACAACTGTGCCGCATTTCTATCTCACGATCGACTGCGAGGTGGATAAGCTGATGGCGCAGCGGAAGGAGCTGAATGCCAAGCTTGCCGATAGCGGTGTGAAGCTTTCTGTTAATGATTTCATTATCCGAGCTGTAGCGCTTGCGCTCAAGAAAGTTCCTGCTGCAAACGTTCAGTTTGCCGGCGACAAAATGTATTGGTATGAGCGCGCAGATATTTCAGTG
>JABXIV010000203.1 GCA_013372925.1 Alphaproteobacteria bacterium
CCAGAAAGGTGCAGCACCGCCAGCACAAGCGAGTTGAACTCATGCCCGCCCGGGATGCCGGAAAAACGGATACCGCTGTCTTCGCCGTCACGCTCCAGCAGGAAGCTGACAGGGCTTCTGAGCACACCGTTCGTTTCCCGTTCCTCCAGCGAAATCCTGCCGGACACTGAAGCGATGGAACCAAGAAACGCCTTCAGTTCTTCGCGTTTTTCATGCTCGCCTGTTTGCAGCACGAAGGTGACATCGTTTTGCATTTGTGCGGTATAGCCTTCGAGGGCTTTGATAATTTCACTGGATAACATTCTTCTTCTCCTCAATCTCCGGCGCTGGTGGGGCCCGCAAAGGCAGGCACCCACAGCCGGGGGATAAACACTCGGGCTTAGATTTTGCCGACGAGGTCGAGGCTTGGTGTCAGGGTTGCCTGACCTTCTTCCCAAGCGGCAGGACATACTTCACCGTCGTTCGCCGCCACATACTGGGCAGCCTTCACTTTGCGAACCATGTCCTTGGCAGAACGGCCGATGCCCAGATCGTGGATTTCAGCAACCTTGATGATGCCATCAGGATCAGCGAGGAACGTGCCGCGCAGCGCCTGGTGGGCTTCTTCGATCATCACGTCGAAACCGCGTGTGATGGCACCTGTTGGGTCGCCCAGCATCGGGAATTTGATTTTGCCGATAGCGTCGCTGCTGTCATGCCATGCTTTGTGGCAGAAGTGCGTATCGGTAGACACGGCGAAAACTTCCACGCCAAGCTTCTGCAGTTCTTCATACTGGTTTGCCATGTCTTCAAGTTCAGTTGGGCAAACAAAGGTGAAGTCAGCAGGATAGAAAAGGAAAATAGACCATTTGCCTTTAACGTCGGCATCGGTCACGGTTTTGAACTCACCGTTGTGAAACGCTTCTACCTTAAACTCTGGGATGGATTTGTTGATCATAGCCATTTTGGTATCTCCTTGAATTCGTTTGCGCCGTCCCCGGCGTTCGAATAGAGATATACGGCTTTTTTAAAAATCTATCCAATCGATTGTTTTTTTAATTATAATCGATAAATACGATTATAGTATTCCCTTTTTAAAACAAGGGCAGCAACCCGGTTACTGGTCACTGCCCTCGGCTGTTCCTTTATATATACCCCTTAAAGGGCTACCCGCCGCGGTATGACCTGCCCCACAGCCCCGCCAACAAACATGAGCAGACACAAAAGCCCCGTGAAGGTGAGTGGCCAGTTCCAGTCCGCTTCCACGGTTTCTGCCTGCTCCACCTTTTTCAGCTGTTGGCCTTGCACCTGCTGAGCACCAGGCGCAGCCATCGCGGTTGCGTCCGGGGCGGGCAAGGAAATATCAAGGCCAAAACCCGAAGCCTGGCTATCGACAAATTCGCTCAGCTTTTCGTTATCCACGATCAGGTCGTATTTTGTAACAAGCTCGATCAGGCGTTCGGTCAAAAGCTTTCGGGTCTCATCGCTTGCCTGCCAGTAATCCTTGCGCACAGCCTCAAGCATAGTTTCAAGCATTTCTGCCTGGGCAATCGGGTTCATTTCCTCAAAGAACGCATCCATGCCAAGGTCAAACTTGTCCTTGATATAAACTTCGGCAAATTCTTGCCACTGGTCGTCCCGCACGATGTTCGGGTCTACCACTTGCCAGCCCCAGAAGTGGGCAAGCCTGCTGGCGAAATTGGTTGCGCCGGAATATCCCTCTTTCATCATTTCAGATACCCAGCGTTTGTTCAGGCTGCGGGTACGCAATTCCTTCGCCATAAACTGGGCGGCATCTTCAGCGCGCGGGTTCTTGGCGTCCCGCAGGTTGGCGATCACCATATCCGGGCTTTGGCCATCCAGATTCCGGATCGCCAGCGACAAGCCGCCAAAATATTCAAACGGATCATCGCTTGAAGTCATGCCATAAAGGTTGGAAGACCGGGCAAAGAGTGCCACATCGGTTCCTGAAAGCTGCTTGCCATAGAGGTTCACATCCCCCGGGCTTGCCCCCCAGCGCGCCGCGTCAGCACCGTAAGCATAGCCCATCTTGCGCATATAGTTTTCGGCGATCCTGGCGTCTGTGTCCCACGTGTCGCTGGCCTGAACCGCATCATCCACGCCAGAGCCATAGGTTCCTGAAGCACCGGAGAAAAGGCGAACGGTGGAGAAATAGTCAGCATCCTCTTCGCTCATGCCTGAGGCCAACAGTTCCGCTTTCACACGCTGGCTGTTGTCCCAAATGGAATTGCCTTCTTCCCGAAGTTCCGCGACTGTTTTCACGGCCTCCGCGAGCAGCAGCATCACGTTCGGGAATGCATCCCGGTATAGCCCGGTGGCGGAAAGAACCACGTCTACTCGCGGGCGCTTCAAATCACGGGCTTCGATAACCTCCGTGCCCACTACGCGCCCATCAGAAGACCATACGGGCCGCACCCCCATGGCATAGAGCGCCTGGCTTTCCAGCACGCCATAGTGCCGCATGGCTTCAATCGACCACAAGGAAAACGCAAGCTTGTCAGGGTACCGGCCGTGCTTCTTATAGTAATCAGCGATGACGCCTTCGGTCAGCTCCTTGCCTTGCTCCCACGCCGCCTTTGTCGGCAGACGTGCCGGATCAAAGCCATAGAGGTTGAAGCCGCTTGGCAGCGATTCCGGATGCCGGATCGGGTCCCCCCCGGTTTTCACGGGGATATATGCACCCGAGAGCCCTGCGATCAGATGCGGTAGTTCCCTTATGCCTGCGATGTTCTTGAAATAGGTACGACCCTTTTCCACATCGGCCCGCAGAACTTCGGGCAGGTCATCAATATTGCCGCCGCCGATGACATAGTCCCGCACGGTTTTAAAGCCTGCGAGATCCTCAAGCGGTGTTTCCTTGCTTGTGAGCGCATCTTCAGAATGATCATGGTCTGCATGGTCACCGTGAGCGTGATCCTGGGCTTGACCTTCTGCATAGGCGATCGCTTCAAAATCACGCGCATGGCTTGTGAAGTCTGCCCCCAGCATTTGAACCAGCGTTGTGGTCACCAGTCTTTCTTCCGGCAATTCGCCAAACGTATGCAAGCCAAGCGGCTGGTTCTGTGTTGCAAGGTCTTCCAGATACACATGCAGTTCTTCCATAAAGGTATCAAAATCCGCGTCGATCTCTGCTTCCGTGACTGCCATGTCTTCACAGAACTTGGCTTCAAAGCAAACCGCCTTGATCTCGTCCGCAGTCTTTTGCCGCACACCGCCTTCATCAAGGGACCTGTATTGGTGCATCAGTTCGTGGATATCTGCTGTTTGGCCCTCAAGTCCTGCGGCTGCGTAAGGCGGGGTCATATGCGCGATCACAGTGGCGCTGCCCCGGCGCTTGGTTTGCATGGCTTCACCAATGTCGTCGATAATGAAAGGATAGAAGACAGGCGTGTCCCACACGGCCAGATTGCTCTGATCATAGCGCGACAGGCCGCGCTCCTTGCCCGAAAGATATTCCTGGCTGCCGTGGGTACCCAGATGGATGATGGCATCAGAACCCCAGAATTCACGGGCATAATAATAAGCCGCCAGATAGTAATGGTTCATTGGCACTGTGCCCTGGTGGTAGATCAGCTTGTCCTGATCCTTATCGTCGGCACGGGGCGGCTGGCGCATCACCAGCATATTGCCGTTTCTGATGCGCGGCAGCACAAAGTGCGGTTCGCCTTCATGGCTAACCACCATGAAATTGTCTTCCGCCTTGCCCCAGAATTCGATGATCGGTTCCGTTACATCCTGTGGGAGCGTGTTGAACCAAGCCAGATAGTCCTTCACTGGCATCAGTTCAGCCAGATCATCCTCAAGCAGGCTTTCAAGTTCAAAATCCCGATAGAAAGGGTTGAGGATGCGGTCAATCGGGTCCGTGAAATACGTGCTGTCCACAGCATCAACGCCATAGCCGGCGGCGTTCAGGCCACCACTGATGGTGCGCAGGCTTTCCTCCACATTCAGGAAGGACGCGCCCATATTCTTGTCGCCCCAAACGAAGACAGTCAGCTTCTTTTCGCTGTTTTCCTTATGCTTCAGCGCAGCATATTTGATCGCCCGGCTTACCAGATGATCCATCTGATAATCTATTACCTCGGCCCGGTCATTTTCCTCGTTTATTGCAGCGACAATCACGGGATCAATCACCCCGGCAGATTCCGGCAACACCAACACGAAAGGTGTCATGCCCGCAGAAATGCCCTGCGAGTCGGCTTCCCATGTGGCCTGATCACCGTCCCGATATGTCAGCGCCTGCATTACTGGCACACCCAATCGTTCAAATTCCACTTTCCGCTTTCCGGCCCAATGGATAGAGCGGAAGTTCACGATCAGATCGATGATGGTCTGGCCGTCTTTCTGCAGCAGCGGCACATAGTCTGTCACCCTTGGGCTCAGCTCGAAAAAGAAAGGAATGGCGATGGCGCCCTTTTCTTCAAGGCGGGCAATGGCATCGTCCACCACCTGCGTGTTGACCGATTCGATCAACGCGCGCTGCAACATGACGCCGATTGCAGGCTTTTCGCCCAACGCCACACCGCGCCATACCAGATAATCGTCAACCGTATCGAAGATCAGCCCATCATAGCCAGGCGCATAAAAGCCAACTTCCGGATAGATTACCGGCGGCGACACCTTTGCCGTGCCGTCGCCCAGAATATTGAGCGCCAGATAGTCAGCCATCCGCGTCAGGTTCACCTCACCGCCATTGTCGAAATAATCATGCAAGGTACGGGCTTGCTCCGCTGACATGCCCCTGATCATCCGGGTTTCTGATAGCCATTTGATGGCCAAAAGCTTGCCGTCATAGGCTTCAGTGGCAGGCAGAAGGTGGCTGAAGGATTTCTTGCTGCTGCGGGCTGACGAATCATCCAGCAGCACAAAGTCATACATATTGAAGACCTGTAGCGCCTTTGCTGCAGCGCTCAAATCTGTCACCGCAACGCGATCGATTTTAGCGCCATGAGCAGCCAGAGAGTCTTCGATCAGGCTGATCTTCGCCAGGCTGCCGTGCGAGCCTGAAACATAGAGGATTTTTTGCTCGCCATTTGCGGCGGTCGCGGAAACAGCAAGGCTGAAAGCAAGAAAAATGGAAATCAGAAAGCGCATGATGGCCTCAATAAAAATAGATCAATTTTGGGGAGCGGCTGCACCGCTGGCAGCAGGCGTTTCATCGTCGGGCACATAGACGATCGATCCGTCCGGCATGCGGTAGGCCACACCGGCCTTCACGCCTTCGCCGGAGCCGATATCACCCGTACTTTTATAGGTTTCGATTTTCTCGCCCTTCTTGATGATCATCTCCATATCCGCCTGACCGGGATTCTTGATGACCATCACATCGTCATCCAGAAATGGATTGATCGGGTTCTGTGCGATAGAGATCAGAAGGGCAGCAATCAGAACCAGGAACACATCCACCAAATTCACAACCGACAGCGCAGGGTTGATCGCTTCATCTTCATCAAGCAGCCTCACGGTTCAGCTCCTCAATCTTGGTATGGCCACCATTATTCGCCGCATGCAAATGAGGGGTCAGCGCCACTAGTTCCTGCGCCAGCCATTTCTTCTTTGTGCTTGCGATAAAGAAGGTGATCGACGCGATAACAAGGCCGAAGATAACGGCGGCAAAGGCAACAATCAGATTTTCACTGATACCCTGCACGTCCCCGTTCGACAGGCTTTTGAGCGCAGGCCCCATAGGAACCATGGTGGCGATCAGCCCCAGCATCGGGGCAACGCGGCTCACCATCCGCACGCCTTCCATTTCGCCAAGGGCGGCCACATCCAGCTCGTCTTTTGTAATAGCGCTGCGTGCCACAGCCGTAGCGGCCAAGGGATAGCCTTTGGGCGCAACAGCCCCCTCGCTATGAACCCCTCTGATCAACAAAGTTTGAAAAGCGTAGGAACCACGCCGACGCTGCACCGCCTGCATCAGGAAGGCACCAAGCGCATAGAGGCTATAGAAAAACAACAGCACCAACAGAATAAGGACCGGGGCCAGAAACAGGTCTGAAACCTGATACATCAAATCTTCCAATGCTCGGATCATATGATCGCTCCCAAGCTATAATGCGATTTAACGCATTGAAAATGTTCAATAAAATTTAAAGCCGCACAAAGCCGGTGCGACTGATTCCTTTCGAGACCTACGCTTTCTTTCCCTGAAATGCAACTAATTATGAGAATCATTCTTATTTTCTTGACCTCGCCCACTTCACCCTGTAGATCAATTGCGAATCATTCTTAAAAACATTTTCCCTTCTCGAAGGGTCAGGGAGACTTTTCATGAAAACGCATCACATTGTGCCGATTTTGATCGCGGGGGTTTCACACCTGTCACTTGCGACTGGTGTTGGTGCAGCAACAATAGAGGCAGAACCCGGGCGCGACTTCTCACTGGAGACAATCGTCGTTTCCGCAACCCGGACGGCAGAGAGGCTTGAAGATGTGGCCGCAACAGTCAGTGTACTTGACCAGGAACAGTTGGACCAGATCATGGCCACCGATATTCGCGACATGTTGCGCTATGAGCCCGGCGTCGAAGCAACCAACGCAGGCCGGTTCGGGCTTTCAGGGTTCAACATCCGCGGCCTTGCGGGTAACCGGGTGAAAATCCTGGTGGACGGCACCGAGCAATCTGAAGGATTCGCATCCGGCCCATGGCTGAACTCGCCCAGAAACTTTGTCGATATCGACAGCCTTGCGCAGGTTGAAGTACTGCGCGGGCCGGCCTCCAGCCTGTATGGCAGTGATGCGCTTGCTGGCGTGGTTTCCTTTTCAACCAAAAGCCCATCAGCGTATCTGGAAGAAAGCGGCAATGATACGGGGGGTCACCTGAAATTTTTGTACGACAGCGTGACCAATATGGTCACGGAAACGGCCACCATCGCCAACCGAACCGGTGACCTGGAAACCATGCTCCAATATACCCGCCGGGATGGTGGCGAAACGGAAAACTATGGCGAAGGTTATTCTGATGCCACGGGCAACGACCGCACCCTGCCGGACCCGTATGATTTTTCGAGCAATAATGTGCTTGGCAAAATCGAATATCAGGTGAACGAGGCCCACCGGCTGAAATTTATCGGCGAATATTTCCGCTCCAGCTCCCATATCGACATCCTGTCGCTCGAAGGCCCCAGCTATAGCACGCGCTACAATTATTCCGGCTACACCGGCGATGATGTTTTCACCCGCAAACACATTGGCCTCACCCATGAATGGACGGCGGAAAACGCGCTTTTTGACACCATGAACTGGACCGTGGATTGGCAGCAAAGCGATGCTGAGGAACAAACCCACAACACCACAGAAGCCTATGGCTATGGCACACGGTTGATCGATTATCGCCACGGTGAGGAAAATTTCCAGCTATCTGCCCAGTTCGACAAGGAAACCGGTGCACACCATTTCACCTATGGAGCCATCTACCAGCACGCTAGACAGGAAAACCGCACAGACAAATATTATCTAGACGGCGGGCGTGCGGATGAGCTGTCGCGCTACACACCAGTAGTGAAGGGCGAAACCTTCGGTATCTATCTCCAGGACCAGATCACCCTTATGGATGGCGCGCTGATCCTTTCACCCGGCCTGCGGTACGATAGTTTCAAAGCGAGCCCAAAGGCTGATGAGCTCTATGAAGCCCAGCTTGAGAACCATTCGAGCGACAAGCTTACCTTCCGCTCCGGTCTTGTATTCAAGTTCAATGATACGCTGTCTCTGTTCGGGCAATATGCCCAAGGCTTCAAGGCACCCGAGCTGATCCAGCTATACCGCGAAGACCAAAGCTCAGCCTATCGGGGCTATGTCACCCTTTCGAACCCTGACCTTAATCCGGAAAGCAGTGAATCGGTTGAAATTGGACTGCGCGCTGGCGGCAAAGTGGGCAACTTCGAAATCGTTTATTTCAGCTCAAGCTATGATGATTTCATTGAACAAACCATCGATCGATCTACCGGCATCAGCGTGTATCGGTATGCCAACTATGCGTCTGCAGAAATCGAAGGGGCAGAGGCCCGCGCAGCCTTCTGGCTGGATGAACTGCTTGGTGCGCCCAAAGGCCTCTCGTTTCAGGCAGCCTTCGCATACGCAAAAGGCGATACGACGCAGGACGGCATCACAACACCAATCGATTCGGTTGCCCCAACCAAAACAGTATTGGGCATGACCTACGATGCACCAAACGAGACATGGGGCGCAGGCCTAACAACCACCCTTGTCGGCGCGAAAAGCGAAAGCCGCATGAGCGACACAGAAGGGTTCGCAACAGAAGGATATACACTTCTTGACCTGACAGCCTATGTGAACCTGACAGAAAACCTTGCTTTCCGGGCCGGTATCTTCAACCTCACCAACAAGGAATATTGGCTGTGGGAAGACGTGCGCGGCTATGCAGCAGATACCAGCTTCATTGATCGCTACACCCAGCCGGGCAGGAATGCATCCGTAAGCTTGCAGTATCGCTTCTAACGGCACTCAAGCACACACAACAAAGCCCCGTACCAATGTGCGGGGCTCTCGTTCTTCTTGGAATGACGTTGATCGGCTAGACGCGAATATCAATAATCTGCCCAAGCGGCACATCCCGCGCTACCGTATCGCGGGCAGACAGCCTGCCAACCGGTGCCTCACGCTGACCACTTCCAAATTCGCTAACCCGGTTTTGGGCTGCTGCCAGCTCTTGGGACGAAGACAGGTTGGATGCATTCCCAGAACGATCGGATTGTTGCGTCGGTGCCTGCCGGTTACCTTCGCTCTGACGCGCGCGGATACGCTCCTCAATCACATCGGTTGGACGAGGTGTCAGATCAAGCTTGTTCTGGGCAGAACGTGCGCCGCGACCATTCTGAAGTTGCGCCTGCAGTTGTGCCTGAAGCCCGGAGGCATTCGGGTTAATATCAACCATGGTCGTGTGACCCCAATCTCATGGGTAAGGCTATTTTAGCACTTTATTTTGGCAAACGAATTCTTCGGGCCGAGTCATTCTGGTTCATCCAAGCCCATTTATAGGCTATGGGGCGCATCATAAGGCGCAATCCTAACCAGAGTGTTAAAGATCGGGATTGGTTTGCAGATTGTCAAGAAACGCCTGCAGCGAGGCCTGTTTTTCAGCAGAAACCTTGGCCAAACCCTGCTCCAGCGCCGCTATGGCCGCCGCTTTATCACCCATTGACAAATACGAACGGGCCAGCATCAGCCACCCATCGGGATCATCCGGGTTCGAGTCGAGCCTGGCCTTCAGCCGCTCCATCATACTTTCGATAAAGGCTTTCCGGTCTTCGTCTGACATATTGGCAACAGCCGCCATCTGGTCACCAGATAGGCTCGGCGGTGATACACCCAATTTCCGAAGCTGGTCATTCAGGGTTGGCATCCAGGGCGCATTGGGGTCTGACCTGTCGGCAAGCGCCTGCCAGATTGCCTTGGCCCCCTCGTCGTCACCAGACTGGCGACGCAACAGCCCCAAATAATATTGCCCGGCAGGGTGATCGGGTGCGTCTTCGATCAGGGCACCCAACACAAGCCTGGCTGCCGGCGTGATCTGTCCACTCGCCATTGCCATCATGGCTTCAAACTGCTGCACACGCCAGCCGTGGTTCTCTGGCTGAAGGCGTGCCAATTCTGCAAAGGCATTTGCAGCGGCCGAAAAATCCCGCACAGCCCGAGAGGATTTTGCAAGAACTTCCCAGCCCTTCACATCCTCTGGTTCTGCGCGAAGATGCTTCCGCACGGCTTTGATCGCCTCGTCATAGGTCGGGCCGCCCTCCTGAATGGCTTCGTGGCGACTGCTGATCACAGCGCCTGGCTTTTCTGGCAGGCCCGGACGGCCAAAAACCGCATAGAGCGCAACGCCAGAAATAACGGCCAGCCCGGCCAACACGGCGGGAATACGTTTATCGCCCCGATCCAGCTTGGCTTCACTTTGCCTTTTGGCAGCTTTAAGAAGGCGGCGTTCCACTTCAAGCCGGGCGGCTTTAGCCTCGTTGGCATCCACAACGCCGCGAGCTTCATCTTCAGCGATTTCATCAAGCTGCGCACGATAGTGATCAAGGGGGTCAAAACCGGCCTCTGCCCGGCCTTTTCCAAACAAAAACAACACGGCTGTAAGCGCGACCAAAATCAGGAAAAGCCAGATCATCTTTCGCTCCCCGTATCGCCGTGCAGCAGTTTCTCAAGTTCCGCCTGCTCTTCTTCACTGAGCGGTGCTGGCTTCGGCGCGGGCTTGCGGGAACGCAGCACAAAATACAAAACAAAGGCGAGAAAAATGAACGGCGAGGCCCAAAGGAAGTATGTGCTTTTCTTGACCGGGGGCTCCAGCAGAACCCAGTCACCATACCGGTCAACAAGATAGGACCGAACGTTCGCAGGCGTATCACCAAGCGCGATGCGTTCGCGTACAACTTGCCTCAGGTCCCGCGCCAGATCAGCATTGGAATCTTCAATCGACTGGTTCTGGCATACCAGGCAGCGGATTTCCTTCATCAGGTCACGCGCCATGGCTTCTTTTACCGGGTCTTCAAGTGGCTTTTCATCCACCGCAACAGCGTGAACCGCGAAAGCAAGTAAAAGGGAAAGCATGAAGGCGGCAATCAAACGGATCATTGCAAGGCCTCCAGCGCGGGCAAGACTTTGGCTTCCAGCCCATCACCTACAATTGGCCCCCAGTGGCGATAGACAATGGTGCCGTTACCGGAAACCAGAAAAGTTTCCGGTACGCCGGTTACGCCCCAATCAATGGCGACCCGGCCATTGGAATCTGCCCCGGTTTTTACAAACGGGTTGCCAAGTTCATCAAGAAAGCCCAGCGCCTTCGCAGGCGTGTCCTTATAGGCGATGCCAATCACTTTCGCACCGTGGGTGCGGGCAAGCGTCATCAGGCTTTCATGCTCTGCACGGCACGGCACACACCAACTGGCAAAGAAATTCACGAACACGGGTTCCCCGGTCTTCAGGTCCGCATCCGTCAGTGTAGGCGCGCCTTCCTCAAGCCCTTCGATAGAGAAGGCCGGAACCGGCTTACCGATCAGAACGCTTTTGATTTCTTTTTGGTTGCGGCCCTCTGTCGTCATCATCACGAAGAACAGACCGAACATCGCCAAGACAAAAAGAAGCGGTACAAATCTTTGCATGGGTCAAGCCTCCCCTGCTGCCGGTTTAGCGGCTTTGCCCGTAGGGGCACCAATGCGCAAACGCCTGTCGGAAAGCGACAGCAACCCGCCAACCACCATCATCAATGTTCCCAACCAAAGGCCGGATACAAACGGCTTGAAATAAAGCCGAACCGACCAACGCCCGCCACCAGACGCTTCCCCGATCACGGCATAAAGGTCACCGCTTGCAAGCGAATAGATTGCGGCCTCGGTCGTGTTCATCACCGGGTCTGTATAAAGGCGGTCCTGAGGGGTAAGTACTGTGAACTCCTTGCCGCCACGCGCTACATCAAACACACCTTCCACAGCTGTAAAGTTCGGGCCCGCAACGGGCCGTACGCCTTGGAAAGTGAAATCGTAATCGCTGACTTTGACCGTTTCGCCAGGCTGCATGACAATAAGATGCTCTTCGGTCCAGGCCTCGGAAATCGTGATACCAAACAGGATAACCGCCACACCTGCGTGGGCCAAACTCATGCCCCAACTGGCGCGCGGCAGGTTGCGTGCGCGGGCAAAAAAGCGGGCCGGATTTTTGAAAAGCTGTGTTCTTTCGGCGATCTCAAGAAGCACAGACCCCAAAAGCCACACCGCAAGTCCAAGCCCGAAGGCCGTCATAACAATGCCGCCCGCGCTATCCCAGAAAACATAAAGCGCCACAACCAGCGCCACGATTGCCGCGGGCACCAAGCGAAGCGCCGCTTTGGGCAAGCGCCCACGCTTCCAGGCCAAAAATGGACCGAAACCAAGCGCCACGATCAGCGGGCTCATAAGCACAACAGCGCCATATTCAAAGAAGGGAGCCCCTACACTGATCTGCCCGGCATCAAATGCCTCCAACACCAGCGGATACAGCGTGCCTACCAGAACAACTGCTGCGAAAGTGGACAAAAGCACGTTATTGAGCACCAAGGCGCTTTCCCGGCTAACGAGCCCGAAAAGGCCGCCCGGCGTTAGCTTGGGTGCGCGCCAGGCATACAGTGCCAATGACCCACCGATCACCACAACCAGAAAACCGAGGATGAAAATGCCCCGAGTTGGATCATTCGCGAACGCATGTACGCTCATGATCACGCCTGACCGCACCAGGAACGTACCCAGAAGGCTGAAGGAAAAGGCCACGATGGACAAAAGGATCGTCCAGCTTTTCAGGGCATCGCGTTTTTCAACCACAATCGCAGAATGCAGCAGCGCCGTCGCCACAAGCCAGGGCATGAAGCTGGCATTTTCAACCGGATCCCAGAACCACCAGCCGCCCCA
>JABXIV010000192.1 GCA_013372925.1 Alphaproteobacteria bacterium
CCTTGCCCGCTTCTGGTGAAATATGTGGAAGCCGGCTGGCTGGGCCGTAAAACAGGCCGCGGTTTCTATGACTATCGCGGCGACATACCAGTGCCCACGCGGTAACCGGCACCATGCAGATCAGACACAAGGCGCTTCACCATTGAGGCGCCTTTCTTCTTTCTCCAGGAAAGCAGCGCCATGTACCAGCTATATTATTATCCAAACAATGCCAGCCTTGCCCCGCATTTCGTGTTGGCGCACCTTGACGTGCCTTATGACCTCGTGCTTGTGGACAGAAAGTCAGACGCACAAAAGTCTGCTGACTATCTGAAGCTGAACCCGGCGGGCCGCATCCCCACACTAGTGGACGGTGATCTCGTGCTGTTTGAGAGCCCAGCCATCTGCATGTATCTGGCGGAACAACACGACAGTTCGCTGGTGCCTGCCATCGGCAGCGCCACGCGCCCTCGCTTCCTGCAGTGGATGATGTATCTAACCAACACATTGCAGGCCGAATATATGGTCTACTGTTATCCGGCCAAACATACGAGTGACCCGAACGGTGCATCAGCCGTTAAGGCAGCCCATGCTGACCGCATCACTGGCATGTTCCGCATTCTGGATGAAGAACTGGAAACCCGCCCCTATCTTGTGGGGGATGGCATCACGGTTTGCGATTATTTCCTTTTCATGCTGTGCCTGTGGGCCGAAGACATGCCAACACCACCTCAAAATTTCAAGCACCTCGGGGCATATCTAAAACGGATGGCTGAAACGGATGTTATTCAGGATGTATGCGGCAAAGAGAGCATAAAACTGGGTTCATTTATCTGACCAATGCTCCGCGGAAACAAAAAGCCCCGCCAACAGCAGAGCTTTTCATGTTCTGTCGGCGCTCAGGTGCAAGCTTTAGCCGCCAGCCTGCGCAATACATGTTGCCAGATCTGTCTCAAGGTTCACCGCCATCTTGTAAGCTGACACACCCTTGCTGTTCAGAACCTTGATTGCATCGTGCGTGGCTTGGGCCTCGTTCGCATCTTGAGTTGCTTGAGTATGCGCAGCAGTCGCAGCCTGCAGTTGTCGATCAGCAGTAGCGGCAGCGCTTTGCGATCCATTTCCCTGTCCTTGGGCAGCACGATCCTTCGCTTGTTGCGCATTCGCGACGGCCTGCGCGGCCGTATCCAAATTCTGCTGCGCCTGCGCTACTTGTTCCTGCGCCTTTTCAGCCGCCTTTTCATAAAGCTCCTGAACCTGCATGTGCTTCTTGATCGCTTCTTCAATGTTGACCGAAAGACCTGCAATCGCATCTCGCGCCCCCGAAAAAGATCCAGCAGAGGCAATACGGGTAGCCAATATGGTGTGAATACGGTTGACCGCATTATCGACCATTCTGGCCTTCATTTTCTGTGCTTTCAGGCTGTCCACGACAACGCTTGTCGCCATAGCGAGGGAGGGAGAATTTTGCATTGCCCGAAGCTGCTGGTTTTGCGGCCCGGCACTCCTGGCAAGACGTTGTGTTCCAGTCAACGTCTGCTGTACTTCACTGGCGCGCGGCGGTGTGCCGGATGTAATCGCAATGGCTGGATCATCACCGCTGCCACCATCAGCGTAAACAGTTGAAAACCCGTCGGCCACGCCCTGAACGCAGAGCATCGCGTCTTTCGCAGCCAGAAAATAGTTCGCCTTCTGCTGCGGCGCATAATATTTGCCAAAAACGGTGGATGTTCCAATCACGGACGCTGCAGCTTTCGCAACATCTGGCCCGCCACCAAAAGCGGTCCCAATGACACCGCCCAACCCTGCGAGAAGTGCCGGCACTTCAAAATATTGCCTGCCATTGGCCAGATGGGCATAGGTTTTGTCATAGGCCTGGTAAAAAGTATTCGCCCGTGCGCTAGCCTCAGCCATCGTGCTGCTTTCCGTCGGCGCATCATCAGGCGTTTTCACACTGAAACTGGTCGTCGCACAAGCTGACAAAAGGCCTGTTGCCGCTGCCGCAGCAAGAATCTTCTTTGCCACCGATTCCTCCCCTAGTCATTGAATCTTATATTCTTAAAGTAGCTTTATACAATTATTAGATTATAAAGTACATCTTTAGTGAGAGTTCCTGAGACCTACTCAAATCACTTCGCGCAACAACAGGCGCTCAGATCCGCCGTTTAGCATCCCAAAAAGCCAGATCATTCTTTTTGCAGCTTTAGCGCGACGGCGAACAATCTGTGTGCTAAAGGCAGACCAGCAAACACCCTCACCGATCAAAAAGGCTCAGCACCATGGCCAACTTCAAAATCATTATCGGCACCAAAACATATTCCAGTTGGTCTTTGCGGGGCTGGCTGGCAATGCGCCACACAGGCCTGTCGTTTGAAGAGGTCAAGCTGCCGCTCGACACGCCAGAGTTTTACGAGAAAATCGAAGAGCTTTCGCCCACGCGCTGTGTCCCTGCCCTGCTGCATGGAGATGTTCGCGTATGGGATTCGCTTGCCATCATTGATTATTGTGCGCGCCTTGCGCCTCAAAAGGCCTGGTGGCCTGAAAGTGATGCGGCCTTTGGCTTTGCCCGGTCTATTGCCGCAGAAATGCACAGCGGGTTTATGGCGCTCCGCGGGGCGGCGCCCATGAACATGCGCGGGTCATGGACTGGCCTTGAAATTTCCGAAGCGGTCCAGAAAGACATCTCCCGGATTGATACCATCTGGGCAGAGGCCCGGCGGCGTTTCGGCGGTGACGGGGAATTCCTTTTCGGTTCCTTCAGCGCGGCAGACATGATGTATGCACCGGTGGTGTCACGCTTCAAAACCTATGACATTCCTGTAAGCGATGCCTCCCGCGCCTACATGGATGCGGTTCTCGCCCACCCATACATGCAGGAATGGATGACTGATGCCGCCACTGAAACCGAGGTGGTAGACCAGGATGAAATCCCGGCAGACGCTAAAACGCTGGGCTAGATTTTACCGTCCTTAAGGGCTGTAAACAGCTCTATCGCGGAAGCATCATCCCATTTCAGCGGGCCAAGAAAATAGGCACGCACCCTGCCGTCTTGGCCGTAGATATAGCTGGTGGGCAGTTTGCCTTCGGCCAGTTCAAGGGCGATCGCCATCGTTGGTTCAGCATAAAGCGCCAGGCCTTCAATGCCCCATTCTTCCAATGTCTCGTGCGCTTGCGGAATGCCGCCACGGTCCACAGTAATGGCTACAACCTCGAAACTATCATCGCCCAGTTCTTTCTGCAGGTTGGCCAATTCTTTCATTTCCGCCCGACATGGTGCACACCAGCTTGCCCAGATATTCACGAGCATGGCCTTTCCCTTCATGGCGGAAAGCTTGATGGGCGAGCCGTCTTCGCGCATGATAATATGGTCCGAAAGGCCCATGGGTGCCTCAGGCAAGGAAAGCTTTGCCATTTCGCCCTTCAGGTAAGAATTTATCGGCTGCGCACTATGTTCAGCCGTTGTCGAAGGCGAAAACAGCCGATAAGCTGCAGCGCCCAGAAGGACGACAAGAATGATGGCTGGCAATATGGCCCTTTTTGGCATTTTGATCTCCAGACTGGACGAACTATAAGCGGCTCAAACAATAGTCAGGCTGATACGAAAGGCAAGACCACCGTGGATCACAAATCCGATAAGAAAGACGCAAACAACGAACAATCCGAGGCACAGTCCGGCGGCCAAAGCATGTGGGGCGGGCGTTTTGCCTCTGGCCCATCTGCCATCATGCAGGAAATCAACGCCTCCATCGGATTTGACAAGCGCTTCTACCGCGAAGACATCGCCGGTTCAAAAGCCCACGCCAAGATGCTTGCCGATTGCGGCGTGATCGGCCACGATGACTATAATGCAATTCATGCAGGGCTTACACAGGTTGAAGGTGAGATTGAGCGTGGAGAGATGACATTCGACCCGGCGCTTGAAGACATCCACATGCATGTGGAAGCCCGCCTGCGCGAGATTGTCGGCGACGCTGGCGCACGCCTGCACACGGGCCGTTCCAGAAACGATCAGGTTGCCACTGATTTCCGCCTATGGACACGCGGTGCGGTTGACGCCCTTGATGAAGCCTTCGCCAAACTGCTGGGCGCGCTTATCGATCAGGCTGAAAAGCATGCAGGCTCTGTAATGCCCGGCTTCACACACTTGCAAACGGCGCAGCCGGTAACACTTGGCCACCATTTGATGGCCTATCATGAAATGTTCGCGCGGGACCGCGCCCGCCTTGGCGATTGCCGCGCGCGCCTGAATGAAAGCCCACTTGGTGCAGCAGCACTTGCAGGCACCAGTTTCCCGATTGACCGACATATGACAGCGAAAGAGCTGGGCTTTGACCGCCCGATGGCAAACTCGCTGGACGCGGTTTCCGCGCGCGATTTTGCGCTTGAGTTCCTCAGCGTTCTTTCTATTTCGGCCATGCACCTGTCTCGCCTAGCGGATGAGATTGTGCTGTGGGCTTCGGCTGCCTTCCGCTTCCTGACGCTGTCTGACAGCTATTCAACCGGCTCATCAATCATGCCGCAAAAGCGCAACCCTGATGCCGCAGAGCTGATCCGTGCCAAGGTTGGCCGCATCAACGGCAGCTTCCAAAGCCTGATGATGGTGATGAAGGGCCTGCCGCTTGCCTATTCAAAAGACATGCAGGAAGACAAGGAACCTGTGTTCCAAGCTGTTGATGATTTTGAACTGTGCCTTGCGGCCATGACCGGCATGATTGAAGACCTGAAGCCAAACACAGACGTTATGCTGGCCGCCGCGGGCCAGAGCTTTTCAACCGCTACTGACCTGGCCGACTGGCTGGTTCGTGTGCTGGGCTTGCCATTCCGCGATGCCCACCATGTGACCGGCGCCGTCGTAAAGGCGGCTGAGCAGCTGGGCGTGGACTTGAAAGACCTGCCGCTTGAGGCCATGCAAACGGTTGAACCGCGCATCACGTCCGACGTGTTCGACGTGTTAAGCGTGGAAGCTTCGGTCTCAAGCCGCACATCATTTGGCGGCACAGCACCAGAGAATGTAAAAAAAGCGGTCAAGGCCGCCAGAGATGCCCTGAAGTAAGGAGACCGATATGCGAAAGGCAATTGTAGTTGCAATGATTTTGGCCGCAGGGTTCGGCCTTTCCGCTTGTGGCAAGAAGGGTGACATCAAACCGCCCCCAAGCCACACTTCTGCCGGCAACTAGGTTTCATCAGGCAAGTTCCATGGATCATTTCCAATACCAGAATGGCCAGCTTATGGCCGAGAATGTCCCGCTGAGCCAAATTGCGGCTGAGGTAGGCACGCCGGTCTATGTCTATTCCACAGCCACACTTGAAAGGCACTTCCGCGTGTTCTCGGAAGCGTTTGAAGGGCTTGATGCCCTTGTGTGCTTTGCCGTTAAGGCAAACAGCAACCTAGCCGTACTGAAAACGCTGGCTCGCGCCGGTGCGGGTGCCGATGTGGTTAGCCTTGGGGAGCTGACCCGCGCCCTGCGCGCAGGCATCCCCGGTGACAAGATCGTCTTTTCCGGTGTTGGGAAAACTCGCGGTGAAATGCGCGCCGCGCTTGAAGCAGGCATCAAACAGTTTAACGTGGAAAGCGAGGCCGAGCTTGAAGCCCTGAGCCATGTTGCCGGACAGATGGGCAGGATTGCGCCCGTTTCCGTACGTGTGAACCCGGACGTTGACGCCAAAACGCACGAGAAAATATCCACCGGGAAGTCGGAAAACAAATTCGGCATCGCGTGGCAGAAGGTGGATGCGGTTTATGCCCGCATCATGGAACTTGAAAACCTTGAAGCCGTGGGCGTTGACCTGCATATCGGATCCCAGTTGACTGATCTGGCACCCTTCAGGGAGGCCTTTGAAAGGGTACTCACATTGGTGAAAGACCTTCGGACGAAAGGCCATAACATCCAGCACATTGACCTGGGTGGCGGGCTTGGCATCCCTTATGACCCTAGCGCCGCAACTCCGCCGCAGCCCTCAGCCTACGGCGCCATGGTGCGCGAGGTACTTCAGGGGCTGGATTGCAGCATCATTCTGGAACCGGGCCGTATGATCGCTGGCAATGCCGGACTGTTGCTCACCAAAATGCTGTATGAGAAACAAGGTGAAAACCGTGTCTTCTATATCCTTGATGCCGCGATGAACGACCTGTCGCGACCCGCGATGTATGACGCCTATCACGGGATCGTACCGGTGAAGGAGGCGCAGGATAGCGAAACGGTGAAAGCTGATTTCGTGGGCCCCGTGTGCGAAAGCAGCGACGTGTTTGCCAAACAGCGCGAAACCACACCACTTGAGGCAGGCGATCTTGTCGCGATCAAATCGGCCGGTGCATACGGCGCTGTTATGGCATCAACCTACAATAGCCGCCCGCTTGTACCTGAAGTGCTGGTGAGTGGTAACAAGTATGCCGTGATCAGGCCGCGTCAGTCGCTTGAAGAACTGCTGTCACTTGATGACATACCATCTTGGTTATCGGAAGAAGACTGAACCGCAACAGGTGTTTCAGCTTCAATTTCTGCATTCCGGGCACGGGCATTTTTAAGCGCCTTGCCAACTTCCGTCAGCAACTGGTCCATCGTGAAGGGCTTTGAAAGAAGCCCTTCGATCAGCAGCGACAGATTGTGAGCGCGCTGCCGTTCATTTGCATATCCGGTCATCAGGATAATAGGGACATGCGGCCTGCTAGCCCGAACCTTTAGGGCCAGCGAAATACCATCCATGACAGGCATGGCGATATCCGAAATCAATAAATCAAAGTGATGGGTGGCCATCAGTTCCACAGCTTCTGCACCGTCGTGCGCTGTCAAGATACTGTGGCCATGCATGCTAAGCACGCGACAAACAAAGTCGCGTACAGATTCCTCATCCTCTACTACCAAGACCCGTGCCAAGGGGACATCCTTCCTAAAAAAAACGGAAGACACTAATCGCATCTTTAACCGGCTATGCCCGCCCCATTTTTCCGATGAAGGGCAGCTCCCGATATTTGTATGCAATGTCCATTCCATAACCGATGACAAAAACATCGGGGCACTCAAAACCAATGAAATCAGGCTTAATATTAGTTTCTTTTTTGCCACTTTTGTCAAGCAGCACAACGCTAGTAACCGATTCTGCACCTAAAGATAGAAAATATTCGCGCGTGAAGCTCAGTGTTCGGCCGTTTTCGAAGATATCATCGATCACCAGAACATCCCGCCCCTCCACTGGCAGGTCCGATGCAGCTCTAAGTTCGACAGTCGATTTTTGCCTAGTTTTGGTCACATGGATGAAATCCATCTCCATCACGCAACCCCGCATGGACATGGCCCGGCTCAGGTCTGCCGCGAACATCATCGCACCATTCATCACCACCTGCGCAACAGGTTCGGTATCAAACCAGCGCGTCAGCCTTGCGGCCAATTCATCAACCTTGTTGACGATCTCGTCTGCTGTGAAAACGGGTTCAATCCCCACGTGGGCGTCACCAGCTTTGTCCCAATCAAAGAAATAGTCCATTGCCGGTATCTCCCTTTTTTAGCCCGATACGCTTGGCACCGTTCTGGAGCGTGTCCCCTCTAGAACCTTAACCGAGACATTCACTGCCCCGGAAGGAATGGGGTAAACCGCCGTCTCGAAATCCAGCTTGCTGCCGCGCCGAAGGGCAAAACCCGGCGGGTCAGCGATGACAGTTTCAAGCACACGGCCCTGTTTATCCAGAATATCCACCTGCACTTGCGGCACGGCAGCGGTGCGGCCGAATTGTTCAGCACCCGGGTTTTCAACGAACCCGCGCACCATCAAAACGGGTCGGCCATTCTGGGTCTCTACGCGGGTGCGATCATTATAAAGCTTGGCCGTGACATAAATTTCGCGTTCCGTCAGCGGTGTGGTGAGCTCTTCGCCTTCCGCGGGGCGGAAACGGTCCACATCCTTCACACCTGCGAACATGTCATAAAAGCCCTGAAGGCCCGGGAAAGTTTTGACCACAGTTTCCTTCATGAAAACAGCACCAAACAGAACGGACAACCAGAAGACAACAAGGAAAGCCCAGCCGAAAACAAGCAACTTTCGCTTGCGGGACTGTGCGGCGCGTTCGGCATCCCGGCGTTGTTCAGCACGGCGGCGGGCAACGAAATCTCCATCGTCATACTCTTCCGAGTCATAACCTTTGTGCTCGACATCATCGTCGTCGCCATCAAGGCCGAAGTCGTCGCCATACTCGTCACGTACCGCATCATGAATACCGAAATCATCACCATGATCGTCGCCGTCGAACCGATCAGCAGCGCTGGCTGCCACGGCAGGCTCTGGGGCACCATCTTCATCGAAAAGATCGTCGTGCTCGGGGGCAGGCTCTGGCGCGGGGGAAATTTCCTCATTCATGGCCTGAACCGACTGCCGCAATGCTGAAGCGCGTGCGGCAGCGCCTGCGTCTACTTCCTCAATAGGTGCAGGCCCTGCAGGCCGCGGCGGCGACGTTTGGGCCGTAGCAGCGGGGGCAGCAGCGGGGGCAGCAGCCATACGCTTTTCCAGCGCCTGCGCAGGCACAGCGTGCCAGCTATGCTTACAGCTGGCGCAACGTACTTTCCGCCCTTCTGGGGGAATTGCTCCATCCGGAACCTTGAACTTGGCGTCACATGCGGGACAAACAAGGATCATATTTGTTGCCTGAACCTTCCTTTTAGCTTGGCCAACAGTATGACCCTGCCAGGATAAATCATTGGTTAACACTATAAGAAAAATTCCTCACAGCACAAGCACTTGCAATATAAAGGGCTTCTGCGCATGGGCGCATTCGTCTATCACCCCGCCCGCATCCAAACAAGTGGTATCACGCCATGATGTCACTGGACGGAACCGGGCCTATATGCAATTCTGCGCACCAAATGCGTGGGAGCCGCTATGATCACTTTTGAAAACGTTGGCATGCGATACGGTATGGGAGCCGAAGTCCTGAAAGACGTCAGCTTTTCCCTAGATCGCGGATCGTTTCATTTTCTGGTTGGCCCATCCGGCGCAGGCAAAACAACCTTGCTGAAACTACTCTATCTGGCGCACCGGCCATCCCGCGGGCTGATCAATTTTTTTGGCCGAGACCTGATGACACTGGAACGCGAAGCCCTGCCACGCCTGAGGCGGCGTATTGGTGTTGTTTTCCAGGATTTCCGCCTGTTTGAACATATGAGCGCGTTTGAAAATGTGGCGTTGCCACTGCGTATTCAAGGCGCAAAAAAAGCACAGGTTGCCGACCACGTTGAAGAACTGCTGTGCTGGGTTGGTCTGGAAGACAGGATGCATGCGCGGCCCGCAACCCTTTCAGGCGGTGAAAAACAGCGTGTCGCCATTGCCCGCGCCATCATCAACAAGCCAGACCTTCTGGTGGCGGATGAGCCCACGGGGAACGTTGACCCAGAAATGTCGCGGCGCCTGATGCATCTTTTTGTTGCCCTGAACAAGGAAGGCACCACAACGGTTGTGGCAACCCACGATGATGGGCTTGTAAAATCCATCGGTGCCCCGGTTCTCAAGCTCAGCAAAGGCGATCTTGAACATGTGCCAGGCGGCACACCGATCGATCCGGGGGCATAATCATGTGGGGACGTACCTTACAGTTCCTGCCAAAGCAGCACCAACGCGAAGGTCTTTTGCCATGGGTGATCGGTGTGATGCTTTTCTTGTGCACGCTCGCGCTTGCAAGCGGTCTTGCACTGGGCAAAGGCATTGACCGCTGGAGCGAGGGGCTCAGCTCCAACCTTACCGTTCAGATTGTTGTCGAAGACGAAGCGGCCAGAAGCAGACAAACAGAAGATGCACTAACGCTGTTGCGGGCCACACCGGGTGTTAAATCGGCCTATGTGCTGGCGGAATCCGACGTGCTTGACCTCTTGTCCCCATGGCTTGGCGATGTACCGTTCGATGCAGGCCTGCCGCTGCCAACCTTGATTGATGTAGCCCTGACCACACCCGGCGCCGTTCATATTGAGGGCCTCAAGGAACGACTGGTTACAGCCGCGCCCGGTGCCCAGCTTGATGATCATCAGGCCTGGATGACTCAAGTGCTCAATCTGGCCTCTGCCGTTCAGCTTATTCTGGCGGGCATCGTGCTGATGGTGGTGCTATCCACCGTCGCAATTGTGATCTTTGGTTGCCGGGCGGGGCTTGCCACACACAGGGAAAGCATCGAGATCATGCACCTGATGGGCGCGGAAGATGCCATGATTTCCAAAGCGTTTGACGAACGCTATATGGCTCATGGCCTGAAGGGTGGCCTTGTGGGCGTATTGCTTGCAGCAGGAACGCTGTATTTGGTCAATTATCTGGCGCAGGAAATGGGCCAGGGCCTCGTGACAGCCACACTGCCTGACAACAGCAACCTGGCGTGGCTGGCACTTCTGCCACTGTTTTCTGCCCTGATCACCATGATCACTGCGCGGATTACCGTTCGCCGCGCACTGGCGCAAATGATGTAACAGCTTCATGGCCAAAGGCAGACATAAACCCCTCTCGGCCCTGTACCGGCTACCGCTGTATCTTTTTACGGCATGGGTTCTTGGGTTCGGACTTTTCTTCGTGAACTTGCCGAAAGCGGCGATGCAGACCGACGTACCCAAAAGCGACGGCATTATCGTGCTGACCGGTGGGGCAGGCCGCCTGCAGGCGGGGCTTGACCTGCTGGAAGCCAAGGTCGCGGATCGCATGCTGATTTCAGGCGTGAATCCCGTTGTGGAAACGCACGAACTGTCTGCCCTTACTGGCGTGGAAGAAGCGCTATTTACCTGCTGCATTGATCTTGACAAAGCCGCGCCTAATACCGCGGGCAACGCGACCGAATCCACCCTTTGGGCGCAGGCACATGGCTACAGATCGCTGGTGCTGGTAACAGCAGATTTTCACATGCCACGCAGCTTAATCCTGTTCCGCCGGGCCATGCCAGACGCCACATTCTTTGCCTATCCCGTAAAAGGTGATTGGCCGATCCTGTATCTGGCGAACGAATATAATAAATATGTGGTTACATTGATTGTTGAGGCGTTCCGACCAGAACCAAAAGCAACAACAATGCAGACAGCAACCAAGGAAACCCCATGACCAAAATGCGTACATTTATGGGCCTGATCATTGCCGCAGTAATTATTTACGCCGGGCTTTGGCACACCACAGGCTTCAAGGCGGAAAAAGAAACAGCCGCCATGTTCGCTAAATGGCGCGACAAAGGCCTGCGCGTTGAACACGGCAAGATCAAGCTGTCGGGTTTTCCCTACCGCATGGTAATAACCGTTGACGGCCTGCATGTACGCACACGGGATGATGGGCTGAATTTCGGCGCTGAAAGCGTCATGGCGGTTAGCCACCTCTGGACACCGGGTCATTGGGTGGCCGACGCCCGCAACATCACGCTAAAGGCGGCAGACGAAGCGATTGTTGCAAAAGACGGTACGCTGCGCGGCAGCTACCGCCTGCACGACAACGGCCAAACCATGATCGTTATCGATTCCGGCTCAACAGATGATTTTGAGCTGCTGAAAGCCCCGGGCCTTGAAAGCCCCACGACACTTAAGTCATGGCAGCTTTTCTTCCGCACCGAAGCCGAGCATGAGGCAAACGCCAGCGGCCTTTATGAAGACCGGTTCCTGGATTTCAAAATCACGGCTGAAGGAAACAGCAACAAGTTTGAGACAATCGGCGGCATTATGGGGCCGATTGTAAAAGACTGGACTGCCAACCAACTTGGTGCATGGCGCGACGCAGGCGGCCTGCTGGAGTTGGATAATTTCAGCCTGACAAGCACAGATGGCAGCATTACCGGCAACGCAAGCCTGACGCTGGATGAGCGCTTCCAGTTACTGGGTAGCGCCAGCCTGAAGGTAAGCGCCCCCGAAGCCGCTGCATCAAGCCTGGATGCCCTTGGTCTTGGCAAACTTGGGGCCAGCATCAAGGCAACCGGCGAGGCAGACTTGTCGCTGATGATGCAAATGGGAAGCCTGAGCCTTGACGGACAGGAAATCCTGCCGCTCAAGCCCCTGATCAAAGACTAGAATAGCTCGCCCGCGAAAAAGAACCTGACGCAGCCAATTTCCGCGCTAGTATCCTTCAAGGGAGGGCTTCGGCCCATCATTGGTGAGAAGGAGACCGGCCATGAGCCTGAAGGGGAAAACCATTTTCATGAGCGGCGGCAGCCGCGGCATCGGCCTTGCGATCGCCCTCAGGGCGGCGAAGGACGGTGCAAATGTTGCCATCGGCGCTAAAACGGCAGAGCCAAACCCGAAACTGCCCGGCACCATCTATACGGCAGCAGAAGAGATTGAAGCCGCAGGCGGCAAAGCCTTGCCGCTGATCTGCGATATCCGGTTCGAGGATCAGGTTCAGGCTGCGGTTGACAAAACCGTGGAAACATTTGGCGGCATCGACATCTGCGTAAACAACGCGTCTGCCATCTCGCTTACCAACACGCAAATGACCGACATGAAGCGCTATGACCTGATGAACAACATCAATACGCGTGGCACCTTCATGGTTTCCAAGCTTTGTATTCCGCACCTTAGAAAGGCCGAAAACCCGCATATCCTGACACTGTCACCGCCGCTGGACATGAACCCGCGCTGGTTTGCCCCTCATGTGGCCTACTCCATCGCCAAATACGGCATGAGCCTGTGCACATTGGGCATGGCGGCAGAATTCAAGGCAGCCGGGATTGCCGTAAATAGCCTGTGGCCCTTCACTGCTATCGATACAGCAGCCGTCAGGAATGTGATCGGCGGCGACGAAATGGCCAAGAACAGCCGTACAGTCGACATCATGGCAGATGCGGCCCACGCCATTCTGGTGCGTGGCAGCAAGGATTGCAGCGGTAATTTCTTCATTGATGAAGAAGTGCTGCGTGATGAAGGCGTGACCGACTTCACCAAATATGCACCCCATGCAGACGGCCCGCTGGTGCCAGACTTCTTCATCCCCGATGAAGTGGTGGAACGCCTGCCCACTGAAGTGATGAAAGTGTGGTAAATAAAAAGGCCGGGTTACGCCGGCCTTTCTTTTTCATTTGTTAGAACGTGATATCCACAAGGGCCAGATCATCAAGCGTGATGCCAAGCAACAGCACGCTATCGCCACCGCCCAAATCGACAAGAAGGCCATCTGCCGTGTCTGTCGCCGCGGCTTCAACACTCGCCATGTCTGTGAAATCAGTCTGGGCAGCGGATAGATCCAATTCATCCCATTTCAGGGTGAAGTCAGTCACCACGTCATTACCCGATCCTGCAGCAAAAACGAACACATCCGCTTCGGAACCACCTGTAAGGGTATCGTCACCCGCACCGCCATCCAACGTATCCTGATGCGCGCCGCCTGACAAAACATCGGCACCGGCACCACCGCTTAGCAGATCCTTGCCCGCACCGCCTTCAAGCGTATCGGCACCAGCCGCACCCTCTAGCGTGTCCCAGCCGCCACTGCCTGCGAGGAGGTTGTCACCCTCACCCCCCGTAAGCGCATCGCTGCTACGCGTGCCAATAACATTTTCGACATTCAGCACCGTATCATTTTCGGTACCAAACACCCCTGTAGCAAGATTGACAGATATGCCCCGCAGCGTTTCCTGGAACTGGGCTGTATCATTTCCGTCACCGCCATCAAGGTAGCCCCTGTTGGTGGTTATGAGCAGGTCATCGCCATCACCACCTTCCAACCTACCCGTGTCGCGCCCGGTACCCGCTTCCAGCGTATCATTCCCGGCATCTCCATGCAGGGTGTCATAGCCGCTGCCGCCGATCAGGTAATCGTTGCCGTCGCCACCCCACAGAATGTCGTCGTGCCTACCGCCATCAAGGATGTCATCACCAGCGCGGCCCTCAAGAGTGTCGGCTCGCCCCCCGCCTGACAGCTGGTTTGCAAAATCATTACCAATCAAATGATCATTTCCAGCGGAAGCAGAAACATTCTCAATGTTGATCAGAACGTCGCCTTGCGCCTCGCCGCCCGATACCGTGCCTGCGGAAAGGTCCACGGTAACACTACTGAAATTGCTGAAATAGTAGGCGGTATCAATACCCTCGCCGCCGTCCAGCGTGTCGCTGCCGGCACCGCCGACAAGGATATCGTCACCAGCGCCGCCCGAAAGGATATCATTACCCCTATTGCCATAGAGCTGATCATCACCTTCGGCGCCATCAATGGTATCATTGCCGCCCCAGCCCACAAGCAGGTTGGCATTTTCATCGCCGACAAGCATGTCACTTGTTCTTGACCCAGCAACATCTTCAATATTCAAAAGGCTGTCGCCAGCGGCCGCGCCGCCATCAGAAATACCTGTTTCAAGGTCAATGGAAACGCCCACTCGTGAACCACGATAGTCCACAAGGTCACGGCCCTCACCGCCATCCAGGATATCGTTGCCGTGTCCACCAACAAGCCAATCATCACCCGCGCCACCACGGATCAAATCATCGTGGGTGCCACCATCCAATGTGTCATCCCCGTCACCGCCAAACAGAGTATCCTCATTGGCACCGCCTAGCAGTATATCATCGGCACCGCCACCATTCAGAACATCTTGGCCCGCGCCACCGTCTAGCGTATCCGTTTCGTCAATCCCGTTCAGAACGTCATTACCGTCACCGCCCAAAAGGTGGGCCCAATAGCCCCCAGCGCTTATGACATCGTCACCGCCAAAACCATGAAGGGTTTCATTGCCCCTCGTGCCCGTAATGACATCATCAGCATCACTTGCGCCATACCGCACAATGCTGTCCAATTCACCAATGCCATCATAGGCGGTCAGGTCGATTGTATCGTCGCCAACGATCAGGGTTTCAACCTGCTGGGCAACATCTGCAAACTCCCGGCCACTCGCCCGAATCGATCCAATCAAATCACCACTGTCGTCATATATGTAAAAATACAATGAGCTAAAAGAACTGGAGAGAATGACGTTGTCGAAACTGTTCGCAACAGCGGAAAGGTCAAGCGTATCGGCACCTTCACCGCCGGAGACAAAAGCAGAATACAGTTTGGTCGGTTCAGCGCTTTCCCAGGTCACAACCATAAGGTCATCACCAGTACCGCCATACAGATCTATATGATTATAATCCCCGGTCGATAGCGTATCGTTACCACTGTCCCCAACAAGGCGGCTACGGTCACCGCCTGCAACTAGGACATCATCACCCGCCAGGCCTTTAAGCACATCGCCGGCTTGAGTACCGGCGATTGTATCGTCCGAAGACGTTCCTTCAATAGTAGACATAAATTAAGACCCCCATCTTAATAAGAAAAGTTCGCTAGATATTTAGCTATGCATTAGAGAATAGCACTGTAGGGGCTCTCTTCTATTAGTCAATATTGAGCATAGTTTAGCCTAATGGGAGCATCGAATGCAGGGAGAGGCAAGCGATACCTCAAGCTTGTGACGTGAGAAGCTTGGCCCCCGCAGCACCAAATAAGGTGCCGCACAAGGCGCCAATAGGGCGACGCGCCTTCACATAGCCAGCCATTGCCTTTGGTGTCGAAAACACAATCGCATACAGACTGAAAACCCCGACCCCCAGCAGACTACACCCAACCAGCACCACGGGCGCGACCCACGCGGCAGATTGGTCGGTTACACCGATGGTCAGGATAGCGCCCCACACCAATACGGCCTTAGGGTTCGTCAAGTGTAGCAGCAAACCTTTTCGGAAATATCCTTCAGTCACAGCGCCTGAAACTTCAGGCGTGTCAGCAGCCATAGCAGACCTGAATGACTTGAAAGCAAGCCATAGAAGATAGGCCCCGCCAACAAACTTCAGAACATAAAGGAGTGAGGCGATTTCAGCCATCACCAGCGAAAGCCCGAAAGTGGCGACAATGCCCCAGATAATTGATCCCACAATAATGCCAGACGCCATCCTGAGCGCCGCTTTTCGCCCGGCACTTGCCCCCGTGATCATGATCGTCAGGGTTGCCGGGCCGGGACTAGCCGTACCAACCAGATAAGCAGCAAAAGCCAACAGGATTGGTCCGACAGTTTCCATGGTTTTTATTCCTTGTGGTGACGGCCGAAATCGGCTGCCTCTTCATCTTGCCCGGCATCAATGATGCGGCGGCGGATATCCCGTGTGCGGGTGAAAAGGTCAAAGAGTGCATCACCATCCCCCCAGCGAATTGCGCGCTGAAGGGCTGTCAGGTCTTCACTGAAACGGCCGAGCATCTCCAGAACGGCTTCCTTGTTGTTGAGGAAGACATCCCGCCACATGGTTGGGTCAGATGCCGCAATCCGGGTGAAATCGCGGAACCCGCCAGCGGAATATTTAATCACCTCAGACCGGGTAACTTCTTCAAGGTCCGATGCCGTACCCACAATATTGTAGGCAATCAGGTGCGGCACATGAGACGTGATCGCCAGCACAAGGTCGTGGTGCTTGGCTGTCATGATTTCTACCTTGCTGCCCAGCGCCTCCCAGAAACACGTCAGTCGGCCCAGCGCTTCATCATCAACGGCTTCTGGCGGTGTGATAATGCACCAGCGCCCATCAAACAGGCTGGCAAACCCGGCCGATGGGCCAGACTGTTCCGTACCCGCCACCGGGTGCCCCGGGATCAGATGGACCGTATCTGGCAGCAAGGGCTCCAGCGCGCTAAAGACACCTTCTTTAACCGAGCCCACATCAGAAATGATCGCACCGGCCTTAAGCACAGGCGCAATCGCGGCGCCAACAGACGCCATCGCACCAACAGGCACGGCCAGGATCACTAGATCGGCATCCTGAACAGCCTTTTTGGCATCGTCGTGGAATTCGTGGGCGAAGCCAAGTTCTCGCGCTTCCGCAAGGACAGCCTCATCCTTGTCGGTTACGGCAAGCGTTCCTGCAACACCCGCCCGAACAATCGCCCGCGCCACGGAAGACCCGATCAGGCCTGCGCCAACAATGGCGATACGGGCGAAATGTATTTTATCCGTCATTCTTCCGTCTCATCCGGGGAACCGTTCATGAACGCTCTGACAAGGGAAATAAAGCCCCGGTTCTGTTCTTCCGTGCCGATCGAAATCCGAAGATGATCAGGCAACACTGAGAACGCGCGAATAATGTAGCCGTGCTTCAAAAGGAACGCATTGCATTCACTGGCAGTAAAGGGGCTCTCGCTTGGGAAGCCCACCAGTATGAAATTCGTTTGGCTTGGTACCACATCGAGGCCAAGGGCGCTCAGTTCTGCGGTCATCCAGTCCCGCCAATGGGCCGTGAAAGAAACCACCTGATCCAGATAGGCCTGGTCCTTGACGGCAGCCAGCGC
>JABXIV010000212.1 GCA_013372925.1 Alphaproteobacteria bacterium
CGTTGTGGCAACGCTGAATTACCTGCCGCATGACAAGGAAACCGATATCATCCTCGCCAAGGAACCAGCGTATAACACGCCTGAAGGCAAAGAGATTATCTCTAACATGGTACGTGTGGCAGATCTTTCCCGCGCAGGCTTCATGGCCGGGGATATTTCGACAGTCATGAGCCCGCGGACGGTTCTGACCTGGGCACAGAACGCTGCGATCTTTGGTGGTGATGTGGCTTTCGCTTTCCGTGTCAGTTTCCTCAATAAATGCGATGAAGCGGAACGGACGATTGTAGCGGAATATTTCCAGCGGTCATTCGGGCAGGATCTCGAGGAATCTGCATCAAGGCTCATCATGGGCGGTGCCCAATAGGCATGGCCGGAGAGTAGATAATGGCAGAGGGTAGCCAGTCGGCTAAAGAAGCATTCGAGCACGCCCTGGCGGCAGCGACGCGTGCGGTGGCGGAGGACCGGGAACTTGAGGTCAAGTTCACCGCCGATGTGCCGGGCTTGGCTGCAGGGGAAGCACGCGTGCCTTACCTGCCGCATGTGGTGCGGGCGAAAGACATTGCAGAGGTGCGCGGTGTTGCAGATTCGCTTGCTCTCAGGCACCGCTATCATGATATGAAACTGCATGCCAAGCTGGCCCCCGATGGGCCGTTAGCGCGCGCAATTTTCGATTCCGTTGAAAATGCACGGGTTGAAGCCATTGGCGCGCGGCAAATGCCCGGCATGAAAGCCAATCTGGCGGCACTCGCGGAAAAGAAGGCGATTGAAAGCGGCCTCTCCCGCCCAAGTGACGACGAATCTGGCCGCCTTGCCGATGTGCTTGGCCTGCTGGTGCGTGAGCGGCTTACGGGCGCACCACCACCGGAAAGCGCCGTGGTCGCAGTTGAAAGCCAGCGCAAATGGCTTGAAGAATCGGTGGGCCATCTTCTTGATCAGCTTGAAAGCAAGGTAGAGGACCAGAAAAGCGCCTCGGTCCTTAGCCGCACGATGATTGCAGAACTGATCGGCAATAATGAAAGCGAACACGCTGACGAGCAACCTGAAGACGATACCTCTGACGAGGCGCAAGAAGGTGCACCTGACAGCCCTGATGGTGAAGCCGGTGAGGATGCCGAGGGGGATTCTGAAGGCGCTGAAGCACCGGACGAGCAGGAAGGGGAAACGGCTGACGATGATGCATCAAGCGAAGCTGCGCTTGATGAAATGGAAGATGGCGAAACCGAAGCAGGTGAAGGCAAGCAGGAGGGCACCATTCCTTGGCGACCGAACCGGCCGCTCGATCAGCTGCCGGACACGCCTTTCTATCAAGTGTTTACCGAAGAATTTGATGAAGTCGTCAAAGCAGAAGAGCTGTGCGATCTAGAAGAGTTGGAGCGGCTTCGGAAATATCTCGATCAACAGATGGCACACCTTTCGGGGGCGGTTTCAAAACTGGCGAACAGGTTGCAGCGTCGCTTGCTGGCGCAACAGCGCCGCCATTGGCAGTTTGATCTAGAGGAAGGCATTCTTGATAGCGGCCGCCTTGCACGTGTGGTTTCAAGCCCGACAAAGCCGCTTTCCTACAAGCTGGAGAGCGATACCGAGTTTAAGGACACGGTTGTTACGCTGTTGCTCGATAATTCCGGGTCCATGCGTGGGCGGCCAATTTCCATTGCTGCGATTTCGGCTGATATCTTGGCGCGCACCTTGGAACGCTGTGGTGTGCGTGTGGAAATCTTGGGCTTCACAACCAAGGCCTGGAAAGGTGGGCAAAGCCGCGAGAAATGGTTGCAGGCAGGAAGGCCCACTAAGCCCGGCCGCCTGAATGACCTTCGCCACATTATCTATAAAACGGCTGATGCACCTTGGCGCCGGTCGCGCCGCAATTTGGGCCTGATGATGCGCGAAGGGTTGCTGAAAGAAAACATCGATGGTGAAGCGCTTTTGTGGGCGCACAACCGTATGATGGCACGGGCAGAAGAGCGGCGTATCCTGATGGTGATCTCAGATGGTGCGCCGGTTGATGACAGCACGCTTTCTGTCAACTCGGGCACTTATCTGGAAAACCATCTGCGTCAGGTGATCACCTGGATTGAGGATCGCTCGCCAGTGGAACTGATTGCAATCGGTATTGGGCACGATGTCACACGATATTACAAAAGGGCTGTTACAATCCTTGATGCGGAACAGCTTGGTGGTGCAATGACAGAGCAACTTGCCGCGCTTTTTGAGGAAACGCCACCCAAACCGAATTTGATCAGGTGACCATGGTGAAACAGTATCGCAGTACCATTCTTTTCGGTGTGGTTTTATTTGGGCTTGCGCTCGCGTTTGCCTTCAAAAGCCATATCCTTAGACCAAATCTGGGTGAAGCCCTTGCCGATACCACGGAAATTCGCATCCGTGCAGAGAGTGTTCCGCTGAATACAGAAAAGCCCGAGCAGCTTCGTGTTGGCGCGCTTGAGTATGTTGCGGGTTGGGCCCTTTCATCACCGCATAAACGTTTTGGTGGGTTTTCAGGACTGGTTGTGGAAGAGGACGGCTCCTTGCTTGCGATCAGTGACCAAGGAGATTGGTTTACTGCCCATTTTAATCCAGCGGCAAAAGAACCTTTGAGCCAAGGTGATATGCATCCGTTTACGGCCAATATGCCCGAATATAGCAAGGTGGCATATGATGCAGAAAGCCTGATCAAAGCGGGTGAAGACTATCTTGTTTCGTTTGAACAAGATCACCGGCTGATGCTTGCCCGGCCTGATGGTTGGTCCAAACCCTGGCCGCAAGGCGAAAAAATCGATTTTACGAGTGTCGCTGACAATAGCGGCATGGAAGCCATTACATGGCTTTCAAGCGGTAAACTACTGGCGTTGACCGAGCGCGGTGTAGACACGCAGGGCCGCCTGCGTGGCTGGCTCGTCAGTGACACGGGTGTGGACACTGTTTATTTCAAACCCGCCGTCAATTTTTCTCCTACTGATGCAGCCCTTCTGCCGAACGGGGATGTGCTTTTGCTGATGCGGTTTTTCTCAATCGCGGAGGGGACCGCCATCAAGCTCGTTCGGATAAAGGCGCAAGATATCAAGCCCGGCGCTACGCTTGAAGGGGAAGAGTTGGCGCATATGTCGCCGCCGTTTACGGTCGATAATATGGAAGGGCTGGATGTTGGGCTTGCGGCTGATGGCACACAGCTTGTCTATATGCTGTCAGATGACAACTTCAATCCCTCGCAGCGTACACTATTGCTGGTGTTTGCCCTGCAAGACTGATGTTTCCTTAAGAGAAAAGCGCCGCAGCCGTGGGCCGCAGCGCTTCTTGAAACTTTTGCTTTGCCGGTTGGTCTTAAGCAGCAGCTTGTTTCTTCTTGATTTCTTTCTTCAACTTCAGCGCCTTGGCGGAGAGGTCCGCATCGCGAGCTTTCAGGAGGAAGTTATCAAGGCCGTGATTGTGCTCAACGCTGCGCAGGGCGTGCGTGGAGATTTTCAGGCTCACGGAGCGACCCAGAATGTCAGAAATCAGGGTTGCTTTAGTCAGGTTAGGCAGAAAGCGACGACGAGTTTTGTTATGTGCGTGAGACACATTGTTACCAGTCATTACGCCTTTGCCAGTCAGTTCACATACGCGAGACATGATCGTTATCCTTCTTTTTCTACTGGATTTTCAGTGCTTTAGGCACGTCCAGTGAATCTTTATGACCAAATATCGCTAAGACCGTTTCGGCATTAGCTCGCGGGGGTTTAGGCGATTCGCGGCTGGGGGTCAACCCTTAATGGCGGTTTTCTGCGATTGCAGCGGCATAGGCGGCTTCGTCTTCATCGCTGAAACACACAAGGCGAACGTCGGAGATGCTGTCGGGGTGGTCGGCCAGCCATTGGTTGATTGCCTTCACGGCAACTGTTGCGGCGTCACGGATAGGATAGCCAAAAATGCCCGTGCTGATGGCGGGGAAAGCAATCGATTGCAGGCCTTTCGCGTTCGCGAGGTCGAGGCTTTTCCTGTAGCAGTTCGCCAGCAGGTCGGCTTCTCCTTGCCCGCCGCCATGCCAAACGGGGCCAACGGCATGGATTACATAGAGGGCAGGCAGCTTATAGCCTGCAGTCATTTTGGCGTCGCCTGTTACGCAGGCGCCCAGGGTGCGGCACTCGGCGGCAAGGTCGGGCCCTGCCTTCCTGTGTATTGCACCGCACACACCGCCGCCTGGTGCAAGGGCCGTGTTGGCGGCATTCACAATGGCATCGACATGCAGGTCAGTGATATCGGCCTTTTGGGTGGTTATCATGTGTTGGCTTCAAGGTTGGGCCGGTTCTTCGCGAAATTGAAATTGCGCTCCAGAAGCCAGCCCAGCGCGATAAGCTGGTCTTCCCGCAGCATGTTGCCCCACAGCGTGATTGTGTGCGGCACCAGTTTGGGTGCACCGGCTTTGATTTCAGCACCCGCAAGCGGCATGGTGGGGCGCTTTTCCATGCCGACCGGGATTGTCAGGCTCGGGTGGCCGGAATAGTTGGTGGCAACAAGCATGTCGCCCGCGAAATTCGGGCACAGGATGATATCCACATCGTGATATTTCTGTGCCATCATTTCCATGACCTGCCTTCTGAAGCGCGTAAGCTGCAGGTATTCCACAGCGGAATGGAAGCGGGCGGCCCGGAAGGTGCTTGGCCACGCTCGTGCTTCCTGCCAGGAAAGCTCATCATCGCGTCCGGATAGTGTCAGGTCTTCGAAGGCTGCCGCTGATTCTACTTCCAGTGTGCCTAGAAGCGAACTGTAGGGCAGGTCGGGCAGTGACATTTTCACCAGTTCAAACCCGAGCTCTGCGATCTGGCTCAGGGCTAGGCGGTCGCTGTCTGTCGCCTCTTCTGCAAACCATGCGGGGTCATACCCGATGCGCAGGTTTTCTGCAGCAGCAGCCCTGCCGTCATAGTGAAAGCCCCAATCGAAGGAGCTGGGGTCATCTTTGTCGCCGCCATTGATTACATGCAGGACAAGGGCCGTGTCCTCGACACCGCGGCAGATGGGGCCAATTTTATCAAGGCTCCAGCACAGGGCCATGGCGCCCGTGCGGGCTACACGCCCGAAGGTGGGGCGCAGGCCAACCGTGCCACACCGCGCGGAAGGCGAAACGATGGAACCCAGTGTTTCGGTGCCGATGGCGAACGAACAAAGCGCTGCCGCAACGGCAGAGGCTGACCCGGCGCTCGACCCCGATGATCCTTCCGCCATGTTCCATGGGTTGCGGGTGATGCCGCCAAACCATTTGTCGCCATAGGCAAGTGCGCCAAGGGTGGTTTTTCCCAACAGCACAGCACCGGCTTCCTTCAGGCGTTTGGTCACAGCGGCATCAGATAGGGCAACCCTGTCTTTATAGGGCGCGGCCCCCCAGGTTGTCGGAATGCCGGCGGTATCGATCAGATCTTTCAGGGCATATGGGATACCGTGAAGTGGTCCCTTGTAGCGGCCTGACCGAATATCAACATCCGCTTGGTAGGCTTCCTGTCGGGCGGTGTCGGTCAGCAGGGTAACAAAGCATTCAAGCTTGCCAGCATGTTGCTGGATACGGCTCAGGTAAATGTCGGTCAGGCGGCTGGATGTAAGCTGGCCGGACTTGATCCAATAGCTTTGTGCGGCAAGGGGTGCGAAGGCGATATCTTCGCTGCTTGCTGGTAGCGGGCCGAATTCAGTTGTCCCCAATTCAATGCGGTTTTGTTGTTGCAGATACTCTTCTGTTTTTAGCAGTGGATCGAACACAAGGGCGGGTGCATCGTCATTTTCAAGCGGCACCTCAGCGCGGCGCTGGCGTACCCGGTCGATCATATTCTCAAGTTTGTCAAAGAGGAGCGCGCGTTCTTCGGGCGTGTAGCGTACGCCCAAGACCCGCTCTGCCGGCGCAATGTCCTGCGGCTGGGGCGGGGCGGATTCCTGCGCGATTGCGCGGGCGGCAAATGCAATGCCCCCCAGTGCACTTGCACCCCTCAGAACCTGCCTTCTGTTCATTGTCTTCTTGCTACTCACCGGTCAAGCCTTGTTGTGTTTAACAAACCCTATGGTTGTTATGTTTGGATTTCAGCCTTCTTTTCAAGACCCTAGCCCGCCAAGGGTGAAGGTTCAATTAATGGATAAAATCCAAGCATTTCAATCCGGCTCATCCTCCCCATATAAATCCCCACATAAATCGATTGTGCGCGCGGTTTCGCTTCTTTACAACTCGCACCCTGCACGAAGGTAGTATAGGCGTTTCATATGGCTGGCATCATCAAGGCAGTACTCGGCCCCACCAACACGGGCAAAACCCATTATGCGGTGGAGCGCATGATGGGGTACGCCAGTGGATTGATGGGCTTTCCGCTGCGCCTGCTGGCGCGTGAAGTGTATGACCGGGTGGTGGCCATCAAGGGCAAGAACCAGGTTGCGCTGGTAACAGGGGAAGAGCGCATCGTGCCTGAAGGCGCACGGTATTTCCTGTGTACCGCTGAGGCCATGCCGCGCATGGCGGCGGTGGATTTTGTCGCCATCGACGAAATCCAGATGGCCGCCGATCCCCAGCGTGGGCATATCTTTACAGAACACCTGCTGCACAGCCGCGGGCGGCATGAAACGCTTCTTCTGGGGGCTGAAACCATGCGCCCCCTGATCCGCAAGTTGATCCCCGAAGCCGAGATCATCACCCGCCCGCGCTTTTCAGACCTGAAGCATATTCGCCCTGCCAAGATGCGTGCCCTGCCGCGCCGCAGCGCCATCGTTGGGTTTTCCTCAAGCGATGTATACGGCATGGCGGAGCTGATCCGCAGGCAAAAGGGCGGCGCCGCGATTGTTATGGGCGCGCTGAGCCCCCGCACGCGTAATGCGCAGGTGGAAATGTATGCATCAGGCGAGGTGGACTATCTGGTGGCAACAGATGCCATCGGTATGGGGCTGAATCTTGATATCGGCCATGTGGCGTTCTCTGGCCTTAGCAAATTCGATGGCCGCACCTTCCGGGATTTGACAGCAGCCGAAGCGGCGCAGATCGCCGGACGCGCCGGACGCTATAAAAAAGACGGTACTTTTTCCACCCTCGGCGGTGGCGGTGAACCCATGGACCCCATGATGGTTGCGCAGATCGAGGAACACGAGTTTGAGCCCGTGAAGCGCCTTTATTGGCGGAATCACCGGCTTGATTTTTCAACGATTCCCCGCCTGATCCGCTCGCTCGAGGCACCTGTCAGCACTGAAGGCCTGCACCGCACGCGCGACAGCGTGGACCTTGTGGCTTTGAAGTCACTGGGGGCGGATGACGAGATTGCCCGCCTGGGCACGACCAAGGAATCTGTCGAAAGGCTTTGGAATGTTTGCCAAATTCCGGATTTCCGAAAGCTGAGTGTTGAGGATCACACCTCGCTTCTGCGGAAAATCTATGTGGATTTGATGGGCCCCGCAGGCACCATCCCGCATGACTGGATCGCCCGGCAGGTGAAGCGCCTTGACAATACGCACGGCGACATAGATACCTTGGCCGGTCGAATCGCCAGTATCCGTATATGGACATATGTTTC
>JABXIV010000165.1 GCA_013372925.1 Alphaproteobacteria bacterium
TCCTGGGATGGCGGCAGCGTCTTGCTCGCTGGCATCACAGAACCAGCGGATAGCGCCTGGTTCGATTTCTAAACCTTGCATTCCAAGCAATGCACTGGCTGGCCTCCGGGCCAGCCTTTTTTTGAACGTGGTCCAGGCTCCTCATTGACACGATACATAAGTACTTATATAAATACTTAAGGTATTAAAGGTGAGGCCTGAGTATGAGTATCCCCAACGAAATTTTCTTTGAACTCGGCATTGGCACGCGCATGCGCCGCCTGCAGGAGCAACTGACCGCAGACGCGGACCGCATCTATGAGGAGGCTGGCCTGAATTTCCGCGCCAGCTATTTCTATGTGATTTATGCGCTGGCGGAATATGGCAGCATGCCCATTGGGGAAATCGCGCGCCTTGCCGGTTTTTCGCACTCTGCCGTCAGCCAAACGGTCAAGCGTCTGGCACAGGAAGATCTGGTTGAAACAACCGCCATGGATGATGGGCGGCAAAAGTGCGTTCAGCTAACCGCAAACGGGGAAGCCCTGGTTCGCAAGGTACGCCCGATCTGGCAAATTCTGGAAACAGTGAATGCGGAAGCTGGCGCCACCGAGCTGCTGGCAGGCATCGACGCCATGGAAACCACTTATGCGAAGAAAAGCCTGTATGAACGCATCAAGGAACGGCAGATAGCCAGCCAGAAAATCGCACCCTCGTTCGAGTTGGTTCCCTACGACGTAGCCCACCGGCAGGCTTTCTATGACCTGAACTGCCGATGGCTTAAGGAATTTTTCATAGTGGAGCCTATTGACGAAACGGTTCTCTCTGATCCCGAAACCCATATCCTGTCCAAAGGCGGGGAAGTTTTCTTCGCGCTTATTAACGGCAAGCCTGTGGGCACCGTTGCCATGAAAGTGCAAACACCGGGTGTGTTTGAGCTTACGAAGCTTGCGGTTGACCCAGATGTGCAACAGGGCGGCATGGGCCGAGCGCTGTGTGAAAAAGTGATTGAACGCTTCAAGGCCAGAGGTGGCAAGAAACTGTTTTTAGAGACCAACACAGTGCTGAAACCAGCGATTGCCCTTTATGAAAAACTGAATTTCACCGCCATGGAGCCACCTGAGCCCAGCCCCTATGAACGCGCCAATTATTATATGGAATGGAGCGAGGCGACATGAGCCACACAACCGAACAACAGCGTGTATCAGTCGCCATCGCCGAAACCGATGCGGATGTGGCCGCAGTTAAGGCCATTTTCCGTGCTTTTGTCGAGTTCCTGCCCATCGACCTCGGCTTTCAGGGCATTGAAGCCGAGATGGCGCGCTTCCCTGAAGGCTATGAATTTCTTCTGCTTGCCAAACGTGGAGAAGAGCCAATCGGGGCGGTTGCCCTGAAAGAACATTCGCCTGACGTGTGCGAAATGAAACGCCTTTATGTGCTGCCAGAAGGCCAGAGAACGGGAGCAGGAAGGCTTCTGTGCGAACATTTGATGCAGGAAGCGAAAGCTCGTGGATATACCACCATGCTGCTGGATAGCCTGAAGCGCCTTGAAGCAGCCGTTGCCCTATACCGAAAGCTGGGATTTGAAGAGATCGAGCCCTATAACTTCAACCCGGAAGACGACGTGGTTTACATGAAGCGCACTCTATAAAAAAGGCGGGGACATACCCCGCCTTCCCAATCATATCGATCTAAATTTTTGCACTAGTCTCCGCTAACGATACGATCCATCAACTGCTTCACACTTGGAATGAAGCCATTTGAATAAAACGGATCGGATCCGAAACGAAACGCATTATGCCCCGCGAAAACGAGGTTATCGTCCACGCTGCCATCATGTGCTACGTCGTCGAGCGTCTTCTGGATGCAGAAGCTGCGCGGGTCAGCAAGGCGGCCTGTGCTGTTCTTCTCGTTTGTGGCCCAGCTTGAGAAACGGCACTGGCTCAGGCAGCCAACACAGTCGGCCTGATCCTTGCGGATTTCAGAACATTTTTCAGGTGTCACGAAAATCAGGCTGTTATCAGGCGTTTTCATCGCCCGCTCAAAACCAGCCTTGATCCAGTCACGGGCCTTGCTTTCGTCAGCACGGCGCACGATGTAGGTTTTGCGTTCAACAACCAGTTCAGTATCGAACTCCTCGTCCTTCTCAGTACGGAAATCAATCTGGCGATCATTGCGCTGAACCAGTTCACCAATGAAGCTGTTCTTCAGCGCGCTTGAGAAGAAGCCAGTCGGGCTGAAATTCTGCAACAGCACATCACCCGGCTTCAGCGTCAGAAGCTTCTGTTTCCAGCGATCAGAGATCGGGCTTTCTTTCGTTACCAGCGGACGCGTACCGAACTGGAACATGATCGGACCAAGTTCCTTATTGTCGATCCAGTCTTTCCATTCCTTCAGATTCCACACACCACCAGCCATGATGATCGGCACATGGTCAAGGCCCAGCTTGCGCATGATGTTTCGAAGCTCAAGCACCCGCGGGTATGGATCGCCCGGTTTGGTTGGATCCTCAGCGTTGGAAAGGCCATTGTGGCCGCCAGCCAACCATGGATCCTCGTACACAACGCCACCAAGACGCTCTGCGAAATTCTTGTAGGCGCGTTTCCACAGCAGGCCAAAGGCACGGCCGGAAGATACAATCGGGTAATAGTGGGCGCCATATTTGCTGGTCAACTCACCCAGCTTGAAGGGCATGCCCGCACCGGATGTTACGCCGTGGATCATGCCTTTTGTTTTTTCGAGTACTTCGTGAAGGATACGCTGTGCGCTGCCAACTTCCCAAAGCATGTTGATATTGATCAGGCCTTCGCCTTTCGACAGTTCCCACGCCTTGCGCACCTGATCGATCGTGCCCTTGATGGAATACTCAACCATCTCTTCATGGCGGTCCTTGCGGGTACGGCCGGTGTATTCATGTGGTTCAACATTGCCGTGTGCATCATACTGGTCGGCGATCACTGCGGAAATTGTACCAACACCGCCTGCTGCAGCCCATGGGCCGGAGCTAGCGCCTGTGGAAATTGCCACGCCCTTGCCGCCCTCAATCAGAGGAAGGACTTCTTTGCCGCCAAGGCGAATGCTGTTCAAACTAAAACTCATTAAACTCTCCCAAAACCCCAGCCCGTGTTTCAGCCAACCGTAGCGTAAAACGGACCCTCCTAAGGGGGTGAAACCGGCGTGATGGTACCACACGCCGGTTTCAAATCAATTAAGCAGTTCTTCCCTTTTTAGGGAAAATTGCCTAGTCGCGCTTGCCGCCACCCTTTTTAGGGGATGCCTTTGGTGGACGGGCATCGGCGATCTCTTCGCCGGTTTCCTGATCCACAACACGCATGGAGAGACGAACCTTGCCGCGGCCATCGATTTCAAGGCATTTCACATATACCTCGTCACCTTCGTTCACAACGTCAGTTACTTTTTCCACGCGATCTTCAACAAGCTCGGAAATATGAACAAGGCCATCGCGGCTGCCCATGAAGTTCACGAATGCGCCGAAGTCCATGATGCGGACAACTTTGCCTTTGTAGATCGTACCAACTTCTGGTTCTGCCACAATGCCAGTGATCCATGCTTTTGCAGCTTCAATTTCAGAAGCAACACTGGAAGCGATCTTGATAGTGCCATCGTCTTCGATGTTCACTTTCGCGCCGGTCACTTCAACGATCTCACGGATCACTTTACCACCGGTGCCGATCACTTCACGGATCTTGTCCGATGGGATCTTCATGGTTTCAATACGTGGTGCGTGCTCGGAAAGTTCCGTGCGGGCACCAGTCAGCGCCTTGTTCATCTCGTCAAGGATGTGAGCACGGCCGCCAGCGGCTTGCTCAAGCGCTTTTTCCATGATCTCTTTGGTGATACCAGTGATCTTGATGTCCATCTGCAGCGCAGTAACACCTTTTTCAGTACCAGCCACTTTGAAGTCCATATCGCCGAGGTGGTCTTCGTCACCCAGGATGTCGGAAAGAACGGCGAAATCGTCGCCTTCCTTGATCAGGCCCATAGCGATACCGGAAA
>JABXIV010000020.1 GCA_013372925.1 Alphaproteobacteria bacterium
CCAATGCTTCTGGGCATGGAACACTCGATCCAGGTGGCACGCATGACAGCAAGCGCGTCGGATCTCGTGAATATGGCGGGCCTTGCAGCCAGCACGGCGTTCGCGCTTGAGCAGGCACGCAAGGAACTCAGCCACAATGGTGAAGAAGACGAATAGACCCAACGGATAGCGATGGCCTGCTTGTCTATTCAGACCAGTCTTTAAGCTTGCGGTAAAGCGTTGAGGGGTTCACCTCCAGACGTTTCGCCGCAAGCCTTACCTTTCCGCCACAAAGCTCAATTGCCCGTTCGATGACCCGGCGTTCCACGGTTTCTAGCGGTTCGATGATACTTGTAGAAACAATACCGTCTGGCGGTGTGGCAGCCATGGGTTCAGGTTGTCGGCGACGGGCCGGACCCATCAAACGATCCAACATGTCGCCTGTCAGGATTGGGCCGTCATTCAGCACCACGGCGCTTTGAATGACATTGCCCAGCTCCCTCACGTTGCCCGGCCAACTGTGGGCAAGCAGGCGGCTTTGTGCGTCATCGCGAATTTCAGTGAAAGCCTTTTGTTCTTCTTGTGCGTAGTTTTCAAGCATATGGCGCGCAATGATCAGCACATCTTCGCCACGATCCCGCAAAGGTGGTAGATGGATAGGTACTACGTGCAGCCGGTAATAGAGGTCTTCGCGGAAACGGCCTGCTTCAACTTCTTCCCAGGGGTTTCGGTTCGTGGCGCAAATAAACCGGACATTCACTTTGATGGGGGTGTTACTGCCGACGGGCACGATTTCGCCTGTCTGGATAAATCGTAACAGTTTGGCCTGTAGGTCCAGCGGCATTTCGCAGATTTCATCAAGGAACAGCGTGCCGCCGTCGGCTGCCACTGCTGCACCTTCCCTGTCGCTAGTGGCGCCAGTGAAGGCGCCCTTTTTGTGGCCGAAAATTTCGCTCTCGATCAGGTTTGCAGGAATGGCTGCACAGTTCAAGGCTATGAAACGCCGCTCTTTTCGAGGGCTTTGGTTGTGGATCGATTCTGCGCACAGTTCCTTACCTGTGCCGGATTCCCCCATTATGAAAACGGATACTTTTGAACTCGCGCAGTCTTCAATCATCCTGTAAACCGCCTGCATGGCCGGGCTTACCCCGATGAAACGACCGAATTTTTTCTTCTGGCCACCGGCATATTGCTGAACCAGACCAGTCAGGTGTTTGATCTCAAGGTTGGTTTTTACAGTGGTTGTCAGCCGTTCGGACGCAAAGGGTTTCAGGATAAAGTCTGAAGCCCCTTCCTGCATGGCTTCAACCGCCACTTTGACGGAGCCATGGGCGGTGATAACGATAATGCGGGCACTGTTTTTCTCGGCCTTTAGCTTCTTGAGAATATCCAGTCCGTCCATATCCGGGAGCTTCAGGTCCAGCAGGATCAGATCCGGGTTGGATTCCTCAATTGCAGCAAAGGCTTTTGCGCCGGTGTCGGCGATAGCCGCATCATAACCAGACTGCCTCAGGTATTCCCGATAAGTGAGGGCCAGCGTTGGGCTGTCCTCAACGATGAGAATATTTTTGGTGTTCGGATCAGCTTGATCTTTTGTCAGCTCTTTTTGCCCCATATGGCCTTCCTTGCCCCTAACCTATTCATTGGTACCGAAAGCGGCGAGAATGCACAAGTGGATAGCACTGGCAGATAGCACTGGGCCTTTTGGTTCGCTGTATTGAATTTATGAAAATTCTATCAAGTTGGTCATTTTTGATTTACCCCATAAGGGTAAAGTATACGTGCGGATATGTGGTATGCTTGGCCTTGTGACGAGGCTTTGGCATTAAAGGGTGGCGTGAAAATCGTGGCGAAGAAAACAGTGGAACAGACAGCACCTGACATCAAGCCGGTGGCGGAAGATCAGGCTCAGGGAGAAGATAGCCGCCAATTCAAGCGGCGTTCGGTGCTTTGGCCTGCGAAGTTGCGTGTGGGCAAGCATGAGCTTTCCTGCCAGATTTGGAACCTGTCTTTGGGAGGCGCTCGGGTACGGGTAGATTTGCCGCTCCAAGAGGGAGTGGAGATTGAACTTTCGCTCTCCGGTCGCGGCGACATACCAGCAACCGTCGTCTGGGCGAAGGGCGAACTTCTGGGTGTTGCCTTTGAGGTCGGCCCGGAAGTGATCCGCCGCATGTTTGAAGACCGATTGCATGTTCTCGGCTTGGCGGATAGCGACTAGGCTCTCACACAGGCTTTAAACCTTGACTGTCTGCCGTTTCGCGCGGCATATCCGATGTATGACAGCACGCCTATCAACAAAGCTTTGGATCGATGCTCATCTGCGCATTTGTTTTGCTGCAGATATGCCAGCCTTTGTTGTTGCAAAGGGTGATGCGGAACGAGGCGGGATCCTGCTTAAAATTAATCGGTTCAAGGATGGCGTTCTACTGCTGGAGCAGTCGCTTGATTTTGATGGCAACCGGATCTGGCGCCGGTTGGGCCCAAAGGATGGGCTAGCCGAGGCAGACGCTGACACTACCATTGCGAAAAAGCGCCAGTTTGACACAGACCTCTGGGTTATTGAGGTTGAGGATATGGCCAGTCACTACGAACCGGATGCCCCAATTTCCGAGTTTTAGGCCGCTTTACGCTTGACGCAGCAAGGCGCCAACCATAGGTAAGGCACAATATTGTGTGCGTTTAAGGAAACCGAGCATGTCGAAACTGCCGATTATCAATGTGCCAGATCCTCTGCTGAAAACCATCTCTGACCCTGTTGGGCAGGTGGATGACGATTTGCGCCGTTTGATGGATAACATGCTTGAAACCATGTATGGGGCTCCGGGCATTGGCCTTGCGGCTATTCAGGTTGCTGTGCCGAAGCGCGTGATTGTGCTGGATACTGAAGGCGATGAAGAAACGCGCAAGCCACTCTTTCTTGTGAACCCTGAAATCACGTGGTCGTCTGAAGACGTGAATGTCTATAATGAAGGCTGCCTTTCCGTGCCTGAGCATTACGCGGAAGTAGAGCGCCCTGCGGCCGTGAAGGTTCGGTATCTTGATTATCAAGGCAAGGCGCAGGAAGAGCTGATGGAAGGCCTTGCCGCCACTTGCGTTCAGCATGAAATCGATCACCTGAACGGTGTTGTCTTCATTGATTATCTGTCCCGTCTGAAACGCAATATGATCATCAAAAAGGTTCAGAAGGCCACAAAAGACGTTCCGATCCTTTAAGGGCCAGGAGGCAGCGTTATGCGAATAGCATTTATGGGTACACCGGACTTTGCGCTGCCGACATTGAAGGCTCTTGCAAACTCAAACCATGAGGTTGTTGCGGTCTATAGCCAGCCGCCGGCTCCAGCGGGCCGAGGCAAAAAAGAACGCAAATCACCTGTGCATCAGTGGGCCGAAGGCGCGGGTATTCCGGTCTTTACACCGAAAAGCATGAAGGACGCTGACGAGCAGGCCGCTTTCAAGGCGCTTGATCTGGACGTGGCAGTGGTGGTGGCGTACGGCCAGATTTTGCCGCAGGTTGTTTTGGACGCCCCCAGGTTCGGCTGTGTGAATGTCCATGCCAGCCTGTTGCCGCGTTGGCGCGGCGCCGCGCCGATCCACCGTGCGGTTATGGCTGGTGATGAGAAAACTGGCGTGTGCATCATGCAGATGGAAGCCGGCCTTGATACAGGCCCAGTTCTGACCCGAGCCGAAACAGACATTGCAGGAAGCGACACGACGCTTAGCCTTCATGACCGGCTTGCAGAAATGGGCGGCGATCTGATCGTCGAGGCCATTGAAGGATTGGCTGCTGGAACGTTGCAGGCTGACCCGCAAGCGGAAGAAGGCGTTACCTACGCCCATAAAATAGACAAGGCAGAAGCCCGGATTGACTGGTCGCAGGAAGCGATGATGGTGGACCGAAAGGTGCGTGGGTTGTTTCCTTTCCCCGGTGCCTGGACAACGCTTGACGGTGAGCGCTTGAAGCTTCTTGCGGGAACGCGGGAAGATGCGGTGGGTGAGCCGGGAACGGTTCTTGATGACTCGCTTCTGGTTGCCTGCGGGCAGGGTGCATACAGGATTGACCGTGCGCAGCGTGCGGGTAAGGCTGCAATGGATAGGAATGACCTTCTGCG
>JABXIV010000272.1 GCA_013372925.1 Alphaproteobacteria bacterium
AATGCTTCAGCGAACTGTCGAATAGCTGCTTGATGTCATAGCCGCTGCGGGGCTGGTCCAGCACGCCCAGAAGGATGTGCGGCAGGCTCATGCTGCTACGCTCCCGCCTTTGGGATCATTGAACTTGCGGCGATAGTAACGTTCCCAGATGATGTTGGCGGGAACGCCGATCAGCGTTGGCAGCACCCACGGCACAAACGCCAGCGGGCCGGATATGCCAATGTCGAACAGCCGCGTGGCGCCGAACACCAGAAAGGCGGTATGGAAGGCGATGCCAGCGCCGATCATGGCACCCATATGGCTATACCACCAGGCGCGTTTCGATGTTTCCTTGCCCTTGAAATAGGCCAGGATTTGCGGACCAACCAAAAGGCCGATGGGCGACAAGGCCAGCAGAACAACCATCACCGGCGGCTGGATAATCAGCGCATAGGCAATCACGGCCAGGCTGCCCGCAATCGCGCCATACCCCAGCGCCTTGTTGAAGGCGGTGCCCAGCCTTACAGGGTCTTTCTTTTCCCGAAGCACGATCACCGCGAAGCGCAGCGATACGAACGTGACGAGCGACAGATACAGCAGGAAAATCGCAAAGCCCCAGAAGCTTTGAAGCTGTTCGAATGTTTTGCCGTTCATGCCGTAGCGCACGGCGCGGGTGCTGATCGACAGCACGGCTGCGGCCACCACAACATAGCCCGCGTTCACGAAAATCTTGCCAAACCGCCGGTGGTTTAGGCCGCCTTTTTTGGCGAAAATCGGTATCCAGTAAGCTGTTAGGCCAATGAATCCTGCGGTGATATGCGTCCACAGAAACGCTGTGTTTAGAAGGTCCATCGCTGTTGTGCCTCGGGTTTTTTATTATCTATATAAATATTTATATAGTAAGGCGAGCGCAAGGATACAAGGGCTTTTGATTTCCATGTCCGATTGTGGCGTGTGTTTGGGCTGAAGGGGGCGTATAGTCTCCGGCATGTAACGCGTGCAGAGAAGGAAGCCACAGTGACACAGCAGACAACGCAAATGGGCCCGCGCCAGTGGGGGCTTCTGGCTATGCTTTCCGTGCTGTGGGGCGCGTCCTTCATGGCGATTGAGGTGGCGATCACCGCGTTCCCGCCGCTGACGGTGGTTACCTGTCGTGTGCTGTTTGCAAGCCTTGGGCTGCTATTGTTCATGCGTGCCACTGGCCAGCAACTGCCAGGCGCGGGGCGCGACGACAAGCTGAAGGTGTGGGGTGCGCTGGTGGTTATGGGGCTGTTGAACAACATCATGCCCTTTTCGCTGATCGTGTGGGGGCAAACGCAAATCGCGTCCAGCCTCGCTTCCATCCTTAACGCCACCATGCCGATCTTCACCGTGTTTGTGGCGCACTTTTTCATCAGCGATGAACGCCTTACGCCGCAGCGTTTCATGGGCGTGTTCATTGGCTTTCTTGGTGTGGTTTCCATCATCGGGCTTGGCGGCATTGCGAAAGGCGGTGCGCTTCTGGGGCAGTTCGCCATTCTGGGGGCGGCACTTTCCTATGCCTTTGCGGTGGTTGCCGGGCGGCGATTTGTCGGCCTGGGACTGAAGCCGGTGCAGATGGCGTTCGGGCAGGTTACCATGGCGGCGATCATGCTGATTCCGGTAACGCTGATGGTTGATAAGCCCTATCTGTTGCCCATGCCGGGGGCGCATGTGTGGGCGGCGCTTTTGTCGCTTTCGCTGCTGTCTACCGCGCTGGCATACCTTCTGTATTTCCGTCTGATCGCCGAAGCAGGGGCAACAAGTGCCTCGCTCGTAACGCTTACGGTGCCTGTTGTGGCCACCACATTTGGTATCCTGTTTTTGGGTGAAATGCTGGCCGCCAGCCACGTTCTGGGGCTTGGCCTGATCGCCCTTGGCCTGATGGTGCTGGATGGCCGCCTGATTGCCCGCTTGAAGGGCAAGGCCCTGCGCGGTACGCTTGATTGAACTGGCACGCTGTGGGGGGTAAGCGGGGAGGGTGTTATGCCGATCAGTCACTGGATGCGCGCGTGGGCCGCAGCTTTCATGCTTTTGGGGCAGGCCGCCCATGCTGGCCCGCTAGAGATCGCCCCGCCTGAAGAAGCCCTTACCTTCGCCCGGTCATACCACAACGGCATGCCTGATACGCTGTTGCTTGTTACTCATTACGATACCGAAACGGTTACTGGGATTGATATGTCTCAGGCGCTTGGGCGTCCGGTTTTTGACCCCATCATCCTTTACCAAGCGTTGGGGCGAGAGGCTATTCTGGATGCCCTGAAGGTGATCCCGGAAAGCGCGGCCATCAGCGTGCCCACGCACACCCTTGGCATGCCTGTCGGGCTGGGCGGCCATCATATTGCGGCGGCTGCGAACTTCAAAGCCCACGCCGATGACGCAGAGGTGGAGGACGGCCCCTTTCTGTTTGCCAAGAAGGTGCAGCCCACGCCGTGGAACGCGCCGATCCCCGCGGGCGCTGCGCTGCTGGATTATGAGGCAGAGCTTTGCTTCGTGCCGCTCAGGGATTTTCCCGCGGTGCGGCCCTCAAAAACCTTTGGCTTGATCCTGTGTAATGACGTGACCGACCGCGCCCGGCTTTTGCAGAATGTGGATGCCTCGAACGTGCGGTCAGGCCGCGGCTTTCTGGAGGGCAAAAGCGCGCCGGGATACCTGCCGGTGGGCAATTTGTTCGTGATTCCCACTGACGCGCGAGCGTTCGCAAATGCGCTGACCTTGTGGCTGGCGGTAAACGGCGAAACCCGGCAAGAAGCGCCGGTTTCCCAAATGGTGTGGAGCCTGGATGACATCCTGCTGGAGACCGAGGGCATCAAATCCCGGCGCTGGATGTTCGCGGGCAAGAATGGCGTGATCGAGGCAATAGGCCTGCCGCTTGAAAACGGGCGGGTGCCAGCGCGCGCCATGATCCTTTCCGGCACGCCTGCGGGCACCGTGTTTGAAGGCATCCGGCCCATGCACAAGGTGCGCGGTGTGCTGGATTATATCCTTGGTGGCTGGTCGCGCGGGCCAGCCTATTGGGTGGCCAAACGCTATATCGCGGAAGAGCAAACCCTGGGCCGTTACCTGAAGGCGGGGGACCGGGTTCATATCCGGGTGGACAGGATGGGCGAGCTGCAGAATCCCGTGGTGGACTGACCCTCGAACGTTTCTGTTAGCACAGGGCCTGAACCCGGCAATCCTGACTTTTTTACCGCCTTTTTATCGTTTTATTTCGCGCACTTGAAATAAAATTACATGTTTTGCAATTTTCCTTGTTGACAATTGCGCGGCGCTTCGATTACTGATGCAAGTATCGGACGGCCTCATTAGGAGGGGTCGCCAGTTTTTAGGATTTTAGGACCATGATGACCACCCTTTGGAAACAGATGTATGCAGTGAAAGGCGCGCAAATTATTTGCGTCCGTCTCGCATGCATTCCGGAGGGGAGAGAGCTTTAAGCCTACAGGCGAAAAAGTTGAAAAGGTTCCGAACCCCTCCGAAGCATCGCTCCGGAGGGGTTTTTCGTTGGATCAATGAAAATGAGCCAAAGACTGAACCAAGGATTGAGCCAGCGGGAGACCCAAAGCGGAGCAGGCGGAAGGACCAAGTGAGACAAGACCCGAGAGCGGCACGTTTTGAGTTTGAATGCGAGGACAAAAGTTGAACCCCCGGGGTGCGGTAAGCAGCCCTTGCCAATCCTCGGGGGAGCAGAAATCAAGGAAATGGCCCGGCTTATGCATGGGCAAAAGTGAGAAAAGACAATGACTGCAATTGTGAACATACGGCCCGGCGAGACGGGCGAAGAACGGTTTAACGAGTTTCGAGAGAGCCAGCCGCTGAAGATTGCTCGCGCGCGGCGAGGCTTTGGCGGCTTTATCACGCTCGATTTGGGCAAACCGCGCGAAGCGGATGCGGTTACGGGTGAGCCCCAGTGGCAGTGGCACCTGTGGATCTATAGCTGCGATTGGGATTTGTATCTGGATGATGCACGCATCCTGTGGCGGCGCGAAAGCGACACAGCCCGGGCGAACCACATCCTCTCGAAACTGGAAGGCGAAAGCCTGAGCGAGATTGAGCACGACCAGACGGACGACTGCTTCACCTTCACCTTCACCGGTGGGTTCAAACTGCATGTTGATCCGGACTTCTATGGCTATGACGCCGCAGACGACCTGTTCATGCTCTTTAAACATGGCGAGCGCGATGTGCTCTCCTATTCCCCGAAACGACGTTTTTACAAGGCGGCTTAAAATGACCAGTTGTGCAGCAGCGTATGAGATGACGGCAAACCCTGATTTTGAAATCAGCGTAGGCCTTGAGATTGATGCGAAAGAAAGTTCACCCGACGCGGTGACGCAGTCTCTAGGTGTTTTTCCCAGTCTCGTCACGCGCAAAGGCGAGCCGGATGCGCCAGCGGGCGAACATCCAAGCGCGCTGGGCGGTCATCCGCGTCACAGGCATAACCTGTGGCGGCTGGATAGCGGCCTGCCTGCTGCAAACACGGCGCTGAGCGAGCAGATTGATGCGCTGCTGAGCCGACTTGAAGGCAAGGAAGAGCAGGTTCAGAAGTGGGCCGAAGGTGCACATGTGTATGTAAACGCATTTGCCTACCAGACGGTGCCGAACCTGACGCTGAGCCCTGAACAGATGCGCCGCATGGCGGCCCTGGGTGTAACCCTTGAAGTAGATTTGCACGACCTGACCCGTGCTGAACATAACGATAACTGACGACCGAAGACTGGAGACGAAAGATGGAAAAATTTCATGATGTAAAGCTGCCCCGCGACGTAATGCAGTTTGGCCTGAAGAAGGGCTCTACCGGCGCGATTATTGGCCGCGGCATCACCCATCAGCGTGTCTATACGGTGGAATTTCCAAACCCGCGCGGTGGTGCGTCCACGCTTCTTGAACTGGATGCGGATGCGTTCGACGGCCTTGGTGAAACCGTGGTGGTTTCCGGCTGGCGACAAAGCGAAAGCGCGCTCGCGGGTTAGCCTTAAGTTTCTTTAGCCCTGATTCCTGCCCTGCTTTCCTAAGCTCTATGGAATCCCCTGGCGTCGTCATCCTCCCCTGAATGCGGCGCCAACCCTTGCCCCCTTCGCATCCGTGCGGGGGGCTTTTTTTTTGTTCAGGCCGCAGCGGCTGTGACCAATTTGCAGCAGTTGGCAGAGAAGGAGTCAGCGCCGTGCTGGCATGCTGGCCGGTTCGGCTTCAAATCCCGTGGGGGTGGGCTATCCTTGCCCGAGGAAGAGGGGCGTAATGCGGAACAGGTTTTTCAATTTTGCTGATACGGCGGCAGAGGCCTTTGCAAAGGCGGTTCTGTTCATCGTGTTTATGGCCTGCACTGTGTATCTGACCATCGATGCCGGGCTTGTGGGCATTGTGTTCTTCTTTGTTGTGCTGGCGTTTGCCCGGTGGGTTTGGCATTCCGAACACGCTGAAGAGGATGCGGACGACACGCACGCCCAGCACGACGCGTAGGGCACCTCTATCGCGTTTGGTCCAGCAATACGGCAAGCTCGTCTGCCACGTCCCTGATCGCGCGGCCGTTTCGTTCCACACGCGCGGTGATCAGCGCCCCTTCAAACGCAGATAATATTAGCGTGGCCGTTGCGTGAATGCGGCCCTGTGGCCAGCCGTGATCTTCCAGCATGGCTTCAAGCGCGCTGTGCCAGGCCTTGAAGGATGTTTGCGCAACAGGCGTTATGATTTCCGATTGCGGCACGGTTTCCAGAATGGTGGTGGCTGCGGGGCAGCCATCGCGAAAGTCTGACGCTTCCATCCAGCCAGACAGCATCACCGCATAGCGTTTGACGAATGCCGCCGGGCTTGATGACGTTGCGCGCAGGTCGCGGAAGGTGCGGGTGGCTGTTTTGCTGGCGGCTTCAAGGGCGGCGGCACCAATGGCTTCCTTGCCTTCAGGGAAATAATAGTAAAGCGAACCACGCGGCGCGCCAGACCGCTTCAGGATTTCAGCCGTGCCGGTGGCAGCGTAACCCTGCTTGCGAAACAGAACGGCGGCTGCATGGATCAGCGCGGCTTCGTGCTTGGTGCGGTTCTGCGGCACCTTCTGGCGTTTGTCGCGCCCTTTATCTGGCGCTGTTTGGCTGGCTTGGCTACCTGTTTTTTTTGCTGCAATACCCATGGCTTACCCGAAAAATTAGCCTGTTCTCTTGACTTTCACACAAAGTTATACAGATCAGTCTATATAATCAATATCTAAAGGACGGGACATGACACAAATTCAAACAGAGCCTCAGGCAAACAACAGTGCAGCAGCGGCGCAAAACCCGGCGGCGGGTGCCCGTGTTGCCACAACGGAATTGATCCGCGAAGTTGTGAAGACATCCCCCTTCACCGAATGGACAGGCTGCGAAGTGATCAGGTGCGAAGCAGGCGTGGCCGAACTTCAGATGCCCTACCGCAAAGACCTGACCCAACACCACGGCTTTATCCATGGTGGGGTTATTGGCTTCCTGTCGGACAATGTTTCTGCGTGGGCGGCGGCCAGTGTGGTGGGCGATGTGGTGACGGCGGATTATAGCGTGAAACTGTTATCACCGGGCATTGGCGAAGCCTTTTATGCCCGCGGTGAGGTTGTGAAGGCGAACAAGCGCCTGGTGGCAGTGGAAAGCCGGGTTTATGCCATAAACGAAGGTAAACGAAAGCTTGTAGCCATGGGGACAGCGACGATTTTGCCTGTATGAATGAAACCAGTGCTTGTGTTTCCCCCGTTGTTTGTGCAAGGCTTTCCTATACAAGATTGTGCTTTCAGTAACATGTTTCGGGGGACTTACATGACTGAAGACCTGGAAGCGGGAACGCTTAAAAACCGGTTGCCATCCATTTTATGGGCGCTTGCCATGGCGGTGATTTTCGCTGCGGCGGTGTATATCAGCGAATCCTAGATAGTCATCCGTTGGCTGGTTTCAGTGCCCAAGGGTTGGGCGCACCAGTGCACCCAGATAGTAGGCTGGATCAAGGCCGTTTTCCTGAAGGAAGCTTGCCAGCTTGCCGCTGTCCCGCAACTGTTGAACCCGGTCGTTTACAGCGTTGATGAAGGCGGTTGTTGCCTCTGTGCGGTGGCACACAATGGCGATGTTATCGTCATTGATTGTGAACGTTGGGTCATAGGGGGGCAGGATGCGGTTCAGGCTGTCGAACACGAATTTCACGTCTGGCATATAGGCGATCATCAGTTCCACCCGGCCATTGATCAGCAGGTCAGCCTTGCCGGTTTCGTCATTTACCGGAATGAAGCTGGCGCCATAACCGTCCAGCAGTTGCGGCACCTCGGCCCCCATGGGATAGGCGATCACCTTGCCGCTGACATCCGCTTTTTCTTGAACGGGCTTGGACCCATAGGGCGAGAAAATATGCGCTACGCTACGCAGGAAGAAATAGCTTTCGATCAGGTCTGATGTGTCTTCCACGATGCCTGTGGCCGCCATATAATTCAGCGTGCTGGGATAATGGCAGGAAGCATTGTTCTGGGCGAAGGTGCGGTTGGCCCGCCGGTAGGGAATCAGGTCGTAGCGGATGTCTTCCATCAACTCACCCATCACGAGGCGCGCCAGATCGTTATAGAAACCGGTTCCATCCTCGGCCAGTGTCATGCCCCAGGCCGTGGCGTAAACCCGTATTTTGTCCTGATTGGTGGCCGCAGGTGTTTCTGAGGATGTTTCTGGCTCGGCCGCGTGAGCGCGTGTGTGCTGGCTTGTGGAGAAGGCCAGAAGTGCCATCAGAAGTGCCGCCAGAGAAAAAAGCCGAAACCCGATCATAAAAACTCCAATGACCCCGTGGGGGACCATGATAGGCCAAGGGCGGCGGGCTGGCAATTCTATTGTTGGGAAGTGGGGGCAGATGCGGTGGTGCTGACCGCTGGTTCGTCCGCGAGGATATCATCCAGAAACAGGGGGGCGTTCAGGTCGTGTTTCTCAAGGAAGGCGGCCAACCCGCCATTTTCATGCAAGCTGAGAAGGTTTTTGTTCACCTGTTCCATGAAGGTGCGGTTGATGGGCGTATCGTGGCACACAAGGCGGATTTTCGCGCTGGGGAAGGGGTGATACATGGGATCGTATGGCGGCAGGCCGCTATCAAGGTGGCGATAAACCAGCCGCGCATCCGGCAGGTTGGCGATCATCACATCCACCCGGTTGTTGAGCAGCATGCGGGCCTTGTCTACTTCGTTTGAGACAGCAATGAAAAACGCGCCATCCGCCCCGAGGTATTCCGGCACCTTGGCGCCGAGGGCATAAGCAACACGCTTGCCTGCCAGGTCATTCGGCCCGCGTACAAGCGGTGCCCCTTCGGGCGTGAAAAGCGCAACGATTGACCGGATTACCGGCAGGCTTTCGATCAGGCCATCGGTGGTACGTATGTCGCGCGTGTGAAGCAGGGCTTCGATGTTTTTGGGATAGAGGCAGCTTTCTCCGTCCTTCAGGAAACGGCGAACCGCCCTGCGGTAGGGTTCAATATCATAATCGGCTGTGGTGTCTTTCAGGATGAAGTGGCCCAATTCGTTATAAAAGCCGGACCCATCGCTTTCGAGCGTAAGACCCCAGGCGGTAACATAAACCTTGGGCTGCAGGCGGGTGTCGCTACTTTCCTCCGCGAAAGCACCGCACGCAAGCAACACGGGCCACAGGATCAGCGCCTGAAGCCATTGGCTGAAAGATTTCTTGTGCCAGCGTTTGTGCATAAGGTCTCCGGCTTGAACGCATGGATGATACACCGATTGAAGGCTGGCGCAAAGCGAAGCCATCCGCCCGGCATTTCATGATCAGGTGCGGCGGTCCGCGATGTCTGCGATCTCCAATCCCAATTGGTGCGCGACTTTGTCGAAAAATTCCGTGAACTGGATTGGTTTGCTGATGCAGTCATTCACGCCTGCGCGCATGTATTCCGCATGTTGTTCGGGCAGCACGTTTGCTGTTAGCGCCACGATCGGGATTGTGGCCAGCGCGTCTGCTCGTTTCCGGATCTCGCGCGTGGCGGTCACGCCGTCCATCTCGGGCATCTGGATATCCATCAAAATCAGGTCCGGCTGGGGTTCATTCCCGCCCAGGCCATCCAGTTGGGCCAGCAGTTCCTTGCCGTTGCCGGCGAAGCGGCAGGCGTGGCCGAACTGCTCCAGCATCTTGCGAACGATCATCTGATTCACAGGGTTATCTTCCGCAACCCAGATATTCAACTGCCTTGACTGGCCTTTGCTGTCTGCGGCGGGTGTATGGGTGGTGGTTTGCGGTTTGGCCGCGCTTGTAAGCCCCGTGAAGGCGATGGTGATGGTGGTACCCGCGTCTTTCTGGCTCGCAAGCGACAGGTTGCCGCCAAGCAGCGTCATGATTTGTTTTGAAATCGCAAGGCCCAGCCCTGTGCCCTGGAAGCGCCGGTTGGACGCATCTTCGATCTGCTTGAAGCGTTCGAAGATTTTTTCCTGGTCAACCTCCGCGATGCCGATGCCCGTATCCGCCACCGTGATCGAAACATCAACGGTGCCATCGTCGGCCTGTTCGGTGAGGAGCGAGATGGTCACGGCGCCTTCATCTGTGAACTTGATGGCATTGCCGATAACATTGAACAGCACCTGCTGCAGGCGAACGCCATCAATGATCACATAGCCCAGATAGCGGCAATCAAAGTCGGTCTTCAGGGTCAGGTTCTTGGCTTCCGCGCCCGGTGTCAGCAGGGTCAGCGCTGCTTCGATCACATCCTGCAGGCAGGTGGGGCCTTCATGAAGCTGCAGCTCGCCTTTCTCCAGTTTGGAGAAATCAAGAATATCATTGATTACCGCCAGCAGGGTTTTGGCCGATTGCTGCGAAACCTTCACCAGATGCTGCTGGTCTGCTGTCAGGCCGCTGTTTTCCAGAATCCCAAGTACGCCCAGCACGCCGTTCATGGGGGTTCTGATCTCGTGGCTCATGTTGGCGAGGAAATCGGATTTCGCCCGGTTGGCCAGCCTCAGTTCTTGCGTGCGCTCAGCAATCTGCCGTTCGGTTTCATAGTGGGCGCCGGTCAGCACCAATAGCAGGATCGCAAGCGCGGCGGCGGAAACCCACGTGGCAAGAATAGCCAGCCACGATGATTTTTCGCTGTAGCTGAAAACATAGGTGTCTGTGGGGGTCAGGCGCAGTTGCCACTGCCTGTCAGCGAACGGCAGGGGCGCGGCCATGGTAAGGCTTCGCCAGCGCGGATCGGGATCGGTTGAATCAGCATACAGAAGGGCGCGGTCATCCTTGGCAGAAAGGTCATACAGCGAAAGCTGCAGGTCTGCCATGGGGTGGATGCTTCTGACCTTGTCCACCAGGGCGCTGATCCTGAGCACGCTGGTTGCGATGCCCCTAACCGTTCTGTCTTCATTGTAAACGGGGGCATACATCAGCACGCCTGCGGCATCCGTATCAAACTGGACAAGGTTGATGCGTTCGGTCACGGCCGGGTCGCCGGAAAGGATCGCTGTGCGCATGGTGTCGCGGCGGTTTGGGCCGGACCATACATCAAAGCCGATGGCATCCTTGTTCACTTCATAAGGGGCCAGATAGCGCACATAGACATGATAGTCAGTCTGGCGTGAGGCAACGGGTTCACCCGTGGTGGGGTCCAGTTGCCAGATGCCGAAACGGCTGGCGCGATCATTTGGGGCGGTTTCTTTCAGATATGCATCATGTGGCCCCCGTTCCATGGCGGGTACCATCTTGTTCCACGACATGGAAACCACGCTGTCTGTGCGCCCCAATCCTTCCGTGGCGAACCGCTGGAACGTGGCGCTGTCAAGGTTTTCTGTCAGTGTAATGAAACTGACAAGGCTGGTGTCTGCCCGGATGGCTTCCTGAAGCGTGTTGCTGAAAATATTCTGGGTGGCCAGCAGGTCTTCTTCAAGCTGGTTCACAAGGCCGTCGTGGTTCCAGTTCTGAAGCTGTCGCACGAAAATGGCGAGGATGCTGAAGATAAGCAACAGGCCTACGGAAACGCTGAGGCGACGGTCCAGCCTGGTTTGGCTGCGCGGTTGCCGCCACGCAATGATGAAGGGTGTGATCAGCAATACGCCGTTTGTATCCCCCACCCACCAGGTGCCCCATGTACTGCTGATCGCGGCCTCAGGGATGATGCCGAAATAGTAAAGGCTGGCGGTGCCAACACTTGCGGCCACAAGGCACGCGAGCGGCCCGGCCAGAAGGTAGAACTTCAGGATGTCCCGCAGCCGGGTGAGCGGAATATCAAAGCAATGAAGCCGCTTCAACAGCAGGACGGCCAGCAGGGCCTGTGTGGAATTTCCCAGGGCGATGGTGATATTCTGCGGTTGCGCCATCAGCGTTTGCAACACAGAACCCTGGCTTTCGCCAAGGGACAGGTTTGTGATCAGCGCGCCAAGGAACAGCGCGGGCCAGATGCGAAAACCGAAAAGGATAACGGCGGCAAGGGCAATGCCTGAAGGTGGCCACACCAGCGTGGAATAGCCGTTGTCTGTAGACAACAGTAAACCCAGCCTGCCTGTTGCGAAATACAGTGCTGTTACCAGCAGCAATTGCAACAGGTAGGATGTGCCAACATGACTAGACAGGCGCTTTAAAGGCATTCAACAAGTCTCTTCTTCGCCCGACCCCCAGACCATAAATTTGGCCTTATCAAGGTTAATTTTACGTTGAGGAAAGCCAGATAACAATGCGGGAGTTTGAACAGCCCTGAACGGTTGTGTTGCTGGAAGCGGCCAAAGCCGTTGCTGAGCATAGCCTTCATGCCTGCGGTTGCTGCCAAATGCCGCATGGTGCCCTATGATATAGTTCTCCGGATCTCTTCAGCTTTTGTTTACAAAGGCATGGTCATAATTGTTAATAAAATAAACATTAGTTATGGTTTGCCGCCGCCGCAAGTTGGGTTGCGGGGTGGAAATGTCTATTTGATGGCGCGTTTTGGGGAACGACAGGCCAGCTGAGAGGGTGTGCGGTGTAGGCTATGTCTTCCTTTGGTGATGATGAAAACAGGCGGTTGATAAACGAGCCTTTGAGAGCGGACCAGTTTTATGTGGTTACCTTGGAAGAGGGTATGGCCATCCGCGAAGACATGGCATGGCTTTTGGACCGGTTGGCCGAAAAGAAAGGCGATCGCCGGTTCAATAACAGGGCTGATGTTGCTCCTTCTTCGTTGGGGCGCTACCTGCCGCACATCACAATTCTTGAGCCCCTTTATGATGATGCGGGGTTGGTTGTAGATGCGCGCTACCGCCTGATGGGCACCGAGATCAGCGCTCTTTATGGCGAGGCAACAGGCAAGCTGGTGAGCGATTATCACGGCGAAGATGTGCGCCGCCGGGTTTGCAAGATCAGCAACCATTGCCTGGAAAGCGGAAAGCCCGCGCTTGGGCTTTCAAAAGCGCTTTCCGATGGCCGCCAGTTTGTGGATGTCAGCGTGCTTTATTTTCCCCTGTCGGCAGACGACGAAACGGTTGACCAATTTTTTATTTACTCCGCGGTCGAGCGGAACCCTATGGGTGGGTTTTAGGGAAGCCACCCATAGGGGCAGGGTTTTCGGCCGATAGTTATTCCGAATCTGTCAAAAGTCTGGATTTTGGTGTCTTGCGCGTTGTTAACCATGTTTCGGGCGTGTTTGGCAGTGAGTGGTTTCATCCTCTGGGTGCATAATGAACCCTCCGCCTGTAGTTAAGAGTGCATCGCGGTGAAAACAGGTAAAATTTATCGAAAATTGTGTTTTTCCGATTGCTTTCCCCTGAGGGCTTTGCATAGCCTCGTTGTCGAGGAAGGGGCAAGGTGGCCGCTGTGACCTGCTGGGAACGGGCACAGCATCGAATAAAGCCATCAGCCTTGTAGCTGAGTAGAAACAGTTTTTGGGTGGAAGTTTTGCGTAAGTTTTTGTTCAAGGGAGTCGGGGGGCTTTCCTTAATTTTATCAATGATAGTTGCGGGGCCATCTTTGGCGCGCGATACATCTTCACCAGACCGTTTGTATGGCAGGCAGCCGGTAGTGTATGGAACCGTTTGGGGCCATACGCTGGAGCAGGATGGTTCGGGTTTTTATAACGAACTGTTCAGCGCGCTGACATCCGAAGGCCTGAACGGCCAGGTGGATTATAAGCCCATGCCATACCGGCGCGCACGCACCCAGTTCAAAGCAAGCCGCTCTGCCTGTCTGTATCCATCTGCGCTGAGCGTTCTGAAGGCTGGCGGCGATGATCAGCCGGGCTTGCTTGAAAGCCAATCACTGTTTCAGGCGCAAGAACATATTTTCACACGGCCAGACAGCCAGCCGCCCCGTTCCCTGGCTGACCTGAGGGGCAAGACAGTTGCGATCCCTACAGGGTCGATCATGGCGAAAATACTGAAGGGCAGCGGCGCGCGCCTGATTACGGTGCACGACGAAACCGCGAAGGCGCAAATGCTGATGACCGGGCGTGTGGATATGATGGCTGGCATGCTGCCCAATGAGCACCTGATCTTCGCGTCGCTTGGCACGCACATGGCCGCCTATGATGAAGATTTCACGTTGCTGGAAGCGGGTATCGGGGTGGTTTGCCACGATACGCCTGAAAACCGCTCTTTTATCCGCACGCTGGATGACCGCATCAAATCCTTGCAACAAACAAGTGCCTTTCGGGAAAAGCTTTCCGAAGCCGGTATTATGGAAACCTCTGGCATTGAGGCATCGCTGAATGGTATTACACCGGCGGCCGGGCCGCGCCTCAGGTTTGTGCATCCGGGCAGGCGTTCGCCATTTAGCAACATTCGTTGACACATTGTTAAAGAGTGCGCGTTAGACCTGTTGCGGGGGCATTGTTTTAGTTTAGGAAGCAGGGTTGAAAGCGTCTCGTGTATTACCATCGATTTTTGTGCTGCTGGCGTTCTTCGGCAGTGCATCAATAGCTGATGGCGCGGATGATGCAGCCACAATGCTTGATCCTTCCACAAGTTCCGACAGTATTTTTGGCACAGCTTGGGGCATGACGCTGGCGCTGGATGGCAGCGGTTTCTATAACGACGTGCTGCAGGCCGTGCTCGACAACGCTGAAACTGAAAAAAACTACAAGCCGCTACCTTACCGCCGCGCAAAAGTGGAATTTTTCCTGCGCGAACACAGTTGCCTCTATCCAACCGAAGTAGGCTTCCTGATCCAAAGCGGCGAGATTGACAACCCGGAAGACTATATCCAGACAGTGCCGCTTATCTGGGTGGAAAGCCACCTGTTCAGCCGGTATGAGCTTGGACCGCTTGCTTCCTTCGATGACCTGAAAGGGGCGCGGATCGCTTACCCGAACGGGTCTGCGCTTCCTTCTGTTCTGGACCGTTACGGCCCTTCCTTCGTTCCCACTACATCCGAAACGGCGAAGGCCCGGATGCTGATCGCGGGCAGGGTGGATCATATGTCGGGGTCGTTGCCGGACAACCTGTTTGTGTTCCGTGCCATGGGCCGGAAGCTGCCGCCTTATAACCCCGATCTGGCGCTTGCGCGGGTGGGTGTCTCGGTTGTGTGCCATGCCACCCCTGAAAATCAGGCGTTTGTTGCGGCCTTTGATGAAAGCGTTGCCGGGCTTTATGGTTCAGGCGCCATGCAGGCCCTTTTTGAAGCGGCAGGCGTGGACTTGCGTTTTTTGCCACACCCCTGATTTTGCTGCCAACTTGTTGCCCCAATATGCTATTAATCTTGTGAGGCTAGCGGAAGGGGAAATATGTAGCGAGTGCCAGCCAGGCACTTTCCGTCATAGCTGATTTTACTGTTTAACCAGTGGAGACTGTGACATGGCGACAATCAAGAAATTCGCGACAGCTTGTATCCTTGGCCTGACCGCGCTTGCGGTGGCGGCCCCTGCATCGATGGCTTTTGATCATCACAAAGATGAGAAGAAGCACGAGAAGATGAAAGACAAGATGAAGGATAAAAAGAAGGACAAGGACAAGAAGCGCGATACGGACAAAAAACACGAAAAAATGCATGATAAAATGCATAAAGACATGGACAAAATGGGCCCGGAAGCATCGGCCATGAAAAAGCGCCATATGGATGAATGGCACGCCATGATGCAAGCCCACAAGGCAGATGCCGAGGGCAAGGGCGATATGTCCAAGGACGAGCGCAAGGCCATGAAGGAACGCCACAAGGCCGAAAAGAAAGACATGAAAGCCCGCCACAAGGCTGAGTGGAAAGCACTGAAAGCCGAAATGGGCAAGGGCGGCGATGACGACGATGATGATGACGGCGACGAAGACGACGGTTAAGCCGTAACCCAGACTAACCAAGGTTCACAGCGCCCCGCCTGCCAATATGGTTTGCGGGGCGTTTTCTGTTTACCGCAGGAATGAAGCAGCCCACCGCAAGGCGCATGACTGGATGCCGTAAATGCTTTTAAGTGAAACTCACAAGCACCCGAGAAATGACAGCTTTCAAGTTTGGGTAAAGTTTCGAGTATCGCGGTTTAGATCAAGAATAATATCCGATCCGAGTTACGACAGCGATCGCCGATCCAAAGATTGACAATCTGTTTCCTCCTGCATGGCGCCTTCCCCTGGGCGCCATGTTCCGTTTTGGCGCCCGTGATTGGGATATGGCCAGAAAGATAGGCCAGAAAGATATGATCAGAAAGATAGGCCAGAAAGATGTAGGGCTGAGGCCCTGCACGTAGGTCCTCAGCCCCCGGCACCCAACAGCTGATGGGGGTAAGCTGATCGGGTTCCACCTTCCTAATACCCCAAATTAATAGGCCTGTATTGTTTTTCAGCGCGCATCACCAAATCTTGACCGTTGGTTTACCTGCGGTGTGTGGCGATACTGCACAGTGCTTGCGGCGTGAAAAAAAGGAGGCGGCCGGGACGGGCGGTGTCGGATGGGTTACCGCTTCATCCCGGCCAACGGTCAGTTCCCGAGGCTCTCGCGAAGGGCCGGGCCGATTGCCGCCTCCAAAGGGGTGGGAGGAGCGTGCTTGGCAATCAGCAGACCATGCACCTTCGGGTGCGGCGGAAAACAAGGGGTGCCGCAGCCTGACCGGCAAGTGTCTGATGCTATAACGAGTGGGGCGCGGTTTTTGGGAATCCTGCCCGCGAAATTTATGCCCGAAGGGGTCGAAGGGCGCTTGGGCTGTCTGCGGGGCATCTCCGCACGCCACGCCCGGGGGCAGCGCGGACAGGCGGGGAGATGCCGTGCAGTGTTTATCCCGTGCCGGCTTGAGCGCGCGGCCTGTGGGATGCCTCTGACCGGGCGACATAGTGGGGATATGGCGGGCATGGCCTAGGGGCCAGCGTGTCACCATAACCGCGGGGGAACAGGCACTTTGGGGGAGGGAAAGCCTGCACCCTGCCGGGGATTTACGGCTCGCGGTGCGAACCGTTCACCCACCGTGTTCGTCGGTCTCGGTGAAATTAAATTACGATAAACGTAATTATTCGTCAAGATCGAAAATAACGAAAATCGAAATTGGCATACGGGTGCGCCAACCAGCGGCTGCGGTTCAACGGCACCGGGCGTGCGCTGGGGGCATAATTCGTGAATTTCAGAAAGAAGGATCAGGTCGCAGGTTTGGGTGTGCGGCGCTGGTGCACCCACATAACGGTGGCGATCACATCATCAGGGCGCAGCATGGGGCCGCTGTCACCGCCTGTGGGCATCAGGTCTGACAACAGGCTGAACCGCCAGCTTGCGAAATCCGGGTTTGGCGTTTCCGGCAGGGGTACCAGCCAGTCTTCCCCGCTGTCGGTTTTGGTGTATTGTCGCAGGGTTTTCTTGCTGTCCCCTATATCCAGCAGCAGCAGGCTGCCGGGCACGATCGGGGCGTAATGCTGTTTGGGGTCAGCCGCGATAACAAGGCTGCCAGCCGGGATTTCCCGCGCCATGGAGCCATCGCCCATCACGAAACAATATAGGCCTTCGCCCGTTGCCGCATCCGGGGGCAGGGGAACACTGTCGAAACCCAGGTCAGTGGGGGCGGGGGCAACCAGGCCGCCGCCCGAAAGGCACCCAAGAACCGGCAGGCGGTCAGCTTCAGTAGATTGAATGGCGCGTCGTTCGCCCACCTTCAGGCTTTCCAGAAGCGAGGGTGCGTTCATGCCCAGCATTTTGGCCAGTGGCATCACCTCGTGCGACTGAACGCCCCTTGCGCCTTTTAAAATATCGGTCACACGCGGTGCGGGGATTTTCAATGTCTCCGCAACGTCCTTCAGCTTGAAGCCGCGGTCCTTCAGGGCCGCCCGTATCCAGTCTTGTTTTGGCATGTCAAGAACAATATTACGAAAAATGTAAAAAATGTCACGCACTTTTTTCAGATGGTGCTTGAAATAAATTACGAATAACGTAATTATTATAGCCATGATGTTGATCAACGACCCGCAACAGGGGCCTGTGTGCTGGCGATTGCAGCGCAGCCGGCCCCATTCCCCTTTCCCGCTTTCAGGAGGCCTGCATGGC
>JABXIV010000037.1 GCA_013372925.1 Alphaproteobacteria bacterium
GCAACGGTGAAGAAGGCTTCTGCGCGCTACTATGACAATCTGCCAACCACCGGTGATGAAAGCGGCCGCGCCTTCCGCGATGTGGACATGGAGCAGCAGATCCACAAGATGACCCAGAACCTGGGCATTGGCGCACAGTTTGGCGGCAAATACTTCTGTCATGATGTGCGGGTGATCCGCCTGCCGCGCCACGGCGCAAGCCTGCCTGTGGGCATCGGGGTTTCCTGTTCGGCGGACCGTCAGGCAAAAGCCAAGATCACCAAAGACGGTATCTTCCTTGAGCAGCTTGAAACCGATCCGGCCAAATATCAGCCTGAAGTAAAAGAAGAGCACCTGTCTGACGAAGTGGTGAAGGTTGACCTGAACCGCCCGATGGCTGACATTCTGGCGGAATTGACTCAGTATCCGATCAAGACACGCCTGAGCCTTACGGGTACCATCGTTGTGGCGCGCGATCTGGCCCACGCCCGTATCCAGAAGATGATCGAGGATGGCGCCGAAATGCCGTCCTACTTCAAGGATCACATCATCTATTATGCGGGCCCTGCGAAAACGCCTGAAGGCTATGCCTCTGGTTCGTTCGGGCCAACCACCGCAGGCCGGATGGACAGCTATGTAGGCCCGTTCCAGAAACTGGGCGGCAGCATGATCAGCCTTGCGAAAGGCAATCGATCCCGCGACGTAACCAAAGCCTGCCATGAAAATGGCGGTTTCTATCTTGGTTCGATCGGTGGCCCGGCGGCGGCACTCGCGCAGGACAATATCCGCAAGGTTGAAGTGCTCGATTTTGAAGATCTTGGCATGGAAGCCGTTTGGAAGATCGAAGTGGAAGACTTCCCGGCCTTTATCGGGGGGGACGACAAGGGCAACGACTTCTTCAAAGACATCTAACACACTGAAGGGCGGCCCAAGGGTCGCCCTTCTTACCTATGGGGCCGAAGATGGCATTGACGATACGAGACGGCACACCGCAAGACGCCAAGCAGGCCCACGCCCTTATGCAGGCACTATCCGTGTATGAAGAGGCGGAAGCCGACTTCAGGATCGATGCCGCCGCGTTTGAAGAAGCAGCCTTCTCCACCCCGCCCAAACTGGGTTTTATGGTCGCAGAACTGGATGGCGGCATTGTGGGCGTGGCAACTTATATGCGCCGTTTCCATATCTGGAGCAACAGCACCATCTTCCTTTTGGATGACCTGTTTGTATCGCCTTCTTCCCGTGGGCTGGGCATCGGGGGCAAGCTTTTGCAGGCGCTCGGCACCAAGGCCAAGGCTGAAAATGCAGCCATTAAATGGGAAGTCATTGCCGGTAACGAGGACGCGATCCGCTTCTACAAACGGATCGGTGCGCGTGTAACAGCAAAAGGCATCTGCTGGTGGATGCCCGAAAACATGGCTGGCTAGTCGCCCATCACTTGCCGCCTGGCTTCCGCAATCGCCGCGAGGGACCGCTCAACATCTTCTTCCGTCGTGCGCCAGCTTGACACGCTGATACGCACGGCATCCCAGCCCTTCCAGAAGGTTGAACCGAACCAGCACTCGCCCGAAACCTCTACAAGGCGGCGAATTTCAGCAATTTGTTCAGGTGTGCCGATTGTGGCAACAACCTGATTGAGCACCACATCGTTCAGGATTTCAAAGCCCTGCGCGCGAAGCCCGTCTGCAAACACCTGGGCATGGTCGCAGCATCGCCCGATCATACTCTTCAGCCCCGCGTGCCCCAGGCTCCGAAGCGCGGCCCACACTTCAACGCCGCGGGCCCGGCGGGAAAACTCAGGCCCCATATCCTTGGGCTCACCCTTCTTTTCTTCCTTCAGGTAAGGCGCAACCGTGCCCATCGCCCCCTGCAGGGCTTCTGCATGACGGGTCATCACGATGCCGCAATCATACGGCGTGTTCAGCCACTTGTGCGCATCCACCACCACACTGTCGGCCAGTTCAACATCTTGAAAGTCAGCTTCGCGGCGGGCAAGCAAGCGGCCCCAAAGGCCAAAAGCGCCATCCACATGCACCCACGCGCCGGCGCCGGCCGCCTTACGGGCAATCGCACCGATAGGGTCAATCGCGCCAGAATTCACATTCCCCGCCTGTGTGCAGATCAGCGTCATGTCATCCAGGCCTGGCACACCATCGAAGCGCATGGCGCCGTTGTCATCTGTCGGCACGCGGGTAACGCGCTTTTTGCCGAAACCAAGCATCGACAGCGCCTTTTCCACCGTGACATGCACTTCGTCTGACACAATCACCTTGATCTCGGGCGCGCCATAAAGGCCCTGTTCTTCAACGTTCCAGCCGGCCCGCGCCAGCAGCGCATGCCGGGCGGCAGCAAGCGCCGTGAAATTGGCCATGGTGGCCCCCGTTGTCATGCCAACACCTGTATGCTCTGGCAAAGCAAGCAGTTCACGCAACCAGCGGCCAGCTATTTCTTCAAGCTTCACACAGGTAGGCGAACTGATGAAGGATGACGGCGTTTGATCCCACGCTGTGGCGATCCAGTTGGCACCAACGGTTACAGGCAGCGCACCACCCACGACAAAGCCGAAATAACGGCTGCCCATCGAGGCAACTGTGGCGGCACTGCCCTTGCCGTGCAACAGATCAAGCGTTTCCTGGTCTGCTGACCCATGCAGTGGCAGCGGTTCATCAAAGGCTTCAAGGGCTGCGATGGCATCTGGTCGTGGATACACAGGGCTGTTTTCTATCTCGCGCAAATATTGGGTCGCATGTGTGTGCGCAAGCGCCAGCGGGCGATCATAATCTTCGGACATCTTAAACTTCCTCGCAAAACAGTTTTTTCAGGGCCCCGATCGCGGCTTCATCCCTGCGGTAAAATACCCAGCCTTTTTTTCGTGTGGGAATGATCAGGCCGGCCTCTGTCAGCACCTTCAGGTGCCGCGTGGCGGTTGGCTGGGCCACCCCCATCTTTTCCGTCAGCCAGTTTGAGCAGACACCGTCCTCGATCAGGTCACCATCCACCTGCGGCGGGAAATTACCAACCGGGTCCTTAAGCAGTTCCAGCACCAGAAGCCGCTTGTCATTCGCCAGCGCCTTGAGCGCCTTTTCCATATGGGGATCATTTTTCATATAGTTAAATTGCTATATAGCTAACTTAAAATCAAGTGACGTTTTCTTGGCCGCATGCATAGATTTCTGTGTCCGAAATATGCTGAGAGATCGGGAGTCGGCATACGACCTCTCGACCCACCATCAAATTTTCACCAATGAATACAAAACGTTAAATACTGCCCCTTGACGCGTAGAACAGTGTATGCACTGTACTACTACACGCAGTACAGTTGATTCGAGATGATATGACAGGAACCATAAATATTCAGATCGTCACCGGCGATGCCAGGCCGATCTTCAAACAGATTGTTGACGGTATCCGCATGGAAATCGCCACCGGCAACCTGCCGCAAGGTGCCAAGCTTCCCAGTGTAAGGGGGCTTGCCATGCAACTGATGATCAACGCCAACACGGTTGCCAAGGCATATGGTGAACTGACTGCGCAGGGCCTGGTGGAACCCCGCCAGGGGCTGGGGCTTTTTGTGTCCGAGCCACGACAGCTTCTTAGCGAGGAAGAACAAAAGAAAAGACTGACAACAGCGGTGAATGCCTTCGTCAACGAAGTGGCCTACCTGGAATTCGAGGCCGGGGACGTCCTGACAGAAGTTGAGAAGGCGCTCACCAAACTACAAGGCGCAAACAGCGCCAGCGACAAGGACTGAGGATAACAACAATGCAAACCTGCATCGAAACCCACGGCCTGACCAAACGGTACGGCAAGAAAACAGCGCTGAAGGATTTCACGCTGGAAATCCAGCAAGGCGGCATTCATGCCATCGTCGGGTCAAACGGCGCTGGCAAATCCACCCTGTTTCGTATGCTTCTCGGGATCACAACCCCAACCAGCGGCAGCGCGCGCCTTCTAGGGCAGGACAGCCGCATGCTGGCGCCTGAAGTGCGCGGCCGGGTTGGCTATGTGAATGAAGAACATACGCTGCCGCTCTGGATGAAGGCGCGGCAAATCACGGCACAACAGAAAAGCTTCTATCCACAATGGAACCAGTCGATCCACGATGAGGTTATTGGCTATTTCGATGTAGACCCCGAACAAAAAGTGGCTGGCCTGTCGCGCGGGGAACGGGCTGGGCTCAACCTAGCCATGGCATTGGCGCAAGCCCCAGACGTGCTGATCCTGGATGAGCCGACACTGGGCCTTGATGTGGTGGCGCGCCAGTCTTTCCTTGAAGCACTGATGTTCACGGAAAGAGAAGCCAACACCACAATCATCTATTGCTCGCACCAGATGGAAGAGATCGAGCGCGTCGCAGACCAGCTGATCGTCATGGAAAAGGGCATGCTGAAGAACAACAGCTCTCCCGACGAATTTGTTGCACGTGTTTCATACTGGGTTGGTGATTTCGCCAATGGCTTGCCCGCCAAAAACACCATCCCCGGTTACCTGACCCACCGCACCATCGACGGCAACCACCATATTCTGGTGGCCGATCAGGGCGATGATTTCGGCCAGTATCTGAAGCAGAACGGCGCCCGCACGGTGGCCCGGAACGCGGTCAATCTGGAACGCGCCGTCAACGCGTTTCTTACAAAAAACCATAACACACCCGACAGCCGAGTTTGAGAGAACACCCATGTTTGAAATTTATAAAAGCGAATTCCTGCGCTACCGGAAATGGGCCATGCTGGCCACGGTCGCGCTCCTCGCGGGCTATGGCTTCCTTGCGAAGCTGAAGCCATTCCTGCAAGCCAACGAGGCCCAAACCGCGGTCACCTACATGATCCTGATCGGTGGCGCTTTGGTCTTTGGTTTCGTGCAAATGATGCTGCACCGGCGCAACAACCACTGGACATACCTGATCCACCGCCCGCTTGCCCCACACCAGATTTACACAGGCCTCGCGCTTGCGGGTGCAACGGTGATCGGCATGGTCATTGTCGTGCCGTGGCTGATCATGGTAGGCGGCATTGATGCCTTCTCGGAAACCGTGGTCGATATGCGGCACTATGGCTACATGCTGTTTCTGCTGCTTTGCTGCCTCACAAGCTATCTGGTTGGCACGCTCACGGCCCTTAACCCAAGCAAGGGATCGATCCTGCTGGCCATACTTCTTCTGTTGTTGATGCATCCAAAGCCACAGAATAATTTTCTGCAATATGCCCCCATGATCGTTGCTATTGCCGTGCTTTTTGCTCTCAATCTGATCAGCTTCAAGCCTGACCTCAGCACTTATGTGAAACGCCCATGGGCCATTGTGCTGATGGCAATCCCCATGAGCTATGCCATGACATACGGGCTCGCGCTGTCTACCACCATCTATTATCACCTGCCCCTCCTCATCATGGGAAATCACCCTGATGATCATCCCGTGGATGGATCGGTAAGCTATCTCTGGTCGCTGGATGCGCCGCAGCAAATCGCCTATGCGCTGGAAGGCAGCACCCACCCACGCGCCAACTATTATATCAAGCAGGCAGAGCTGGCAGATTTTGGCTACATCGGTGCCCGGGAATGGAATGACCTGCCCCGCCGCAGCCAGCTTCATACACTGGATGCGCAATATGCCATCACAGACCCGGAAACCAATAGCATCTGGCAGTTCTCGCACGATGACATGCTGCTGGTTGGCTATTCGCAAACAAGGAAAGAGCCCCTTGGTGCGATCGGCATGCGGGGCTTCATTGACAGCGTTTCCCGCGCTGAAAACGCAGACCGGTTTACTGAAATTCCACGCCTTGCTGGCCGCGGTTTCCTGACCACCCAAAACACGATCTACCGGATCGACTTCAAGGAACGCCGCCTGGATATCAAACATCAGTTGCCCGAAGGGGAACGCTATATTACGCGCCCTGAGATTGGCGAACACTATGTGGCGCTTGTTACCAACAAACGCACCTTGCTGTTTGATCCCCGTGTCCTGCAAAATGACTATGATGCCTTTGAGCCTGAGTATGAAGTGACCCACCCAGTACCAACGGAAGGCTTCGCCTACATCGATACTTATCGCCTGGTAGACGGGTATTTGTTCCTCTATCGCGGCAACAATCTCTTTGGTTTCGACCAACCAGGCACCGTGGTCCTCCACGCCAAGCTGGGCGGTGAAAATGAGACAATCTTCGAACGCCACTTCAGCAAGCAAAAGCACCCGGCCTGGATTCGCCACTATATGGAAATGGTGTCGCCGGTGCTGCATATCGCAGACAACGCTTACTTCTCAGCCCTTGAGCCCCATCGTTGGGATTACCTGACACCGGGCGAAATTCTGGGCAGAAGCTACCCGAAGGAAATCTACTGGATCGCCGGTATATTGATGGCTGTGTCGGCCTTTGCCGCCTTCCTCATGTGCCGCAGGCATCGTTTGGATCGCGCACAAACCATCACATGGGTTCTCTTGTGCGCTATCCTCAGCCTGCCGGCGCTGGTGGCCTTCTTCCTGATGAACCCATTGCGGCCTGAGCCACACGAAGCCTAGATACGTTAAGCAAAACGAGGGGCCCTTTTCCGGCGGGCCTCTCACGCAACAAAAATAACAGCGAAGATATTGGAATACATCATGACGCCTTTTTTCACGAAAGCGCGCAAACAGGTGACGTGCGCCCTGTTGCTGGCCTCCTGCGGCCTTCTTGCCGCCCCTGACCGCGCCGAAGCTGATGCCCTTGATGATGCGATCGCATTTGTAAAACAGCGGGACGAGGCACCCCTTTGGCCCCGCGAAGCCATCGCCCGCAGGGCCGCGCTGAAATATGTTCGCATGGCGCCTGACGGCAATAGCCTTGCCTACAGCCTGCAGCGCGGCACCATCAGCGAACTGTGGCTGTATGACATCACACGAAACCGCCATTCCCGGCTTTTCGCCAGCAAGATGGTGGACCAGTTTTTCTGGTCTGCCGACAGCCGGTTCCTGTTTCTTGAATCAACCCAGGGCATTGCAGTCGTCTCACTGCATGCGCCAGAAGCACCCGCCTTTCTTGTCAATCTGGATAATGAAGCAGATGAACTATTCTATGGCATAGACCCGACCCACCCGCATGCCGCGCTGGTTTCCACCCAGACAGCCGACAAACAGGGCCACGACTTTTTCCGCATCACCCCTGAAGGCGAGAAATCGCACCTGTTTTCCTCCAGCCAATATGTGGGCGAATTCCTGCCCAGTGGCCCTGGCGACTCTTTCTTTGTCGTGCGGATCAAGGGAATGGTAACCGAACTGGTCCGCCTCGATAGCAGTGGGGAAAAACACCTACTGGACTGTGACCTTGGCACCCGCTGCCGCCTGATCGGTTTCAGCAGCGATAGCGACAACCTGTTTATGATGGGCGCATTCGGCGAAGACCTTGTTGGCCTCTATGGTGTGGATGCCTCAACGGGCGAAGCCACCCTTATCCATCGTGATCCCACTGGCACCTTTGACCTTGAATGGGTAATCATGAACCATGACACGAACACCCCGGCCGCCACAGGGTACAAAAATGACCATACAGCCTTTTATGGACTGACTGCGGATGGCTACTCGGCCCTGAAACACCTGCAATCCGCATCATCCGCCAAACAGCTTTTCTTGCGCGCGAGCGGTGATCTGTCTCGCTGGCTTGTGGTGGATGCCACAGGCATGCGCCCGGACATCAGCGTCTATACGCCGGAAACCGGTCAGTTTGTCCGTCCACTCGCGGATATTCTGGCCCAACGTGAGCCCGCCGAGCTTGCAGGCATCAACCAGGCGTCCGCCCCGCGCATTCCGGTGTGGTATAGGGTGAGTGACGGCATGCGCCAACAAGGATATGTCACCCTGCCCCTCGGCCACGACCCCGCCACTGTGCCCCTAATCCTGATGCCGCACGGCGGCCCCTGGACCCGCACCGATGGCGCCTGGCATACACAGGCCCAGTTCCTGGCCAATCGCGGCTATGCCGTATTTGAGCCCAACTACCGCGCCTCTACCGGGTTCGGCAAAGACTATACGCTCAGCGCCAACCGTGATTTTGGCGACGGTCGCGTGCAGCAAGACATGATAGACGGCCTGAACTATGTCCTGTCCCGCGGGGTGGGGAATGCTGACAAACTGGCAGTCTTTGGCCATTCCTTCGGCGGTTTTTCCACGCTGGGCGCCTTGTCTTTCACGCCGGACCTGTTCCAAGTAGGGATCGCAGGCGCCCCGCCGGTAGACCTTTCAAAGTCACTCAAATACTTCAGCACAAGGGAGCGGTCGCCAGAATTCAAGATGCGGCTGGAGCATTTCAAGAAGCTGACTGTCGATCTTGATGACGCGGCCGATGTGAAGCGTATTAGAAGCCAGTCCCCCGACGCACACTGGGAGCAGGTTTCACAACCGCTCTACATATGGGCAGGCGGCAAAGACCCGAAAGTATCGGTGCTGAATGTCAGGGACTATGCCCTGCGCCTGCGCGAGGGCGGCAAGGCCATCACCCTGATCGAGGAACCATCAGCGGGCCACAGCCCCAATCAGGAAATTCAGCGGGAAGCCTATCTATATATGATAGAAAAAGCGCTCGCCGATCACCTGCAGGGGCGCATGGATAAAAGCCTTAGCGAAAAGCTGGCGCGCCACCTGAAACGAACTATCACAATCGATGAAAACAAGCTTGGGGCAGACCTGCCCTAAGCCTCCGGCTTGGTAATGTCACCCAGTTCGAGGATTGGTGAGGCGTCTAGGTCTTCGGCGTCCATCATTGCCGCCACGCGCTGCAGGGAAGAAACAAGCATGGTGCGCTCCCAATCCTCCAGCTTGCGGTATTTGCGCAGGAAGCCTGCCTGCAAAAGCTCCGGCGCTTCTTCCAACCGTTTCTGGCCATCGGTTGTCAGGCAGGCATAAACGATACGTTTGTCTGTATCGCTGCGTTCACGCCGCACAAGACCGCCTTTTTCAAGCCGATCCAGGATGGACGTGATTGTCGCCTGGCTGAGCGCCACTTCGCGCGCCACCACGCTGGGCGATGCCATGCCCGCCTTGCGAATTGCCATCATCACAATCAACTGCGGTGCCGTCAGGCCGGTTTGCTTCACCAGTTGTTTGGATTGCAGGTCAATCGCACGGGTAATCCGGCGGATCGAGATCAGGATATCGTCATAATCGCTCATGGGTCGCTCGCTCACAATCACAGTCGCGTATGGGTTTAACGGGAATCGGCACGCCGTGCAACGATCGCCTGCCTAGAACCAGCCACCGCGCCTGAAATACAGAAGCTGCAGCACGGCAATCGTGGCGCAACCACCAGCAACCCACCAGAAAGCGGTGCCATCATCCGCGCCGGGCATGCCGCCCACATTGATGCCCAAAAGCCCGGTAAGAAAGCCAAGCGGCAGGAAAATCGCTGCCACGATGGAAAGCGTATACATATTGCGGTTCAGCCGATCTGAAATGGCGGCAACCATTTCTTCGTGCTGGAACTGAAGCTGGTCGCGCGCGGCGTCCAGATCCTCAATATGGCGGGCCAGATGGTCGCTGGCCTGCCGCAGGCGCCGTGCAGCCTTTTCTGCGCCCCACTCCTGTGCCAGGGATTGCAGTTGCGCCACTGCCTGTTTCATCGGCACCAGATACCGCCGGATATAAAGCACCTGTTCGCGCAGGTGGTTGATCCGGCTGCGCAGGTCACCCGGCTTGCCTTCAAGCGCTTCGATTTCAAGCGCATCAATCTTTTCCAGCAGGCCATCAATCGGGCCGCCCATATTCTCAATCAGATATACCGCAAGCCCCACCACAACCTCGGCGGCTGACATGGGGCCTGTGCTGTCTTCCATCTTTTCAAGCTGCTTGCGAACCGCCATCACCGGGCGGCGCTCGGCGCTGACCACGCGTGTGCCGTCGCACCATATCCGAAGCGAGACCATGTCATCCGCATCCGCCTGCGGGTTCAGGTTCATGCCGCGCAGAATGATCAGATATTCCTTGCCGAAATCCTCAACGTGCGGGCGCGTATCCGGCGCGCACAGTATGCCGGCGACGGTGCTATCCAGATACGGAGCTTGGTCAAGCAGGCGTTTGGCCGCGCCCTCCTCGGCCACATTCACATGCAGCCATACAGGATCAGCGGCAGCATCGCCCTGGCTGTCCCCGTTCAGGGCCGGGTCAAGAAAACGCTGGTGCATCATAAAGTCGGTCATGCCTGCCCCCCGGTGCTTCCTGCGCCTTCAGGCAGCAACCCGCTTTTGATATGCAGGTCGCGCTGCGGGAACGGAATTTCCACGCCCGCATCCTGGAACTTGCGCCAGATAGCAAACTGAACGTCGCTTTTGGGTTCGCGGCGGCCTTCTGTCACGTCATCCACCCAGAAATACAGGCTGAAATTGATCGAACTGTCACCGAATGCATCAAGGAAGCACTGCGGCTTGGGTTCTTCGGCGCAGCGCGGATGCTCCAATGCGGCCTCAAGCAGGATATTCTTCACCAGATCAAGGTCAGAACCGTAGGAAACACCAACCAGCACTTCTACCCGGCCTTTGGTATTGGTCAGGGTCCAGTTGATCACGCGGTTGGTGATGAAATCCTCATTGGGCACCATCACTTCCTTGCCGTCGAATGTTTCGATCAGCGTATAACGGGCCCCCGCGTGGCGCACAAAGCCTTGCGTGCCGTCAGACAGTTCCACAAGGTCATCCATTTCCACGGATTTTTCCGCAAGCAGGATGATGCCGCTGATGAAGTTCGACGTGATTTTCTGCAGGCCAAAGCCGATACCGATACCAACCGCACCACCGATCACCGTCAACGCCGTAAGGTCGATCCCCATGATATCAAGCGCGATAACCGTGGCCATAAAGTAAACTAGCAGCGTACCGGCCTTCGACAGAAGCTCCCGATTGCTGGACCGAACATGCCTCAGCTTGCTGACACGCTTTTCAAGCTGGTCAGAAACGAACGACGCCAGCCACATGAACACAACGATCACCACAAGCGCCTTCAGAAGCTTGTAAGGCGAAATGGCGAATTCAAGGAAACGGAAGGTAAGCTTTTCGTTGTCGAGCAAATCTTCAACTGGATGCAGATACCCAAGGTATGACGCAGCAACCAGCCCGAACAAAAGCGCCAGAATGAAACCCTTCGCCGGGATCGACCGCGGCCGGAAAATGGATTTGATGAACGACATAGCCCTTTAATGCTCCCTGCCTGCGTGTCTGGTGCGCCGTCCCCCGTGCACCCTGTACCGCAGTTTCACAGCCATCATACAGAAGCTTTGCGCGAAGGAAAATGCTTTCCTTATCACCCCTTAGCCGGTTTTCGCCTGATCCTGCGCATATACCTTCAGGCTTTCAAACGATCGGCCATAGTGATAGCGCATCTGTGCCTCACTGTACCGGTGCGCTGCCCCCACGGGGCACGCGGTGCGCGCATGGCAGGTTTCGGCGCAGGATGATGCGGGCGTTAACCTGTGGGCGAAACAGCTTTCGGCCCTAAAGCCCGCGTGCGCCACAGCCCCCGCCGGGCACGCGCCCATGCAGGGCTTGTCTGCGCAGGAAACGCAGGGAGAGCCCCACACTTCAGGCTTTGTAGCAGTAAAATCGCTGTCTGTGAGCACCAGTGCCCGATAGGCAAACCAGCTTCCCCACGCCTTGTTGATTCCCACCATAAAGGGCGATGGGTGGTGCCAGCCCGCGTGTGCGCCCAGCGCCATCAGGGGCGCGGCATAGTCTTCAAGGGGGAAAAGGAATCGGTGGCCCCGGCAGTGGGGGCTTTCTTCAAGATAGCGCGTAACCACCTTGCGGCTGAAACTGTCCACCGGGTCATCACCCCCGGCATTCCCCCACACATTCCCCCGGGCACCCGCAGCCTCCATGGCCTGCCACAGCGCAGTGCCACCATGGCCCAACAGAATCAGCTGGGTGTAGCCGGATGCATCTTTCACTGCGCCCTGCAGCCATGTTTTCAACGCATCCGGCATGGCGGAAAGGTCGAACACCGCCTGAAGCGTCAGCCCCTGTGAGGCGAGGTCTTTTCTGTCGTCAAAAAAATGCACCCAAAGGGCCCCTATTTTCACAAAATCATGGGCAGGCTAGCCTCCCCGCCCGCGCGCCACAAGGCAGAAACCTGCGGTTTTCCATAAAAAATGCGCGTGAGTGAGATTCTTTTGTTAAAATGGGGTTGCACTGATTTTTTTTTATGCTAGAAGATGCGCCCACGGACGTAGCGCCACCACGGCGCACGCTGGAAAGTGCCGGTATAGCTCAGTTGGTAGAGCAGTTGATTTGTAATCATCAGGTCCCGAGTTCGAATCTTGGTGCCGGCACCACTTTCCCCTTATTTTTCAATAGTTTACAGCGCATCACATTTCGGAATTCTGGAAACATTTGTTTTCTGGAAACATTCTGGAAACAAATGGCTGTAAAATGCGCTTTCCAATTCCCCCATGATGGTTGCCCCCAAAATTCAAACCCACTAAAGTCTTGAATCATTGACGTTTCATCTTTGCCTTGGGGGAGGCCACACCTATATGATAGGAGAGGACGAGCACCACGCCGCAATTGCGGAAATCGCTGCTGCTCTCGCAGAAGATGAAACTGTGTTGTTCATCGGCTCTGGCATATCCGCATCCGCTGGAATTGTTGGATGGAATGACTTGCTCCTAGCATTTGCAGGCTACTGCGATAAGCATAAGCCTGTTTCAGACGAGACCCTTGACCTCATCGCTAGCGAGAACCCGGCAGACCTTCTGCTGGCCGCCGACAGACTTGAAGAAAGCATCACCTCCGAGCAACGCAACCAGTTTTTTGCTACTCAGCCTTCGTTCCAAAATGCAGAACCACAAGAAATTCACGAACTGATTGTCGCTCTAGGGCCAACCTGCTTTCTGACAACAAATTACGACAACTTGCTGGAACAGACATTTGAAGCTTCCCCTGACTTGGATCCCCCCAATGTATATAGCAATGTAAGCCAAGGGGAGTTTGGCAGGCTCAAGATGGCTGGGACACGCGACTTTATTTACAAAGTGCACGGCGATATCAGCATCCCTGAAAGCATTGTACTTTCCAGGCGCAATTACGCGAAACTGACGAACTCTAATGCTGGTGCTTATAGCGCTTTCAAAGCTCTTCTGGAAACCAGGCCAATCGTTCTTTTAGGATTTGGCCTGCGTGACCCGGACTTCTCCGCTCTTTTGGATTGGGCCACCGAAACCTACGGCAGCGCTGGCGTTGAAATGTATGCTATCATGGCCAATGCCTCAGCTGAAACACGCAGATACTGGCTGAACAATTACAACGTGACAATTCTTAGCTATTCCGCTCCGGGAAGTGACCACTCCCAACTCTTGCTTCTGTTGGACGACCTTAAAACTCGAGTAGCGGAAATTCAGATGGCCCAGTCAGAAGAAGCTGCTGAAGAATTGGGCCCGCCTACACCTCAGCCAGCAGTTAACAACAACGCGATTGCCCGTCTCGACGACATTGAAGGGGAAGGGCGCAAGCTGATGGAAGTCATTTTGAGCGTCCTTCACTGGACGAGCCGTCGGTACAAGCCCGACATTGTAACTGCGGTAAAGTTGATTATGCCAGATGCTGAAGACGCGTTGGTCGTCAACCACATTGAGCGGTTGGAACTTAAGAACATTGTCCGAGTAATCGGAACCGCTGTCCTGCCAATTGACAATGCGCTAATCGAGGCTACCGGTTCTGATCGCGTGGAGGACGCAGCCAAATTCCTCGGTGGAGAGAACTAGATGAATACCGAAGAAAAATATGCAGTCCTATCCAAGCTAGCTCACACTCGCGGCGAAGCTGCGGAGAAATTGCTAAAGTCCGAGCATGACCGGATCAGAGGGATTTTCCAATCTGAAACCAAGTATTTTGAGCTCGAAGAAGCGCTTGAACTGCTAAAAGCATTCGTATTTCAGTTTCCTGAAGAAGCAGCCGAAAGCCTGACGACATTCATTGATAGAATGTCAGACATAGAGGTCACAGCAAACGAAGGTCGTATGCCGCTTCATTTCGACCTGGATAATCCAAATCTCGATAATGTAACCTTGCAAGTTCGAGCAACTCACGTGCTTGGACGCCTAAAATATCTAAATTCTGAAGCAGTCTGTCAAAAGCTTGTCACCTTACTTAACGTCGAAAGTAAAAGACTTCTTGCAGCAATAGGCTCAGAGCTTGAGCAAATCGCAGCATTAGACCTAGACGCAGTTTTCATGGAAGGGGTGGAAGTAGCTCCGCAGCTTGTTCTCATTGACCTCTATGAAAAAATGACTGATGAACAGTTAGTCAAACACTCAGAGATCATTCAGTCTTGCCTTGACAAGTTTCTGGCTTCCACACTTAACGCCACTAGGGGCGGAGCTGATACGATCACCCTCACCAGCGCCTCCATTCCCGCACTGGGCACCGTTGGCGAGCTGAGAGCTCGGTCGATCAATCTCGCTGAACGTCAGTATCCACTAGAAGAAACACTGGCGTGGAAAACCCGCTTGCTGAACACGCTTCAACAGGCCACTCAGCTATATACGCAGCGCAGACCTGAGGATGACGTTATCCAAATGGTTGCCAATAACACCGTCCAAGTGCTGTCATTTATGAGGCAACTGTTAGACTATGAGCCGCTCGCCATTGTTCAGAAAATTGAGCACGACGCGTTCTGGATTTTTTATCATGCGATCTCACCTGATGTCGAAGCTGCGGCCTTGGAGATTGAAAAAGCAATCTCCCTAAATAAGGAGTATCAATATTACCGCGATCTCGTGGGTTATGAAGGAATTTTTGGAAGTTGGGGGCAACACAAGAAAGAGCGCTACACCCGAGACCTGAGCGGGAAAGAAAGAGAAGCAAGAGTGCAGGCCCTTGCAGAGACTGTTAATGCCGACAATTTTGAAGATTGGTCAAATCGCATCCTCTCCTACATGGATGCCGATGGATCTGATTTGGCCACCTACCAACTGCTGTATGATTTTGTAGCTAAGGTCGCGCAACAGCTGCCTGTTGCGATGCTAGAATTCTTGGATAAGCATCATCAAAAATTGGCCCCAATACAAATCGCGATCATGCGAGGACTTTGGGCATCGCAAGCTCAGTCAGGACTAAAAAAAATAATGCAGGACTGGGCTAATAAAGGCTTGAATCTGTATTCGTGCACGAAGGTCTTTCTTTCAATTGACGAACCAGACCTAGATCTCCTGAGAGAAATCTGGACTGCGACGATAAAAACCAAAGACATACAATCTCTTACCGTCATGATTTCCGTCGTCTCTCACCTCACTGATCAGGGAAATCATGAGTTAGTAGAGAGCTATTTCTCTGAAACACTAGCCCTTTTAAGTGACCTGAATGAAAGCAACTGGCCCCGAAATATTTGGGTGAGCAGAGATATCAGAAAATTGGTACCCCACATGAAGGACACAGATATTGATGCCCTTTTAGCGAACCAGCTTCTTGCAAACAAAGTTGATTCATATTCTGAAGAAACCCTTGCTCCAATCGCGAAGAGGTTCCCTGAGAAAGTTCTGCAGTATTTCTCTAATCGAATAGAAAAGGCAAAAGAGATTGGAGATCGTAAGGAATACGAGGCACTTCCATTCCGACTTTACAAGCTCGGCGAAGCACTGGCCCCGCATCATGCGGCGTTAATTGCAGCGGCGCGCAGCTGGTATGAAAAAACACGACGCGGCAGTTTCGTTTTTAACGAAGCTCACTTTCTCTCCAACATATACCCCTCCTTTAAAGGCGAATTTGAAAAGGAGCTTTTCGCGCTCGTTAGAGGAGGAAAAAGGGACGATATTGAATTCGTAATTTGTGTTCTGCGGGCCTATGAGGGCCAAGCCTTTTTACACCCAATTGCTCAGGAGATTGTGGCTCAGCTCCCTTCCGACGACGAACTTATAGTTGAAGTTGAAATCGCTCTTTCCGCGAACGGTGTTGTCATGGGCGAATACGGCATGAGCAATGCTTACCAGAGCAAAGCGGAAGGCTTAAAGCTCTGGCTGGAAAGCGATAACGCTAACATTCTTAGGTTCGCTACTAATCTAATTGCTCAACTAGAACAAAGAGCCAAAAGCGAAAAACAGAGAGCCGATGAAGAAATGGCAATCCGAAAAGCTCAATATGGCGAATTAGAATGAGGTCGAAGGAAACTAAGAATGAATATTACGGATAACGCCCCAAATTCGACCAAAAGCACTTGGGTATCGTTGCGCGCAAGAGTTCAAAACCACCCTGTTGTTGTGTGCCTTTGTGCGGCCTTCGCTCTCGTCGGCATCACTTACAACGCGACCATCAATGTGCTCGAAAGATATTGGATACCAAACGAATTGTATGAAACCAAAGAGGAGAACAAGAATTTATCAAATAAAATCAGAGATATAGAGCTTCAGCAATCCCAAGCAGAAATCAAACACCGTACCCACATCGAACAACTGAACCAAAACCTTGAAAAGGAAAAATTGCGAGCATCCTATTCCCTATCAAAGCTCAAAGAAACCGGGGAACAGCTCAGAATTGCTCAGATCAAACATTCTCAAGAACTCAAAGATGCGGCTACCGAAATCGCTCGCAGGGAAAAACAGGTCAACGACTTGAGGCATGACCTTGAACAGAAGATTGTTGCCAACACAGAATTGCAAAAGACCATAGATCACTATCAATCTGCCTTGGAAAACGATTATCCATACGAAAATATGGAACAGGAAGTAAGTATAACGGAATCCTTGCTTGCTTCAATAGACACCAAAACAACCTCTTCAGTTCGATTAAGCCAAGGCCTTATTGCCCAATATTTCGCTTTAAAGTCTGGCCCACTCAAAACGGATTCTCTCCCGCAACCGAATGATTTTCCAATTGGCCGAACAGTAGACGCCATTTCATTTGGGCGCTTTAGTGGTGGCAAAATTGATGAGATAGGCGCCCTCTACGAATACCACAAGTTGCCGACTGGAACTTTGTGGAAGGGCCTGATTGAAATACCAATCTCAGGCAAATACGTTTTTTCCCTATCAGCTAAGCATTTGAATGTTGAAAGCTGGAACGCTGGCTTCTATGCCGAGCTAAAGATTGATAACAAGCCGGTCTCGAACATACTACATACGTGGAACTCAAGTAGTTCATTCGGCCCCAGAGAGTACGTTGCCGACCCAAACGGCGTTCCGCTAGAAAAGGGGTTGCATCGGATCGAGTTCTGGCTCGCAAATTACAATATGCGTGTAAATGACAATGCAAGTTCGCTAGTGGCAAATGTTAAGGTCAAGGGCCCAAGGGACGCTTTGCTAGGCCCCCTTTCTCAATTAAAGCTCATGCATGTTGAATAGCCTGCCATATCAATACGGCTTGCTCCCCACAATTAACCCTAGTCATTTCTATTGTCCTCATTTTCACAATCTGAAAGAGTATATTCACACCTAATTGCATATTCGATTGTGGGGGGGGGGAGATCAGTGTCTCTAAACGCAAAGCAGCAAGCCGCACTTGCCAAGATTAAAAAAGCGTTTTCAACAATAGTCACACCTCGCCAACTGGAAGAGCTTTCCGCAGCACTGCTGGCGCAGTTACTAGAGGTTCCAATCGCGGTTGCTCGATCAGGCTTCCAACATGGTGCAGATGCGGGAACATCGGGGCGCAAGGGAAGAAGGCTACGTATTGAGACCAAACGATATGGGGACACCAAGCTAAATGAGAGAGAATTACTAGGCGAAATAGACCAAGCCCTCAGACTAGATCCAGCTATGGAGGCTTGGATATTGGTCGCAACTCAAGAGGTTCCCGAACAAATTGAGCTCGCGTTATTGAACAAAGCCGAGCAAGAGGGGCTCCCAATAGTAATCCTGGATTGGAAAAGTTACCCGCTCCCCTACATTGTCTCACTTTGCATCAGCTATCCCAAAATCACTTCAGAGATAATTGGTAACGATCTTGACAAGCCATTTAAATCTCTAAAGAATTTCGAAAAATTAGGTCTCGCAAACCTGAAAGCTGAACTATCAGAATGGGCGCTAGGCTACCAGGCAATCAGAGAAAAATCGCACAACTTTTTAGAGCAAATTTGGACCGATCGATCCTACTCTCAGTCCCAATTTGGTCAAAATGTTGCTGGAGCAACCCAGCCTGACCTCATCGAAAGAAAACCTATCTCTGATAAACTCAGCAATTGGTGGAATATCCCAAGTCAAACAGCAGGCCCAGCTTCACTGATAGGCCTGGAAGGAACAGGCAAAACATGGGCGGCGATGCAGTGGATGTACTCAAAGAAAGCTGATATGCCCATTACCCTTCTCGTTCCGTCAGGCGCAGCGGAATTCGGAGGCTTTCCTCGTTATTTGGATATTCTAGAGTTCATATCTCGCCAAATCCAGGAAATCACCAGGGTTCAAAGTGAACTTTTCTGGCGATCCCGTTTGGACCGCCTGCTAAAGCGTCCAAACGACGAAGGGCCGACGATCTTGATTCTTCTTGATGGCCTCAATCAAGATCCATCAACAAACTGGCGTCAGCTACTTCAGGTCCTTGAAACAGAACCGTTTTGGGGCCGCGTCCGCACCATTATAAGTTCGAGGCCGCACTATTTTGAAAATCGACTTAATTGCCTAAAAACACTAGTGCGCCCACCGCAACGAATAGACATAGGCGACTTTGACTTATCGGAGGGTGGCGAAATAGACCAACTCCTAGGCTTTCACGGTGTTAATAGGAAAGACCTTGGCACAGACCTCCTAAAACTCGCATGCAACCCACGAATTTTTCGCCTCGTGATTTCGTTAAAAAGTAAGCTTCAAAAGACAGAGCAGATTACTTTTCACCGCATTCTCTGGGAATATGGTAAAAGCGCATGCAGGCAGGAATCTGGTGACAACTTTAGCGAACAAGAATGGAGGGAATGGCTAAATACAGCAGCTAAACAATTCTACACAGGGGATACAGATGCGTCTGAATCTTCAATAGCGAATGCCATTTCATCCCCCCTTTTATCCCCCTCAAAGACATATTCTCGGCTAAGCGCCATTGTCGATAGCAACTTCGTATCTATCGAAAACTTAGGAGAGCGCAAGTTTGAGCCCAGCATAGTCGTTCATGCTTTGGCTTTGGCTTTGCTCAATACCCTGACAAAGCAAAGTGATGAACCCCGAGAAGGCTTGGCAGCGACACTTGAACAATGGCTAGACCCGATCGCTGGCCTTGATGAGCGCAGCGAAATTATGCGGGCAGCTGTATCAATAGCGCTGGCAAACAAACAAAATATTGCAGACGATATTCTGTCGTTATTGGTCTTATGTTGGTTGCAAACCCAAAATATTGAAGAGGCACACAGACGAGAGATTACAGCATTAGGCCAAGAGATTCCGACCGCCTTACTAGAAGCAATATATGCGCTGACCGAGACGCCGTTCCGCACTGCTGAAACATTAGCAATAAATTCGATTATTGCGATCCCACCTGATGATACTGAAGCTGCGATAATCTTGAACAAATTCTGCTGTACCTGGATCTCTAAAATTAACTCGGAACCATATGGAGTTTCTGCGCAGTCAAAAGATATTGCTGAGCGCTTCAATCACAAGCTTGAGAAACGCCTTGGACAGTCAGTTCCATGCACAGCAGAGATTTTGGGCAACCTTTTTGAAGTTAGTGCTGTAATAAACACCAAAGTTTCCCGGGCAATCCCATCGCTCGTCCAAAGTTTCCCATTGCATCACTTCGTAGACTTTTTTGAGCTCGCGTCAATCGTGCACGCGCTGACAGGAAACCTGGACATTTGGAGCGACTTAATCTGGGTCAAATACTTAAACAACATTGATCCCGGTGAGTTCGCGGCAGCAATAAGGATACGCGCTCAAGAGGTTGGAGAACGCAAGATTGAAGAACAGCTTGAGCCCAAATTGCAGCCACAAGCGAGAAGTAGCCTCCTTTGGCTGGCAGGTTACTCTGAGGACTGTTTTGCCGCGACAGAAATAACCCCCAATCTAAGTGGTATTTCTTATGAAAAAGACTACCTCCCAAATCCGGGGGAAAGTCTTTTCGCGTTGGAACGAAGGCATGCTCAAGAGGTATTGCTCGATCAAAATATTCCGCTTTGGCGGAGAATTCACAAAACCATAAAATTTGTAACAGAGCCCACATTTAACTGGCCTGATACCTTTAAGGCTGAACTATTGGAATTTCTGGAGGGCTATAATGCGCCCTACCCCGACGCCAATAGACATCACACCAGAGAGAGTATTGATTTTGAAAAAATTAAGCTCCTCCTTGCTCGACTACTGCCGTTGGAGTTAGCCCAACACCTTCGAAGGGGGATAATAAGTTTCGTTATTGATGACGGTACGCTTCCTCAACTTCTTGCCAATTCAATATTGGAGGCACTGTTAATTGTTGACTCCGAAACATTTCCCTCAATTACGCAATTGAAAGATCAGGTTTTAGATACAAGCGCCGACGGTGATAGTCGCGAGGCTACTCGGCAGCTTTTTGATGCATTTCGATACCTTGACCTCTGTGGTACAGAGCAAGCGGAAGAAATACTTGAATCCAACCCTCCGTTCATTCTCCAAGAATTAGGGCACTTCTTAAAGCCACTAGATCCAGGCGCCCAAAACGCCCTTATTGCAAGATTTGGGGGTGATAGAGGCTCACAAGCACACAACTTATGCCACTTGCTTTGGCTACAATCGGATCAGCTAACCAAGGAGACATTGGAATGGGCTTTGGACCTAGCAAATGATGAAAATTTTGTCGGCCAAACCTCAGTTTACGAACTCCTGCATGCCTTGGCCCCAACTGCCCTTGGAGAGCAGCTACTATCGACGGAGTGGAGCTGGCAAAATGCAAAAGATCGCAGCCGAAGCCATATCGGTTCATTATGTCTGATAGAGGCTTCTTCAAAAATGAGCTTTGAAGAAATCGCACCCAAAATCGCGCCTTGGCTTATCCTTAGAGCAGTGAGTGTAAGGGGAAATCAGACTTTCGAAACGAGACTAGCCGCTGAAATTATAGACGCGCTGCTTATGAAATTCGCTGTGCCACCTGCGGACCCTCGCGCTCAACTATCAGTGTCGCTGGAAACTCGAGAAACATACCCAGCTTCATATGAAATCACTCCCGACTTGGGGGCACTCGATGAAGACGACCCATACTACGAAATGAAATTGCTCGCGGACCAAGAAAGATACCAGGAAGCTAGAACTTCCGTACTTCGACAGGTAAAGGCTGCTGTAGCGAAAGCACAAAAAACCGAAGTTCCTCTATTCTTAGCAGATCTTGCAGCTACTGATTTTCAACCTGTTATTGAAGCCGCCCCTGATTTAGTCAAAAGGTGGTTATCCGGCATGTCAGAGGAAAGCAACGAATGGCGATCGCGCCTGAATAGATCAGAAGGTGCTTTTCTTGGTCTATGCGAAGCCCTCCTATCAGCAGACCCCAAAGCTGGCGAAAATCTATGGATGTCCCTACTGGCGAATCAATTTGTTCAATTCAATGGCAGAGCAAGGATCAATGAATTAGTCCATATTGCATTTCGAGTAGCATGCAAAGAACTTCGCACGAAACTGATAAAACATCTCTACGACATCAGTTGCACAAATACGGACGAAGAACTGTTTGAGTTAAGTTTGGCTGCGGCACTAAACAATCAACAGGATTGGTTCGATGATTTTGCCTCAAAAGACAGTGAAAGTACCACACATTGGCGCAGATTACGTTCCACACTAATACGAGGTTATAGAGTAAATAATGGTGAACCAGATAGACAGAAGCTTAGCGAGGGACGGCCAATTTCCTCAGACGAAATAATGCAACACTTAGCCCGCGAAAACCAGCTTACCGAATTTAGCGCCAAACATTGGTGGAACGCGTTTGTTTCTGCAACCACTGGCGAGGAGGCCTACGCGGCATGGGTGCTGTTTTCGAAATGTGCAGATCGGCGCGCTCACTGCTGGGTTTATCCTTTTGCTGAAATAGATGAAAAGGCAGATGAGCTATCGAGAAAGAAGCTTATTCACTACCGTATTCACAAGGGTGCTTTGAAAAGCGCATTTAAGCAGAATGAGAAAGACTTTGAGCGGAAGTTTCTAAACAAAAACATTTCCACTTCGGTATACCCTTGGCGAACAGAACATTAGCCACCTTAAAATCAAAATCTCGGTGACACCGTGACAATAGCGACAATAGGGGCTCATTCGGGGGCTTTTGTCGCTATTGTCACATGTCGCAGCCGTGTCACAGGGCCGGATTGACGAGAAACCGGCCCTGGCTTTTGCCTGGTGTATCGCCTTGTCTTACAGGGGCCGCCTGGAGCCATCCATGGGCCACCAAATTAAAGCAGGCCATTTTGATCTCAGGTGCTTTCAACGACCGCATAGGACCGCTCCGCTGCAGATCGCGGACGCTGAACTCCTGAAAGCCATGCTCCTGGATATAGCGCGCCAGCTTCAGCGTATTGGCATCGGCTTCACTTCGGCTCGCAGCACCGTGAGCGATCTCAGCCATTGGCCCGGCATAGGTATCCATGAAGCTGATGGCTTTCTCCATCGTTTCGGCCTGCACCTCCAAAGGCTCCATCGCGTCCGACGACACAGCCCATGCCAGATATTCGAGCACCAGGGCCAAACGCGATGCAGTGCCCTGAGATTTGCCCCACCAACCGTTCATGCGGGCGTTATATGTGTCCCGCTCCAACAGGCCTTGCCACCAGGGATGAAAGACATCGATCCCCGCATCCGAAAGCCGGATATGCCGAGGTATTGGCTTACCATTCTCATCGACATCATGGCTGACAGCGTCCAGCTTGCGCATCCAGCGCTCAAACAAGCGCTGGTCAGCACTGTGCATCGGTCGTTGCCGTTCAGCAGGCCGGGGGCAGAAATAGAGAAACCGCGAACTCAAGCCATCGTCATCGCCCTTCAGCAAACAGCTTTCCAGTTTGTCCGGCTGCATACCGCCGATCACCGATATGCC
>JABXIV010000170.1 GCA_013372925.1 Alphaproteobacteria bacterium
CATTTTGCCGCATTACAGAAACCAGCCGCACGAACAGGTGCGGCATCACTGCCCGTCGCTCGGCATGGCTAAATATTAGAATTCGAATGATAATTTCAAGGCTAAATTTTAATTAGGTCAGGAATGTTGACGCAATAATCGAGATAAACCGTTATATTTACTTATAAAATACTGATTTTACGAAAACAAATTCATCTCCATTTTAATTTTAATTCAAATTACTTCTGGCCAAATTGCGATCCGGTCCCTATATCAGGGGCCGACTGAGAAAGACCGAACAGGAGATTTTACAGTGTCTATGTCCAAGCGTATCGTCGTCAAAATCGGCTCGAGCCTGCTCGCGCACAGCCAGCAGTTGACCCTGCGGTATGCCTTCATGCACGGATTGATGAGCGATATCGCCCGCCTTAAGGAACAGGGCGTTGAAGTGGTTCTTATGTCGTCCGGCGCGGTGGCGCTGGGGCTGAACGCCATCAACAAATCCCCCGAAGAAGCAGGCATTCTGGATAAGCAAGCCGCGGCCGCTTACGGCCAACCGCTTCTCTTGAATGCCTACAAGCAGGTGGCGCACGAATTCGGCTTCGATATAGCGCAAATCCTTGTCACGCTGGGCGACATGGAAGAACGCCGCCGCTTCATCAACATCAAGAACACGGTTGAGCGGCTGTTCGACAACGGCATCATGCCGATCGTGAATGAGAATGACACTGTAACCACCGAAGAACTGCGCGTGGGCGATAATGACCGCTTGGCCGCCAAGGTGGCGCAGATGATCCAGGCCGATCACCTTGTGCTGTTAACCAGCATTGACGGGCTGTATGACCGCCCGCCGTCAGAACCCGGCGCCCAATTCATCGAAAAGCTGGAAGACGTAAGCGAATATCTGGAAGCCACATCCGGCACCAACGCGCTGGGGAGCGGCGGCATGTACACCAAGTTGCAGGCCGCCAACATGGCGCAGCACGCTGGCTGCAGCACCATCATAGCCGAAGGGATTATCGAGCGCCCGCTCCTGTCTGTACTGGAAGGGGAGCGCAAGCACACAGAATGCGCCGCCATCGGCACACCGGCTTCCGCCTGGAAAGTGTGGCTCACCAACCGCCTGCAGGTGGCTGGCAGCCTGATTTTGAAACAGAGCGCAGCCGACGAACTGACAACTGGGCCCGCCTCGGTTAAGCACACGGATATTGTATCGGTTTCCGACACGTTCCAGAAGGGCGATATCCTTCACGTGTATGACGAGAAGGGTCAGGAAATTGCCCGCGGGCTGACGAACTTTAGCTCAGACGAAGTGTTGCTTTTGGCCCGCCACCCTGAGGCGACAACGGCCGAGCTTCTGGGCTATTCCGCCGTGCCTGATGTGATCACGCCGAAGAACCTTGTGGTGCTGAGCGATAACCACCTGTCATGGGACGTGCCAACGGAAGACCTGCAGCAGGTGGCCTGCTAGGGGCTATTCGCCCCTGCCTTCTTCTTTCGACAGATCTTCACCGCGCACCGGGGCACGGTCGTAATTGAAGGTTTTCGGCACATCTGCCCCGCCTGAAATAATGAAAGACATGGCCTCCTCCATCTTCCAGTTGGTGGGGGTCACATATTCCACAGGCACGATTTCAAGGTACCCCGATGTGGGGTTCGGCGTGGTGGGCACATAAACGGCCGCCAGCTCGCGCCCCGTGGTTGTGTCCTTGAAGGTGCGGGTAACCAGCCCAACGGTTTTCATATCCCGCGAAGGGAATTCGATCAGCACCACGCGCTCCACATTATCGGAACTTGTCTGCATCGCGTCGGCAAGGCGCTTGATGGTGCGGTAGATGGATTTGGCAACCGGGATGCGGTCCACCGTTTGCTCAAAAAACGAAAGCGCTTTCTGGCCAATCCAGCGCGAAGCCACCCAGCCCACCAGATAGAAAAACAGCAGCAATACAATCAGCGAAAGCGACGTATTAAAGAAAGGCGATTTGATGATGGCGTATATGCTGTCATCCGGTTTCACGCTCACGGTCATCCATTTGATCATGGGGGCCGCCAGTTCATTGATGAACTTCAGGATCACCGAAACCAGGATCAGTGTGAGCCAGATGGGTATCAAGGTGAAAAGCCCCACCAGCATGTTGCGGCGGATCTGGGCAAGAACCGAAGGGCGGGTATCGCTATCCATCATTCACTCTCCTGAAAGCGGAATTTTCCGTTGGCATCCTCAACCGCCTAGCACACAATGCGGCAAAAGACTATGACACCTGATATGGCAGGGTTTTGCGGCCATACAGAGGCAAATATCAAGGGCGGGAAAAACCATGGAATTCAGCATCACCAGGGAAGCATGGCCGATCGCCGGTGCCTTCACGCTTTCACGCGGGTCTCGCACCGAAGCGGTGGTTGTGGTGGTAACCGTCTCCCACGCCGGGCATGTGGGCCGCGGCGAATGCGTGCCCTATGCCCGCTATGGTGAAACACCTGAAAGCGTGATGGCCGAGCTGAACACTGCCAGCGCGCAAATGCGTGCGCCGGATGACCATGCAATACTGCCCACCCTGTTGCCCGCAGGGGCTGCCCGAAATGCACTGGATTGTGCACTGTGGGATTTGCAAGCGAAGCTGAGCGGGAAACGGGTGTGGGATCTCATGGGCATCCCCGCGCCAAAGCCCGCAACAACCGCTTTCACGCTGTCGGTCGATACGCCACAGGCCATGCGCAAGAAGGCGGCAGAGAATAGCCACCGCCCGCTTCTGAAGCTGAAGCTGGCAGGCGACGGAGACCTTGAACGTGTATCAGCCGTGCGCCAAGGTGCGCCAGATAGCGCCATCATCGTTGACGCAAACGAAGGCTGGGAACCGCACCACTATGAAGCGCTGGTACCCGCGCTGGCAGCGCTTGGCGTGGCGGCGATCGAACAACCCTTCCCTGTGGGCAAGGATGCAGCGCTCGCCACCCTTGGCCGCCCGGTACCGGTGATCGCGGATGAAAGCTGCCACACAGGTGCAGATATGGAAAAACTGATCGGCCTTTATGACGGCGTGAACATCAAGCTTGATAAAACCGGCGGGCTAACCGAAGCGCTGATCGTGCGCGAAAAGGCACGCGCTGCGAACATGCAGATCATGATCGGCTGCATGGTGGCAACATCGCTTGCCATGGCCCCCGCGCTGCTGCTTGCGGAAGGCGCTGAGTATGTAGACCTGGACGGCCCGCTCCTGCTCGCGAAAGACCGCGAAGAGGGTTTGAAGTTCGAAGGCAGCACCATATTCCCGCCAGACGCCCGCCTTTGGGGTTAATGGCAAGCCGCTGCGCTAGACAAGCTGTTGCGCCGCCGCACTCACCCTTTTCACAGACTCTTCAATCTGCTCTGTTGAACCGGCGATTTCGCTCATTCCACCCGTGATGATTTCCACGCCCTCAGAGGCGGTTTGCATATTCTGGGAAACTTCCTGCGTGACGGCGGTTTGTTCCTCAACCGCGGCGGCAATCGCCGCTGAAACATCGTTCACATTGCCAATTGTTGTACCGATGGCATCCACCGCAGCAACAGCCTCTTTCGTATCTTTCTGGATACGGTCGATCTGGGCTGCGATATCCTCTGTGGCCTTGGCTGTCTGAACGGCGAGGCCCTTCACTTCGCTAGCCACCACAGCAAACCCCTTCCCGGCATCGCCCGCCCGCGCGGCTGCAATGGTTGCGTTCAGGGCC
>JABXIV010000175.1 GCA_013372925.1 Alphaproteobacteria bacterium
ATGAACCTTAAAAAGTCAGCATATGTTTCGGCGGCTGTTGCCACCGTTGTTGCCAATCTGGTTGTGGCAGGCCCAACAGAAGCTCGCGAGCCACAAGAGAAATGCTATGGCGTATCGCCTGCGGGCTACAACGACTGTGCCGCAGGGCCGGGCACATCCTGTGCCGGTAGTGCCAAGCGTGATTACCAGGGCAATGCATGGAAGCTGGTACCAAAAGGCACCTGTACGACAATCGAGTCACCGACCTCTTCAACCGGCTTTGGCCAGCTCAAAGAGTTCAAGGAAGTGACGCGCTAACCATGGGTCGAAAGCTTGAAAACGCTGGAGGTTCCCCCTTTGCCCCAATCCAGCCAGAGCTTCCCTTTGGTGTTGGGGTTGGTCTTAAACGTCTGCATCTGGCGCAGTTGTTGGCCAACCCCGACAACGTGGACTTTGTCGAAGTCCATGCTGAGAATTTCATGATGGGTGGTGTGAATCATGAAATGCTGGTTGATGTTTCACAAAAGTGGCCGGTTTCAATTCACGGTGTAGCCTTATCGCTGGGTGGCAACGAACCGCTTGATAAAGACCATCTGGCGCGTCTTAAGTACCTTGTTGACACAATAAGGCCTGCTGCTTTTTCCGAACATATCGCCTGGTCGCGCCATGGTGGCGCCTATTTCAATGACCTGTTGCCGGTACCATACAACAAGCCTTCCCTTGTTCGTTTGTGCGAACGCGTGGAAGAGGTACAGCAGTATTTGGGCAGGCGCATGTTGCTTGAAAATCCTGCCACATATGTACGGTTTCGGTCGGACGCCATCTTTGAGGCTGACTTTATAGCAGAACTGGTTCACCGAACCGGTTGCGGCATCCTGCTGGATGTCAATAACCTTTATGTTTCAACAGAAAACCACGGATGGGATGCGAAAGATTGGCTTTCGCGCATCCAGCTTGACGCAGTTGGTGAGATTCATCTGGCGGGCCATGAAGCTTCTGATGACGACGATGGAGGCCGTGTTCTTGTTGATACGCACGGTGCCGAAATTGTGGAAGGTGTTTGGAATCTTTATAGCGACGTGCTTGCGAAAGCCGGGCCGCGCCCAACGCTGATCGAGCGTGACAACGATATCCCGCCACTTGATGTGTTGTTGCAGGAAGTTAATTTCGCCAGATTCCTAACCCAGTCTGCTGCCGAGGTTTATGCATGATCTCCGCTTTTTCGAAGTCGCTATTAGGCGCTGGGCGAAACGTGCCTGATGATGTCATCAATATAGGTAATCGCTTTGATGTGTACCGCAACAACTATCTGGTTGGACTTGCGGGTGCCTTGTCGGATGTCTTTCCTGTTTTGACCCAGCTTGTGGGTCAGGAATATTTTGACTCCGTTGCGCATATGTTCGCGCTGGAGCAGCCGCCAGTGTCGCCTGTTTTGGCGTTTTATGGTTCTGGGTTTCCTGATTTTCTTGATGCGTTTGAACCCTTGAAGGAACTGCCGTACTTGCCCGGCGTTGCCAGGGTGGAGTGGGCGCGTCAGGTAGCGGCAACCGTTGATCTTGCACCAACCTACTTAATCGAGAACGCGTCTGACCTGGAGCATGCATTGGGATTGAGGGTTCGGTTCGTACCCGGAACCACCCTGATTCGGTCAAGCTATCCTGTGGCAACTATATGGAAACATCACCAAAGCAACCCGGTAGAGCCGGTGCCTGAATGGTTGCCAGAACACGTCGCTGTTTGGCCGGTGCAGGGGCCTGTGCGGCTGGAGATTATTTCACAAGATCAGATGTCTGCACTTTCTGATTTTGTAAACGCCAGGAATGCCCTTGAGGTGCTTGAGGCGGCAACGGATGAAGGCCGCGCCACGCATCTGATGAGCACTTTCGCGACTTTTATAAACAATGGCCTTCTTGTGCCATCTGCCCCTGATTTTGGAGTAAACTGAGATGAAAGAAATGTCACCTATACATAAGGCCAACAGCGCTCTGATCGGCTGGATGGGTAAAATTCCTCAGGACTTGATTCAGCTGACGCTGCGGCTTGGCCTCGCGGGAATTTTCTGGATGTCTGCCCGTACGAAGGTTACGGGTTTTCTGTCGATCAGCGACAGCACCTATTTCCTGTTCGAGGAAGAATATCGCTTGCCTCTTTTGCCTGTGGATATTGCTGTGCCGCTAGCCACGTATGCGGAACACCTTTTGCCCATTCTGCTTGCTTTCGGTCTCGCTACCCGCTTGTCAGCTCTCGGCCTCTTTGTGATGGCTCTGGTTATCCAGCTGTTTGTCTATCCGTCTGCTTTTCTCTCCACCCACCTTGGATGGTTTGCCATGGCGCTTGCCGTTATGGGTTATGGGCCTGGTTGCCTGTCGATTGATCACCTGATCACACGAAAATAAGTCTCCCGCCAATTAGTATTCCTATTGTTTGAAGGAACCTTTGTTATGTCTCGTCCCCCTTTACCCCCGTTTACCGCTGAAACAGCGGCAGAGAAAATTCGCCTTGCTGAAGATGGCTGGAACAGCCGTGATCCCGCTCGGGTTGCGCTTGCCTATACGCCCGATAGCCTGTGGCGCAATCGCGCTGAATTCGTGACCGGGCGTGAAGCCATTGAAGGATTGCTTGCTCGCAAGTGGGCCCGCGAGATGGACTATCGGTTGGTGAAGGAACTTTGGGCCTATACGGAAAACCGGATTGCTGTACGGTTTGCTTATGAGTATCGAGACGATAGCGGGACCTGGTATCGTGCTTATGGAAATGAAAACTGGGAATTTGATGCGGATGGGCTGATGCGCCGGCGTATTGCCAGCATCAACGAACATCCTATCGAAGAAAGTGACCGCAAGTTTCAC
>JABXIV010000062.1 GCA_013372925.1 Alphaproteobacteria bacterium
ATGCCTTTCTTTCGCGCCTATGATCCGATCCAGAATATGACAGCCGACAAGGCAGATATTCGCCTCAAAGACCTGATGACCATGTCGAGCGCGTTTGACTGCAACGACAATGACCAAACCACGCCGGGCTATGAAGACAAGATGCATGCGACCGATGAATGGACGCGCTTTGTGCTTGACCTGCCAACCATGCCGGGTTGGTCGCGCGATGCATCCGGGCTTGGGCCTTTCCGTTACTGCACAGCGGGCGTGTTCCTGCTGGGCCAAACAATCGAGATGGCCGCGGGGCGCAGCCTTGATGAGTTTACGCATGACGCGCTTTTCCGCCCGCTGGGGATCGAAAAATACGAATGGTACCGCTCCCCGATCGGGGAAGAACAGGCCGGTGGCGGCCTGCTTTTGACAAGTCGTGACCTTGTGAAGCTGGGGCAACTGGCGCTGCAGGATGGTGTGTGGAACGCCCGTCGCCTGCTGCCGGAAAGCTGGATGGCGGAAAGCACCAAGCCGTACCGCCATGCCACCGAAGTGCAGGATTATGGCTATCTTTGGTGGATCAGGGATTTCACCTCCGCCACCACGGGGCTTGTGCACAAAGGCTATTACATGGCCGGGAACGGCGGCAGCAAGGTTGCGGTGTTTGATGATATGGACATGGTGGTGGTGATCACGGCGGAACGCTACAACACCACGGGCATGCACCAGCAGTCGAATGACCTGATCCAGCGCTATATCCTTCCCGCGTTCGAGCTTGGCGTGATCAACTAGGCCCACAAACCTTTAATCGGCTTTACTGTTCCAGCGCTGCGTGGCAGCCTGTTGGCTGAACGTATGTCTTTGACCTGAGGGGGAAGAAGGATGGACACGGTTCTCGCCTACCTGCCAGCCATTTTGAAGCTGCTGGCGCTTCTGTTTGTGCTTGCGCTGGGGCTGTTGGTGCTTGTGGTTATGGTCCTTTACGTACGGGACAGAACCCAGCATGAAAGCGCGCTTCGGCGGAACTATCCGGTGCTGGCACGCTTCCGCTATCTGTTTGAACATTTAGGCGAGTTTTTCCGCCAGTATTTCTTTGCACTGGACCGCGAGGAGATGCCCTTCAACAGGGCGGAGCGGTCATGGGTTTACCGGGCGGCGAAGGATGTGGATTCAACCGTGGCTTTCGGCAGCACGCGAGACCTGAGGCCAGCGGGCACTGTGTTCTTTGCCAACTGCGCTTTCCCCGCGATGGACGAACAGGCGGCAGATCCAAAACCCATCACCATCGGTGAAGGGTGTGCTCACCCCTATACCACCAGTTCGATTTTCAATATTTCGGCCATGAGCTTCGGGGCCTTGTCTGTGCCTGCGGTGCGGGCCCTATCAATGGGCGCGAAGAAGGCCGGCATCTGGATGAACACGGGGGAAGGGGGCTTGTCACCCTATCACCTTGAAGGCGGATGCGACATCGTTTTCCAGGTTGGTACAGCCAAGTTTGGCGTGCGAAAACCCGAAGGCGGCTTTGATGAGGAAAAACTGAAGGCCGTAGCCGCCCACGAACAGGTGAAGATGTTCGAAATTAAAATGAGCCAGGGGGCCAAGCCCGGCAAGGGCGGCATCCTGCCCGGCGTGAAGGTTACGGAAGAGATCGCCGCCATTCGCGGCATTCCGGTGGGTCAAAGCGCCATCAGCCCCAACCGCCACCCGGAAATGGGCAGCGTGGCCGATATTCTGGATATGGTGGCCTATGTGCGGGAGGTGACAGGTAAGCCCACGGGCCTGAAGATGGTGGTGGGTGACGAAGAATTTTTTGACGCCCTGTTTGGCGAGGTGAAAAAGCGCGGGGCCGAAAGCGCGCCTGATTTCCTCACCCTTGATGGCGGCGACGGCGGCACTGGTGCCGCGCCCATGAGCCTGATTGACAATATGGGCATGCCGCTTCGGGAAAGCCTGCCGCTTCTGGTGGACAGCCTGAAACGCCACGGCCTGCGGGACCGCATCCGCGTGATTGCGTCCGGCAAGCTCATTAACCCGTCAGAGGTGGCGTGGGCCTTCTGTGTGGGGGCGGATTTTGTAAACTCAGCGCGCGGCTTCATGTTCTCGCTTGGGTGCATTCAGGCACTTCAGTGCAACAAAAACACCTGCCCAACCGGCATTACTACACACGACAAGCATTTGCAGCGGGGCCTGGTGCCTTCAAGCAAGGCCGAGCGCGTGGCCCATTACGCCAAGAATATGGAAAAGGAAATCTGCATCATCGCCCACAGTTGCGGCGTGGCAGAACCGCGGACGCTTAGGCGCAAGCATGCCCGCATTGTGATCCGCCCCGGCAAAAGCAAATCCATGGCCGAGCTGTGGCCCGATGTTGCGGAAGGTTAGGGGCAGCTATGGACTATGAACTGCTATACAGGATCATCAATCTTGGGGTGTTGCCCGCGTGGCTGTTGCTGGCGTTTGTGCCACAAGCCCGCGTAACCACCAGCCTGGTGCACAGCGGCATATACCCGCTGGTTTATGGATTGATTTACGCCGTTCTTTTGGTGTGGTCGATGGCCTTTGGTGCAGGGGCGGCAGATGGAAACATGAACACCGCCGCCGGTGTTGCCGTGATTTTCAGCCACCCGCACGGCATCCTGCTTGGCTGGACGCACTATCTGGTGTTTGACCTTTTTGTCGGTGCCTGGATCGTGCGCGATGGGGCACGCCAAGGCATCGCCCACTGGAAGCTATTCCCCATTCTGTTTTGTACCCTGATGTTCGGCCCCGTGGGATTGATGCTCTATTTTATCCTTCGGAAGCTCAGCACCCCGGCGGGATTGTCTTCTAGCGAGAGCAAATAGCATCGCCCATTTGGCGGATGGCGTCGATCTTGGTGTTCAGCGGGGCCCAGTCGTCGTTTTCCGCGATGTGGCTCCAGATGTCTTCAACTTCATCAATCAGCATGGTGCAGGGTGCCTCGCCTTGGAAGTATGCGTGGCCCAGCGCATCTGGGTTTAATGGGGCATAGCTTTTCAGCGCGTCCATAAGCTCAGCATATCCCTTATAGCGCTCGGCCTCCGGGCTCATCATGGCGCGGCTTTCGCTGATGCCGCCGCCGAACCAGTCGAAGAAGAATCGCTCATACGGAAACTTTTCCTTCAGCATGAAATTATTCACCAGCGTCAGCAGCGCGTCATCCAGCTTGTCGCCTTTCGGCTTCACGCCCAGTTTTGTCAGCAGCTTGGCGCGCAGGGCGGTCATGTAAATGCCGGGGAAGGGGGCCAATGTGTCCTTCAGGGCCTGCTCGTCGCAAATGTCCGCGAGCGCCCCGCCAAGCTGATAGATATTCCAGTGCAGCGCATCAGGTTGGCGGCCAAAGGCATAAAGCCCTGTTTCGTCAAAATAGGCGGCGGTGAAGGAAAGGTCCATCTGCGGCAGGAACCGCCAGGGGCCAAAATCAAACACTTCGCCCGATATATTGATGTTGTCGGTGTTCAAAACCCCGTGCACGAAGCCCGCGGCCATCAGTTCCGCGGCCTGCACCGCCACGCGTTCCATCACAAGGCCAAGGAAATGGGTGGCGCGATCAGCATCGCTGCCATTTATTTCGGTATCGTAATAATATTTCAGGCAGTAATCCACCAGCGCAGAAAGCCGGTCCGTATCGGTGAAATAGGCGTGGCGCTGGAACGTGCCGATGCGGATATGCCCATGGTTCAGCCGCACCATCACGGCAGACCGGGTAGGCGAAGGCTCATCCCCGCGCATCAGGCTTTCGCCTGTCTCGATAATCGAGAAGGTTTTCGATGTGTTGACGCCAAGCGCCTCTAACATCTCGGTCGCCATAATTTCGCGTACGCCGCCCTTCAGTGTCAGCCGGCCGTCGCCCGACCGGCTATAGGGGGTGGTGCCGCTTCCTTTGGTGCCAAGGTCCATCAACCGGCCACGCGCATCGCGCATCTGGGCAAACAGAAAGCCGCGCCCGTCGCCAATATCCGGGTTATACACCTGGAACTGATGGCCGTGGTAGCGCTGCGCCAAAGGCTGGGGCAGGTTGTCCGTCAGGGGTTCAAACCGGCCGAAATGCTTCACCCAGTCTGCATCCGAAAGGTGCGCAAGCCCCACACTTTCCGCGGCCCGGTCGTTCCGGTACCTAAGGGTGGCTTGCGGGAAATCGGCGGCCTGAACCGGGTCGGCGAAGCCTTCCCCAAGGGTGATAAAAGCGGGTTCCGGGCGGTATGTCATCACACTTGCGGCACGCCCCAGTCAACGTGGGCCTCGAATTCCGGCCGGGGGCGCTCGGTTGGCATGCGGTCATGGCCTCCGAAGAACAGGAAGCCTGCGATGCGCTCATTTTCCTGAAGGCCAAGGCCCGATGCCACGGTTTTGCTGTAGGCCGCCCAACCTGTCAGCCACTGGCTGGCAAAGCCAAGGGCGGTAGCAGCAACCAGCATGTTCTGGCACGCGGCCCCGGCGGACAGCTCCTGTTCGAACACCGGGATATGGCTATTGGGGTCAATGCGGGAAATCGCCACTACAAGTACAGGCCCCTGGCATGCATAGCCTTTCATTTTCTCGGCTACCCTTGGGTCGCGCTCGTCCTCAACCACCAGCCCTTCAGCGATCAGGTTACCCAGCTTTTCGCGCTCGGCTTCCGTTAAAACCATGAAGCGCCATGGGTGCAGTTTGCCGTGGTCGGGCACGCGCATGCCGGCGGCCAGGATCTTTTCCATGGTGGCGCGATCAGGGCCCGGGCCAACCATATCCTTCGCCTTCACGCTGCGGCGGCTCATCAGAAGGTCATAGGTGGCGCTGTTTGGTTTGTTGAAAGGCATATCTGCTAGTTCCCTAAGAAAAACGGCAGCCCTACATCGCACAAATGCAGGGCCGCCGCCAATATTTCTGTGTAGCTTTTATGCCTTCGCGTGGCTTTTTAGCCTACAGGGCAGAAAGCATCATCAAAATTGAGTGATTCTTCATCATTGTCGCTGCCATCTTCAACGCAGGATGCCACAACGGCAACAACCACAATGCCCGCCAGAACTCCCGCGCCGATCAGGAGTGCTTTGCCAATGCCGGAGCCGCCTTTTTTATCGCCCTCGTCATCAGCGAGGAAGATCAAATGTCCGTCGGTGGATTTGGCAACAAATGGCATGCCCGCAACCGCGAACTGGTCAAAGCCACGCTGGTTGAATTCCAGGTTCACAAGCTTCATGGCCACCTGTTTGCGACCTGTCAGGTCAATAGCGCGCCCATAAAGTGGTTGCTGATACCCTGCGGCAAAGCCGAACCGGGCGCGGTCGGTGAACGGCTTTTCAACGGTACCGCCAAGCGGCACGGAAAGATAAAGACCGGCGTATGGCGCCCGCCTTGAAAGTTCTTCGAGTTGCTGTGCCTGTGCCATGCTTGTGTTTGCGAGCAGTGCGACGAGGAAAATGACTGATGATAAAAAACGCATCATGAGCTTACGTGACCTCCCTGATTAAGATTATTCCACTCCAGTTGTATTCTTTAGGACAACTGGAGGTAACGATAAGCTCAATTTTTGGTGATGGTCGGTCCGAGCGAATAGTTCCCGGAATTTAACGGAAAAGCCCGCCTGTTAGTCCAGGTCGCCACCAAGCTGCATGCCGACAGCGAAGATGATAACGCTGCCAACGATGATACCGCCAGTAACAAGCAGTACCGTACGAACAACGCGCGAGCCGCTTTTGCCGCCTTCTTCAGTTGCAGGCAGGAATACCACGCGGCCTGTCAGGTCTTTCTGTGCAAATGGCAGGCCTGCAATAGCGAACTGGTCGAAGCCGCGCTGGTTGAACTCAAGGTTCACTACCTTCATGGCCACATGTTTGCGGCCTGTCAGATCAAGGGCGCGCCCATATAGTGGCTGCTGGTACCCTGCAGCAAAGCCGAACTTTGCCTTCTCAGTGAAAGATTGCTGTTGCGTACCGCCGAGCGGAACCGAAACATACACGCCAGCATAGGGTGCCCGCCTTGACAGTTCGTCAAGCTGTTGGGCCTGTACCATGCTTGTATTGGAGAAAAGAGCCACAAGGAAAACAAGTGAAGAGAAAAAGCGCACCACGGGAAAGTTACCTTTAAATATAAAGCTATTGTTTATTGGTATAGACCCTAAGACAGCTAAAAGCTGTGTTTCCTCACGCTTTTGTGTAATTTTGTTTGTGGGGGAGCTTTAGGAAGCCGATTTGCTCTCTTGGATCAAATGCTTATAGAAGAAGGTGGTGTCGCCGTGGCTGCCGTCGGCTTCAATCGTATAGTGAGGCACAGTGCCAACCCTGGTGTAGCCCAGCTTTGTATAAAGGCCTTCGGCGATGTCGCCAGTAAGGGTATCCAGAATCAACAGCGTCCGGCCGTTTTCAAGCGCCAGTTTTTCCAGTGCGATCATCAGGTTGCGGCCAATGCCAATGCCGCGTGCGTCTGGGTGCACCATCAGTTTTTGTACCTCGGCCCTGTGGCTCGCATTTGCCTTTGGGCTGGGCGCAAGTTGCACCGTGCCGATCACCTTGTCCCCTACATGCGCCACCAAAATCAGGGTTTCACCGCGGCTGACACTTTCATCAACCACCCGCCAATAGGCTTCCGCTTCGGCGTCTGGCACCGGCGCATGAAAACCGATCGAGGCCCCATCCGCCACCGTGCGGATCAGCATATCCTTCAAGGCAGGCAGATACTGAAGCAGGTTGGTGGTTTGTTCGATTTTCATTTCGGATGTTCGGTCTATTTTAGTGGACAGGGATTGGGTTGATCTTTGTTTTCAATATCATACCCATGCGCTATAGCTAAAGGCAATCATGGCCGGAGGGACGAAAATGAAAAAGATATTGGCATCGGTTTTTCTGAGCGCAGGGCTGGCCTTGCCAGCAGTTGCACAGGTTTCCGGGATTGCGCCAGACGCACCCGTTGA
>JABXIV010000027.1 GCA_013372925.1 Alphaproteobacteria bacterium
CCCTGGCTGCCGATATAGATCCAAGACCCCGCCGTCATCTGGCCGTACATCATCAGGCCTTTTTTATCGAGCTCGTTAAAGTGCTCCCAGTTCGCCCAATGCGGCACAAGGTTTGAGTTGGCGATCAGAACGCGGGGTGCGTCTGTGTGGGTTTTGAAAACGCCCACAGGCTTGCCGGATTGCACCAAAAGTGTTTCATCCGCATCCATGCCGCGCAGGGTGGCAACAATGCTCTCATAGCATTCCCAGTTACGCGCTGCCTTGCCGATACCGCCATAAACCACCAGTTCTTCCGGGTTTTCAGCCACCATCGGATCAAGGTTGTTCATCAGCATGCGCAGCGGCGCTTCCGTGGCCCAGCTTTTACAAGATAGCTCCGTGCCGTGTGGCGCGTGAATATCGGGGCGATTTTTCATTTTTCGAAGTCCCTTCTCTAAACCAAATTTGTATTATGTGTTTGATGCTGCGCCAACAGGGGAGAAGCGCGCTGTCAGTTCGTATCTGTCGCCCGGATACAGAAGGCGCGCGTACGATGCCACGCGCTCACCGGTCCAGGTACGACGGCCAATTTCAAGGCAGGGAGCGCCTTCGCTCACCTCAAGCAGTCGGCGTTCGCTTGGAGTTACCGCCACCGCACGCACCACATGTTCGGCGCGCAAAAGCGGGGCAACAGCCAGCAAATATTCTGTGGGGGTTGTGGTCTCAAAATCCTGCGCCAACAGGTCCGGCGCGATCTCGGGGTTCACCCAGCGTTCTTCAAGCTCAATGGGCATGCCGTCACCCTTGTGGACAACAAGCAGATAGTAAACCTTGTCGCCTGCCGTGCGGTTCATCTCACCCGCGATGTCTTTGGGAAGCGCAATTTCTTCCAGGAACAGAACATCCGCCGACCAGCTTTCGCCGCGGGCCTGCAGTTCTTCGCGGATCGACTGAATATCTGCCGCATGGCCACGCATGCGGCGGTCAGCCACGAAGCTGCCCATGCCTGCACGGCGGATGATGTGGCCCTCTTCCGTCAGTTCCCTTAGCGCGCGGTTCACTGTCATGCGGGAAACATTCAGTTCGCGCACCAGCTCATTCTCGCTAGGCAGCTTGTCGCCGGCCTCATAGTCGCCAGCCTCAATCCCCTCAAGGATATGGCGCTTTACCTGCTCGTATCTTGGAAGCGGAATCATGCGCCCTCCTCTTCCATCAGGCGGGCGATACGGCCAACAGTTTCACGGTAACGGCCAAAGATTTCATCTTCCTTTTCGTGCCTGCCGCCAGTGATGACCCAGTTGCCTGCCACCATCACATCCGTGATCGGGTTTGGCTGCCCCGCAAAGATGAAAGCATCCACAATCTGGGCATAGGACGCACCGGCAAAAGACGGCGCCTTCTTGTCAAGCACGATCAGATCAGCCCGCTTGCCAACTTTTAGCTCGCCAATCGGCTGGGCAAGTGCCTGTGCGCCGCCTTTGGCCGCCTGCCGCCACAAAAACTCACCTGTATGGCCACCTTCAGTGGGCGTTAACACTGTGCGGGCCTGCCGGGCCAACCGCTGGCCATATTCCAACAGCCTCAACTCTTCGCGTGCATCAATGCTGATATGACTGTCTGACCCCACGCCGAACCGGCCACCAGCCGCCACATATTCATGGGCTGGGAACAGCCCGTCACCCAGGTTCGCTTCTGTCGTAGGGCACAGGCCCACAACGCACCCGCGCTCAGCCATGCCGCGCCATTCGGCCTCAACCACATGGGTGGCGTGCACAAGGCACCAGCGTTCATCCACGGGCTGGTTCTTCAAAAGCCATTCCACCGGCCTTGCGTCCGCCCAATCCAGGCAGGCATTCACTTCGCGCGTTTGCTCCGCGATATGGATGTGGATCGGCGCTTTCATATCCAGCGCTTCAATGGCATCGATGGCAGGCGCAAAGCTTTCTTCCGGCACTGCCCGCAAGCTATGGAAGGTCAGCCCCAGTTTGTGGCGGCCACTGAAGCGTGGCTTCAGTATTTGCAGAAAACGGCAAAACTCGTCCGTGGAATGGATGAAAGGGGCCTGCCCCTCAAGCGGCGGTTCGCCGCCAAAATCCGACGCCTGATACAGAACGGGAAGGTGCGTTAGGGCTATGCCTGTATTATCCGCCGCCCTGAGCACAGCTTCCGACATAACAAGCGAATGATCTTCATGCGCACTATGCAGATAATGAAACTCGCCCACCGCACTATAACCCGCCTTCAACATTTCCACATAAAGCGCGCTTGAGATCACCTCAACCGCCTCGGGCGTCATATGGCGGGCGAAATGATACATGGCGTTGCGCCAGCTCCAGAAATCGGAAGCCCCGGCTTCACGATATTCGGCAAGCCCCGCAAAGGCACGCTGGAAGGCGTGGCTGTGCAGGTTTGGCATGGCGGGCAGAACCGGGCCGTGCACGACAGCACCTTTGGGTGCCTCCGCGCCCGTTTCTATCCGCGTGATCATACCGTCCGGCGCTACCTCAAGGCTTATGCCCGTGCACCAGTCTGCACCGATCAGCCCTTCTGAAAAATAATGCTTTTGCATCGCCCCCTCCAACTTGTATATACAAGTTCATACAGGTTAACCTTTCTGTCAATCAAATCTTGTGATATTCGGGTTGGCAGGGAGAGGGACATCAAGGGAAAGCCAATGTTTGACACACTGTTACGCAATGTGAACATCGCCACCATGCGTGAGGGCGGCGCGCCTTATGGAGCCATCATGGACGGTGCGATTGGCATCAAGGATGGCCGACTCGCCTATGTCGGAACGATGGCTGATCTGCCCGCAGGTGCGGCTGCGACTGACACCAGAGACTGCGGCGACAAGTGGGCTTTTCCCGGCTTTGTAGACTGCCACACCCATATCGTGTTCGGCGGCACCCGCGCCCGCGAATTTGAAGAACGCCTGAACGGCGTGTCCTATGAAGAGATTGCCCGGCGTGGCGGTGGTATCCTTTCAACCGTTACCAATACACGTGCCGCAACCGAAGCTGAGCTGACAGCAAGCGCCGCACGCCGCCTGAAACGGCTGGCAGCAGACGGGGTAACAACGGTTGAAATCAAATCCGGCTATGGCCTGACACTTGAGGATGAGCTCAAGATGTTGCGCGCAGCAAAGGCTGCAGCGACAGAAGTGGGCCTGAGCGTTCAGACCACCTTCCTTGGCGCCCACGCCCTGCCGCCGGAATACAAGGATGATAAAGACGGCTATATCGCCCATGTATGCGATGTGATGATCCCGGCTGTTGCGAAAGAAGGACTGGCCGAAACGGTTGATGCCTTCTGCGAAGGCATTGCCTTCAGCCCCGAGCAAACAGCACGCGTATTTGATGCCGCGAAAAAGCATGGCATCAGAGTGAAACTGCATGCCGACCAGCTTTCTGATCTGGGAGGCGGCGCGCTGGGGGCCCGTTATCAGGCCCTGTCGGCAGACCATCTGGAATATGCAAGCGCAGACAGCATGAAAGCGATGGCACAAAGCGGCACGGTGGCCGTGCTTCTGCCGGGTGCCTTTTACGTGCTGCAGGAAAACAAGCGCCCGCCGGTTGAGATGATGCGGTCAGCCGGCGTGAAAATGGCGCTGGCGACAGACGCCAACCCCGGCAGCTCGCCTGTGCTGTCACTCCAGCTAATGCTTCATATGGGCTGCACACTGTTTGGCATGACACCTGAAGAAGCCTTGCGCGGCATCACCGTCAATGGCGCCACAGCATTGGGACTTCAGGCTGACCGCGGCACGCTCGAAGTCGGCAAGCGGGCCGATATATTGCTGTTCGATATTTCAGAACCAGCTGAGCTCGCCTATTACGTTGGTGGCGTGCCGCCGGAAGACATTATCCGCGCACCCTAAAGTGCGGCATCGGTAAAAAGCGGCGTTGCTGGTACTACGGGATCAATGGTTTCAAACTGCCTGAGCCAGGATCGCAGCCCTTCTTTGTCCAACAGCCTGAGGCCGCCATATTCGGTGGCGACAAAACCTGATCGCTTGTAATCCGCCAACGCCTGCGCCACAGCAACCCGACTAACGCCCATCAAGTCGGCCAGTTCGCTTTGCGTTGCCGCGATGAGGCTGTCTTCCATGCCCTTCACCATCAACAGCAAGTTTTTCCCGAGCCGGTACCGGAGCGGATAACGCCGAAGGTCGTCGACCCATTCCAGCATGTGATGCAGCCGCACCGTAAGAAGCGAGATAATGGGGGCCGCAAGTGCGGGCTCATCCAGCAACAACTGGTCAAACTTGGTCTTGGACAAGTGGCTGATCACGGTCGGGCCCTCGGCGTAGCCATCATGCGTGCGCGGCAGGCCACCAAAAACCGTAAATTCCCCATAGCACTGCCCAGCCTCCAGCACAGCCGTGGTGATAAAACGGCCTTCCTTGTCGGTTTTGCCGAAACAAACCGCCCCCGATTTTATCACCGAAAAGCCCTTGGTTTGGTCCCCCCTGCTCTGGATATGCTGTTTATCCTGATACCGCTTTTCAACGCCAAGCGCATCAAAGCGCGCCCGCATATCTGCAGGCAGCACCTCCATCAGGCCGGGAATACCGAAATTGAAAATGAAGCTCATTCATAAAATGTAAACTAGTTAACATTCTTGGCCAAGAAGAAAGACTATAGTGCATGTGGGAAGAGGCCACTGGCCACATTGGAAGGGACAGACCACATGCCATATGGGCTTATCGTTTTTGCGATCTTTTTCGCTTTCGCAGCGGCCGAAGCCCTGCGGTCACAATTCTTGGCGCAGCCCCATGAAAAGCCAGAAGACAAATGGGTTGAAATCATCAGCAGTGTTTTCCTGCTTGCCGCCACGCAGCCGGCAGTGCTGATGGCCTCCACTTATGTGTCCGGCCTTGTCGCCCCCGAAGCAAAAGGCGCCCTGGCGGATACACCCATTTATATCGGCATTCTGCTGTTCCTCGTATTTGATGACCTGATGCAATATTGGTGGCACCGGGCGTCGCACACATTCCCCTGGCTCTATGGCCTTCATCGGTCTCACCACAATGCGGAATATATGAGCATCCGTGTCGTGTACCGGAATAACATCCTGTATTACACCTTCATGCCTTCCTTGTGGTTTTCGGGCGCGCTGATCTATCTGGGCCTTGGCCATATTTATGCGGGCTACATCATCGTAAAGCTTTCGGTGATTTACGGTGCGCATTCAAACGTGCGCTGGGATGAAAAGCTCTACGCCATCAAATGGCTGTCGCCCCTGATGTGGCTGGTGGAACGCACCATCAGCACACCCGCAACCCATTTTGCCCACCACGGCAAATATTCCGCTGACCCTGCCACCAATTATAAGGGCAACTTCGGCAACCTTCTGTTTTTCTGGGACGTGCTGTTTGGCACCGCCAAGATCACCCGCACTTATCCTGAAGAATATGGTGTAGAAAACCTCGCCCCCATGACAGCAGGTGCCCAGCTTTTATGGCCAATCGTGCGGGACGAAACGCACCCGGCAGAGGAAACAGTGGCTCCGATACTGGATACCGACACACAGCAAAGCCAGGCTGAGGCAATTTCGCCATAGAACTTTGATGCGGGCTCTATTATAAGCCCATGTATGGCATACGATTCACTCAGAGATTTTATCGAACGGCTTGAAGCCGAAGGCCGCCTTGTACGGGTTACGGAACCGGTCTCCACTGAACTGGAGATGACCGAAATCCAGACACGGGTGTTGCACGCAGGCGGGCCTGCGATCCTGTTTGAAAATGTAGTAAACGAGCGCGGTGAAAAATCCGACATGCCGGTTCTGGTAAACCTGTTTGGCACGGTTGAACGCGTGGCGTGGGGCATGAACCGCGAACCGCATGAACTGCGCGAAGTGGGCGAAACGCTCGCCTTCCTGCGCCAACCTGAACCACCGCGCGGCATCAAGGATGCCATTGACCTGTTGCCGCTGGCGAAGCAGGTGCTGGCAATGAAGCCGAAAAAGGTGAAGAAAGCGCCCGTTCAGGAAGTGGTGCTGACAGGTGACGAGATCGATCTGGACAAGCTGCCGATCCAGACCTGCTGGCCGGGTGAGCCAGCGCCACTGATTACCTGGCCGCTTGTTGTAACCAAGGGCCCGTCTGACAAGGCCGAGGATAATTACAACCTTGGCATCTACCGGATGCAGAAGCTGGGCAAAAACCAGACCCTGATGCGCTGGCTGAAGCACCGTGGCGGCGCACAGCAATATCAGCGCTGGAAAGATGAGAAGCGCGAACCAGTGCCTGCAGCCGTCGTGATCGGTGCAGACCCCGGCACTATCCTCGCGGCTGTAACACCTGTACCTGATACCCTGAGTGAATATCAGTTCGCGGGGCTTCTGCGGGGCAAGAAAGTGCCGCTGGTGGATTGCAAAACCGTGCCGCTGCAAGTACCTGCCACAGCTGAGATCGTGCTTGAAGGCTACGTGAGCCTGGATGATTACCGCGATGAAGGACCATACGGGGACCACACGGGTTATTATAACTCGGTCGAGCAGTTTCCGGTGTTCACCATCACTGCTATCACCATGCGGAAAGAACCGATTTACCTTTCGACCTACACTGGCCGCCCACCGGATGAGCCAGCCATCCTCGGTGAAGCACTGAATGAAGTGTTCATTCCGCTGCTGCAGCAGCAGTTCCCGGAGATCACCGATTTCTGGCTGCCGCCAGAGGGCTGCAGTTACCGCATCGCAGTCGTGAGCATCAAGAAAGCCTATGCAGGCCATGCCAAGCGCATCATGCAGGGCGTCTGGTCATTCCTTCGGCAGTTTGTATACACCAAATTCGTGATTGTGGTGGATGACGACATCGACGCGCGCGACTGGAAGGATGTGATGTGGGCGGTTTCCACCCGCATGGACCCCGTGCGCGATATCGTCACCGTTGAAAACACACCGATTGACTATCTGGATTTCGCCAGCCCTGAAAGCGGCCTTGGCGGCAAACTGGGGCTGGATGCTACCAACAAAATGGGAAATGAGACCCACCGCGAATGGGGCAAGGAAATCTTCATGGAAGATGGGGTCATCGAGAAAGTGGATTCGATCTGGGAGAAACTCGGCATCCCCGGCGATAATCCAAAAATCTGGAAATAAAGCAGCATTAACCCCTTTATATGGTTCACCATACACCAATAGATTATCTTGATCATGGAATCACTGGCCTTCGCCCTAAGCGCATAAAATAACAATTAAATTTGTAATCCACTGCACAAATCAGCCTGACTTTTTCCCGAAAGTCTCAAATCAGAAGCAATCTGGAGTTGAGCCCCACCCCCCTTTCTGGCAACAATACAGATCTTTCGTTGAGGGCATGTGGCGCTGATTGGATTTGAAAACGCGCTTATCTGCAACTGACGAGCGTAGGTTTGGGGGAGTTATGTCAGTTTCTCAATTTCGGTATAAGGCATTCATAAGTTATAGCCATGCCGACAGAAAACACGCCGAATGGCTCCTGAAAGCCCTTGAGGCATACAAGGTTCCAAAGAGCCTCATAGGCCGCCACACGGAAAACGGCGCAATCCCCGCCCGGCTATCCCCCATTTTCAGGGACAGGGACGAACTACCCGCCGCCCATAAGCTCACTGACCGACTATTCCAGGCGCTGCGTGCATCGGAATATCTGATTGTCTTGTGCTCCCCTCGCTCGGCACGATCAAAGCTCGTGAACCGTGAAATCGTGGAGTTCAAGAAAACCCATGGGGACGGCCGCGTTCTTTGCATGATTATTGAAGGCACACCTTTTGCTGACAACCCGGAAGAGGAGTGTTTCCCCGAAGCATTGCGCCACAGCTTCATGGCAGATGGCAAGAAAGCAGGCCTGTCAGCAGAAGGCCTTGCGGCTGACCTGCGCCCAGAAGGCGATGGCAAGCGCATGGCCTTGATCA
>JABXIV010000267.1 GCA_013372925.1 Alphaproteobacteria bacterium
TACTTTCAGCTCTACCTCGCCGGGCATGCTTTCGGCTACCGGGCAGTGCGGGGTTGTCAGGGTCATGGTGACGCGCACGCTATAGTCGTCATCAATATCGATGCCGTAAATCAGGCCCATCTCATAGATGTTGACCGGGATTTCCGGGTCATAGATTTCGCGCAAAGCTTCAACGACGCGGTCTTCCAGCTCTTCTTTTGATGCTGGCGGCGTGGTGTCCTTGCCGTCATCCGCATCAGCGTCTGCCGGTTCCTCATTGCGGTCCTGCTCAAGGAACTTGTTGAGGAAATAGCCGCCTTCCTGCGGGCTTACCGTTGGGCGTGCAACATCCGCTTTCGGCTGGTTTTCAGCCGGAATGTCACTTGGCTTGGGGCTGGATACATCCAGAATATCGCGTTTGTTTTCGTTATCCATCATCCAAAGATGTCCGTTACTTTCTGAAGGCCCGCAACAAGGCGGTCCACGTCTGACTTATCGTTATAAATGCCGAAGCTGGCGCGCACTGTGCCGGGCACGCCGAAGCGGTCCATCACCGGCTGGGCGCAGTGGTGGCCTGCCCGCACGGCGATGCCCTGGCGGTCCAGAATGGTGCCCACATCGTGGGGGTGCGCATGTTCCATGGTGAAGCTGATCAGCGCGCCTTTTTCGGGTGCTGTGCCGATAATGCGCAGGCTGTTGAAGGCTGAAAGCTGTTTGGTGGCATAATCCAGCAGCTCGGCCTCGTGCGCATGAATATTGTCATAGCCAAGCGCCATGATGTAATCCAGCGCGTGTTTCATGGCGATGCCGCCCGCAATATTGGGCGTGCCTGCCTCAAACTTGTGGGGCAGGTCGTTATAGGTGGTTTTCTCGAACGTGACGGTGGAGATCATATCCCCGCCGCCCTGCCATGGGGGCATCTTGTCCAAAAGCGCTTCCTTGCCGTAAATCACGCCGATGCCTGTGGGGCCATAGGCCTTGTGGGCCGAGAAAGCATAGAAATCCGCGTCCATGTCCTGCACGTCGATCTTCAGGTGCGGCGCTGCCTGGCAACCATCGATGAGTGCCACAGCACCCGCATCATGCGCCATGCGGATAATGTCCTTCACCGGATTAAGCGTGCCGATCGAATTTGAGATATGCGCCACAGCCACCATTTTGGTGCGGCCTGATAGCATGCCCTTATAGGCATCCATATCCAGCGTGCCGTCCTCCAGAACCGGAATGGCCTTGACTTTGGCACCGCGTTCCTCGGCAATCATCTGCCACGGCACGATGTTCGAATGGTGCTCCATCTCACTGAGGATGATCTCATCCCCCACGTTCAGGTTGGCGCGGCCCCAGGCCTGCGCCACAAGGTTGATGCCTTCGGTTGCGCCGCGCACGAAAAGGCATTCCTTGGATTTGGCCGCGCCAATGAAGTCCTTCACGGTTTCCCGCGTGGCTTCATAGGCTTCGGTTGCATCCTGGCTGAACTTGTAAACGCCGCGGTGGATGTTGGCGTAATAATGCTCATAAAGCTCTTTTTCCGCTTCGATCACCACGGTTGGCTTCTGGGCCGATGCGGCGGTATCGAGGAAGGTGAGCGGCTTGTCGTAAACGGTTTCCGCGAGGATCGGGAAATCCGCGCGGATCTTCGCCACATCAAGGCCTTTTATGATCGGTGCTGCGTCGTTCATGCTTTGCTCACTCATCACTTGCTTGCGCGGGCCGCCATCCAGGCATTTACCTTGGCGGTCATGGCGGTGCGGATGTCATCGTTTTCCACGCGCTCAAGCGCTTCGGCGGTGAAGGCTTCCACCAGCATCTGGCGGGCTGTTTTTGGGTCGATGCCCCGGCTTGTCAGGTAGAAGATGGCTTTTTCGTCCAGCTCGCCCACCGTAGCGCCGTGGCTGCATTTCACATCGTCCGCGAAAATCTCCAGCTCAGGCTTGGCATTGGCTTCCGCTGTGCGGTCGAACACCAGCGCCTTGAAGCTTTGGTCGGCTTCTACCTTCTGTGCGTCCTTTTCCACCGTCACCTTGCCCTGGAAGCTGGATTTGCCGCGCGTGTCTGCAACGGTGCGGAAAATCTGGTCGCTTGTGGTGTGCGGCATGCTGTGGCTGATGTGCGTCAGCGTATCGTGGCTTTGGCCCGTGCCTGTCAGCGCCACACCGTCAACGGTTGCGTTTGCGCCGTCTACCATCATGCGTACATGGGCTTCAAAGCGCGCCATCTTGCCGCCAAGCGACAGGCAAGTTGCGTGATACTGGCCGTCTGCGTCCACATTCACGTGGGTTTTGCTGGTGTGCAGCGCGTTCATGCCTTCTTCCTGAAGGCGGGTGTGGTGCAGCACTGCTTTTTCCGCCACGCGGGCTTGCAGCACGCTGTTGGTCCAGTAGGCCAGATCGTCACCGATGAAGCGTTCCACGATATGGGCGCTCGCGCCTTCGCCAAGCTCAACGATATGGCGGGTGTGGGCGGCACAGTCGGCTGCATTTGTCATGATATGGATGATCTCAACCGGGTCGTCGATTTCAACGCCCGCCGGGATGGAAATCACCATGCCGTCTTTCACCAGCGCCGTGTTCAGAAGGCCGACACCGTCGCGGCCGCGCACCAGTTCAGTCGCGCGGTCGGGGTTGGCCATGAAATGGTTCGCCAGCGGGCGCACGCTTGCTGCCTGCCACAGGTCGCCCATATCGGACCGGCTTTCGCTGAAGCGGCCGTTTACAAACACGAAGCGGGCGGCGCATTCTGTCATCGCGGCCGGAATTTCCGGCTTTTCGCCAGCGTGGGTGGCGGGCTCGAACGCCTCGGCCCGAAGGGCACGCAGGTCGCTATAGCGCCAGTCTTCCGCCTTGGCGTGCGGGAAGCCCTGTGCGGCAAAATCCTTGATGGCTTGTGCGCGCAACTCATCTGTGCCGGCGAGTGCGCCCATCAGGCTTTCGGCTTGCTTCTCGTAACTTCTGGTTACTGCGTCATCCATAAAATGGTCCCTAATCCATTCGCTGACGGTGTGGCCTTAGGCCACGTCCGCATAGCCCTTTTCTTCAAGTTCAAGCGCCAGTTCCTTGCCGCCCGATTTTACGATGAGGCCATCGATCATCACATGCACATAGTCTGGCTGAACATAAGAAAGAAGGCGCTGATAGTGGGTGATCAACAGCACCGCCGTGTCGTCGCGGCGCTGGGCGTTGATGCCTTCAGCCACGATCTTCAGCGCGTCGATATCAAGGCCGGAATCGGTTTCGTCCAGCACGGCCAGTTTGGGATCAAGCACCGCCATCTGAACCATTTCGTTACGCTTTTTCTCACCGCCCGAGAAGCCCACATTGACGAAACGCTTCAGCATTTCAGGGTCCATGCCCAGGTCTTTGGCTTTTTCGCGGATCAGCTTCATGAACTCAGCCGCAGACATTTCTTCTTCGCCGCGCATTTTGCGCACGCTGTTGAGCGCAGTACGCATGAAGTTCAGGTTCGACACGCCCGGGATTTCCACCGGATACTGGAAACCGAGGAACAGGCCAGCCGCCACGCGCTCGTGCGGTTCCATGTCCATCAGGTCTTTGCCGTCAAACTCGATTGTACCGGCGGTCACGTCATAATCGTCGCGGCCCGCAATGGTGTTGGCAAGCGTGGATTTCCCGGCACCGTTAAGGCCCATGATGGCGTGCGTTTCACCGGCGTTAATCTCAAGGGAAAGGCCCTTGATGATTTCCTTTTCGGCAACAGAAACGTGTAAATCTTTGATTTTAAGCATCTTTTCAGTCCACTTTAGCCAACGCTGCCTTCAAGCGAGATACCGAGAAGCTTCTGGGCTTCCACGGCGAACTCCATGGGCAGGTGTTGCATTACTTCTTTACAGAACCCGTTCACGATCATGGCAACGGCTTCCTCTTCATCAAGGCCGCGGGCCCGGCAATAGAAAAGCTGGTCCTCGGAGATCTTGGAGGTGGTTGCCTCATGTTCGATCGTGGCGGTTGGGTTTTTCACTTCGATATAGGGTACGGTGTGCGCGCCGCATTCGGATGACACCAGAAGCGAATCACACTGGGTGTAGTTGCGCACATTCTCGGCCCCCGACAGCACTTTCACCAGGCCGCGATAGGTGTTCTGGCTCTTGCCCGCGGAAATCCCTTTCGAGATGATGGTCGAGCTGGTGTTCGGTGCCATATGGATCATCTTGGTGCCGGTGTCGGCCTGCTGGTAATTGTTGGTCACAGCCACAGAGTAGAACTCGCCCACGCTGCCTTCACCTGCCAGCACGCAGGATGGATATTTCCAGGTAACGGCGGAGCCGGTTTCAACCTGGGTCCAGCTTACTTTCGAGTTCTTGCCCTTACACAGCGCCCGTTTGGTCACGAAATTATAGATGCCGCCTTTGCCGTCCTTGTCGCCGGGGTACCAGTTCTGAACGGTGGAATATTTGATCTCGGCGTCATCCAGCGCGATCAGTTCCACCACGGCGGCGTGAAGCTGGTTCTCATCCCGCATCGGGGCGGTGCAGCCTTCAAGGTACGACACATATGAGCCTTCATCCGCCACAATCAGTGTGCGTTCGAACTGGCCCGTGTTTTCCGCGTTGATGCGGAAATAGGTCGATAGCTCCATCGGGCAGCGCACACCCTTCGGGATGTAAACAAAGGTGCCATCGGTGAACACAGCGCAATTGAGCGCGGCGAAATAATTGTCCCGCACGGGCACAACGCTCGCCATATATTTTTTCACCATGTCCGGGTATTCGCGGATGGCTTCCGAAATCGACATGAAGATCACGCCGGCTTTTTTCAGCTCTTCGCGGAACGTGGTGGCAACGGACACGCTGTCGAACACGGCATCGACGGCCACCTTGGCAGCGCCTTCAACGCCAGCCAGCACTTCCTGCTCGCGGATCGGAATGCCAAGCTTCTCGTATGTGGCCAGTAGTTCGGGGTCTACCTCGTCCAGGCTTTTCGGGCCGTCTTTCTTCTTCGGAGCCGCGAAATAATAGCTGTCCTGATAATCGATTTTCGGGAAGTTCACCTTCGCCCAGTCAGGCTCTTCCATCTTCAGCCATGCCTGATAAGCCTTCAGGCGCCATTCAAGCATCCACTCCGGCTCTTCCTTTTTGGCGGAAATGAATCGGATCACATCTTCAGACAGGCCCTTTGGCGCCATGTCCATATCGATGTCGGTGACGAACCCGTATTTATATTCGCCCGTTACGTCTTCAACCTGTTTCTGGGCTTCAGCGGTTCCGGCCATGGTGGCGGCTCCTTACACTTAAAAAACTCAGTTCATGTGTCCCGATAAGCATGCTTGCCATGCCTTGGGGTCAGGCCGTGCTGGCGGCCTTCTTGTTTTCCTGAACCAGCGCCATCGCTTCAAAGCGGGCGGCCAGGTCATGGGTGCCCGATGGGCCTGCAAGCTCGGACAGTTTCACGCCCGCAAGCGCCCCGCGCACTGCATTGTTGATAAGCTGCCAGCGCGGCCGCATCTGGCAGATATTATCATAGCAGCAGTCGCTGGTGCCTGTTTCGGCACAGTGGGTCAGGGCAATGGGGCCATCGATCGCCTCGATAATCTCGGCCACGGTGATCTCATCCGCCGCGCGCGAGAGCGAAAAGCCACCCTTCAGGCCCCGGTGGGAAGTCAAAAGGCCGCCTTTGCCGAGCGTATTCAGGATTTTGGCGACAGTGGGGGCCGGAATGCTGGTTGCGCTGGAAAGATCCTGCGCGCTCAGGCGTTCCTCCGTGTGCGACATTTCGCACATTAACACCACTGCATAATCTGCTAGGTTCGTTAGCCGGATCACGGCTCTGTCCTTATGTTTGGCCCCCTTGAAAAACGGGGTGCACTATTCAAGCCTGTCGGTAATATCTTACCAATTTACTCAGATTTGAGACATATGGGCATGTTAGGCGCGGGAGTCAACAGGTTTGCGGGCCTTAATAGCAATTTCTGACAAAAATACACCTATTTATTACAAGATGCCCGGTAAAACTGTGGTTAAAGGGCGAAAATTTCGCTAAATGCCTATAGAAGACAAGCGGTTGCGGGACAATTTTTTATGAGCGCAGAAACACTGACATGGCTGGCAGAAAAGGCCTGGTTTATCCGGGCGTTTGAAGGCGCCATCGCCCGTGCGGCCGATGCGGGCGAAGTGCCGGGCCTTGTGCATCTGTCAAACGGCGCGGAGCTGCTGGAACTTGCTGTGGCGCATGCGCTCAAGCCGGGCCTTGATCAGGTAACCGGGTCGCACCGCAGCCACGGTATCGCGCTATCCCTTGGAGTGGACCCTTACGGACTGGCCTGTGAAATCCTTGGCCGGGAAGGCGGCTTGTCGTCGGGGCTTGGCGGCACGCAGCACCTGATCGCGCCGGAAAGCGGCCTGTTGGGGTCGAACGGGATTGTTGGCGGGCAGGTACCGCTTGCGCTTGGCGCTGCGCTCAGCGCCAAAACACTGGGCACGGGCGGTATCGCGGTGGCCTATTTCGGTGACGGGGCGGCCAACCAGGGGGCGGTGCTCGAATCGCTCAATCTGGCAAGCGCGCTCAAGCTGCCGGTATTGTTCGTTTGTGAAAACAATGGCCTTGGGCAATCCACGGCGTCGTCCTATGCGGCGGGCGGTGTCAGCCTTCTTGGGCGCGCGCGGTCGTTCGGTTTGGCGGCTGACCATGTTGACGGCACCGATGTTGTGGAAGCCATCAAGGTGGCGGACCGATTGGCCTCGTGGGTGCGCAGCGCCGGATCCCCCGCGTTTCTCGAGGCCAGCGTGCCGCGCCTTTCGGGCCACTATCACGGAGACGCAGAAACCTATCGTGGCAACGGGGCGGGGCCGACAGACCCCTTTGATCGGCTGCCCAAACTGCTGGCCGACCGCGACGTGCCGGAAGGCCTTGTGGCCGAGATGAAGGCGCGGGCGGAAGCCGAGGCCGAGCGGGTTGTGGCGAAAGCGACCCAGGCTGCGGATGTGAGCGATAAGGCGCTTCAGCGTTATCTGAAGGAGGCGGGGGCATGACCAAGCTGAGCCTTCGGGACGCGCTCAACAGGGCGCATCACCAGATCATGTCAGCGGACGACACAGTCGTTGTGATCGGCGAGGATATCCTTGGCGGCAGCGGTGTTGATGGCGGGCAGGAACTGGGCGGTGTGTTTGGTGTTACCGCCGGGCTTGCGGCCCGTTTCGGTGAGGCCCGTGTGATTGATACGCCGATTTCCGAAACCGCGTTCGTCGGCATGGCAACAGGTGCTGCCATGACCGGGCTGAAGCCGATTGTTGAAGTGATGTTCTGCGATTTCATGGGCGTGTGTTTTGACCAGATCATGAACCAGGCGGCGAAAGCGCGCTTTCTGTCAGATGGGCGGTTTGACCTGCCGCTCACCATCCGCACCACCATGGGCGCAGGCGATGGGTCGGCCGCCATGCACAGCCAGTCGATTTACGGCCTTTTGGCCACGGTGCCGGGCCTTGTGGTGGCCTGTCCATCGACGCCCGCAGATGCCGCCGGAATATTGAAGGCCGCCGTTGCGGCCAAGGGCCCAGTGGTGCTGATGGAACATAAGGGCCTTTATGGCGAGATGGGCGTGGTGGATGAGGCGCTGCCGCCTGTGCCTTTGGGTAAAGGCCGGGTGGTGCGTGAAGGCGCAGACGTTACCATCGTTGCTGTTTCTGCCTTTGTGAACAGGGCTGTGGAGGCCGCTGATCTGCTCAACGCTGAGGGCATTGAAGCTGAGGTGATCGACCCTCGCACGATCAAGCCGCTTGACCTGCCGCTGATCCTTGAAAGCGTGAAGAAAACCGGGCGGCTTCTGGTGGCCGCCGAAGACGCGGCCTTTGGCGGCTTTGCCGACGCGGTGATTTCTGCCGTGAGCCGCGCGGCCTTTTCTGACCTGCGCGCTGCCCCTGCGGCCATCACCCCGCCAGACGCGCCAGTGCCATATGGCCGAAAAGCGGAAGCGGTTTGGTTGCCGGGCACGGACGAGATTGTGGCGGCCGCGAGCGCATTGGCAACTGCATAAGGGGGCATCATGAAAATCTGGGACATCGCCATCAGGCTTTTCCACTGGACGCTGGTCGTTGTTTTCATAATGGCGGCCTATTCCGCCTTTCAGGATAAATTTGGCATCTATGCGGACATGCACACTTATGCGGGTGTAACGATCCTTATCCTGATGGTATGGCGCATCCTGTGGGGGCTGGTGGGGTCTGAAACCGCGCGCTTCAGCCAGTTCGTGCGCGGCCCACAGGCCATCAAAGGCTATTTGCAGCATGGCGATGCGGCCAAATGCGCCGGGCATAACCCCTTGGGGGCGCTCAGCGTTGTTGCCATGCTTGTTTTGTTGCTGGCCCAGGCTGTGATGGGGCTTTTTGCCACCGACGACATCTTCTTCTCCGGCCCGCTGTCTGATCAGGCGGGCGGATGGGCAGGCACGCTGACGCGCTGGCACAAACAGTTGGGGCTGGTGCTGATCGGCCTTGCTGCGCTGCATGTGCTGGTGGTGCTCTATTATTCGGTTGTGAAAAAGGCGGGCCTGTTGCGCGCCATGATCTCGGGCACCAAGCCAGCGGCGAAACGCGCCCCCGTGCTCAAGTCATCCTGGTTGGCGCTGGCAATATTTGTGCCCCTGGCCAGTGGGCTTTGGTACGCCATTCTGGGGTAGGGGGTTGGCGCAAGAAAAAGGGCGCTCAGAAAGCGCCCCTTGTGTGTCTGCCTGCCAGCTTCGCAAGCGGCGAATGACGGTCTGATCACGTTAGTCCAGATCAGCTTTATATTTGTCGTGGCAACTTTTGCAGTTGGAGCCAAGCTGCTTCATGGCTGGGCCGAATCGCGCCATATCGCCGGTTTCTGCGGCGGCGGCAAAGGCCTGCGCGTCTTGCTCCATTTTGTCCAGGCGGCCTGCGAAATCGTCCCAGTTATCCCAGATTTCGTCTTTGGCTTCGGTGAAGCCTTCCATGCCGCGGGTGTCTTTTTCAAAAGACGCTTTGGTCTTGCTGGAAGCTTCCGCCATTTTCCGCGCGATGGTTGGCAGTTCCGCAGGGGTGCCTTCTTCGCCCTTCATGATCTTGCTGATTTTGCCAAAGCCCTTGCCGAACACTTCCATGATGTCATGGCGTTCTTTCGATTCGTGGAAGCGTTTGCCTTCCCCGTGTGCCACAGCCGGAATGGTGGTGGCCAGAAGAAGCGCGGCAGCGGCTGCGCCGGTAACAAGTTTTTTCGTCATTGATCTCTCCCAGTTGGTCAGGGTCGGTTAGTCAGGGACGGTTGGTCAGGGGCGGTGTCCCCGCACCGCATGTGTCCTTGCACCAACCATTACCCAAGCCGCGTTTGAGGGCAAGTGCATTACGGCTCGCGAATTTGTGATCGCTCCGCTGGCACGCCCAAAAAAGAAAACTCGCAGGTGATTTCCACCTGCGAGTCGTAATTCTGATTCGGATTTTGCCACAAATGCGGCGCGTGTTCCTTAAAGGATTGTGCGCGGCGGCTGCGGGCGCTTGTCCCGGCGTGGCGGCTGTGCCTGATAGGCTTCCGCGCAGTGCGCAGCACAATAGGGCATGCCGGCTTCAGACTGCTTGCCGCAGAAATGGAAGTCTGCGTCGCCTGGGTGGCCGATGGGCCATTTGCACATGCGGTCTGTAAGGTCCAGAAGCGTAACCAGCTGTTTATCCGCCTTTTTTGCGGCCCTTTTGGGTGCTGGTTTCTTCTTGTCCTTGTCGGCTTTCACAGGGCTTGGACGAGACTTCAGGCCAAGCCGGTGCGCCTTGCCGATTACGGCGTTACGGGTAACACCCTCGCCCAGCTCTTTCGCGATCTGGCTGGCGCTCAGGCCATCATCCCAAAGTTTCTTGAGCTTGTCGATCCGCTCATCCGTCCATGCCATGGTCTTTTCCCTATAATTCTTATGGCGCCGTGTTTTGGCGTGGTGACTCCCGAGTCACCCGATTCCCTAAAGCTTATATCGCCCAACGACCCCTCTTGCCAAGGGGACAAACGACACCATATGGTGGAGCCCGCAATTTTTTACGGAGTGCAGCCCATGGAATCGTCCTCATCATCCATCACACCAACAGATGCTCAGCAAGGATACCCTGAGCTGGGGGGGCGCACGATCGGCGCTGTGAACTGGGTGGGGCTGTGGACGCTGTATGGGCGGGAAACACGCCGTTTCATGAAAGTGTGGGCGCAAACACTGGCCGCCCCGGCGGTTACGACCATCCTGTTCATGGTGATTTTCACGCTGGCGCTTGGCGGGCAGGGCCGCATGGTGGCCGACATGCCTTATGGCCAGTTCCTGGCACCGGGCCTGATTGTGATGGCCGTGATCCAGAACGCATTCGCCAACACGTCCAGTTCGATCCTGATCTCGAAAGTGCAGGGCAATATCGTTGACACATTGATGCCGCCCCTCAGTGCGCTTGAACTGACGCTTGGTTTCGTGGCTGGCGGCGTAACACGTGGCCTGTTGGTGGGCCTGTCTGTGGGGTTTGCCTTTGTGCTGATGCCGGGCGTGTCCATGCAGATCGAACATTTTTGGGCGGTGGCCTATTTCGCGCTGGCGGCCAGCTTCATGCTGTCGCTTGTTGGGGTGCTGACCGGTGTGTGGGCTGAAAAGTTCGACCATAGCGCGGTTATCACCAACTTTGTGATCGCGCCGCTGAGCCTGCTTTCGGGCACCTTCTATTCCATCGAGCGGCTGTCCACCGGCTGGCAGGTGTTCAGCCACGCAAACCCGTTTTTCTATCTGATCGACGGGGTGCGCTACGGCTTTATCGGCCGTGCCGACAGCGACCTGATGGCGGGCGTTGTCTATACACTGGTGCTGAATATCGTGCTGACACTGATTGTCTATCGCGTGTTCAAAACAGGCTACCGCCTGAAGGCTTAAAGCCGGTTGATTGCAAAGCCACAGCCACCGGCTGTGGCGTATGCGCGTTTACCCGAAAAGTGCGACATGTTTTCAACGGTCGAAAGAATCTGTCGCTCCGGGCCAAAATTTTTTTCATTATTTTATTCCTAAAACGCTTCGCTGTTTCGTTAAGTTTCATGGCGGCGGCCAGAGTATCGTTGTCGCCAGTGTGTAACTAAGAAAATACGACCGGCAAGTTAAGCCGGTTCGGGAGGCGTAATAGTATGAAATTCAACAAAAGAATGCTTTTGCTTGGCACATCCGTCGCGGCTATGGCTGCAACCCAGATGGGCGTTGCAAGCGCACAAGACAGCAGTGATTTTACGTTCGAAGAAATCGTTGTAACCGCAACAAAGCGGGCATCATCCATTCAGGACGTTCCATTTTCCATCAATGCGCAAACAGAAGCTGACATCCAGCGTTCTGGCGCGCGCAATCTTGAAGACCTAGCGCGCAATGTTGCCGGCCTTCAGATCCAGAACTTGGGCCCCGGCCAAAGCCAGGTAGCGATCCGCGGCGTATCCGCAGGCCAGATCGTGCGTGACCAGCCAGGCGTGAAAGAACAGGTTGGCGTTTACCTTGACGAATCTGTTATTTCCCTGTCGCTCTTTACCCCTGATCTGGACCTGTACGACCTGAACCGCGTTGAAACGCTGCGTGGCCCACAAGGCACGCTATTCGGTTCCGGTTCCATCGGCGGCACCATTCGTTACATCACCAACCAGCCAAGCTTTGAAGGCGTGGAAGGCAGCTTCGAGGCAGACCTGCACACCATCACTGATGGTGGTGAAGGCGGCAGCCTGAAAGGCATGGTTAACGTGCCACTGAGCGACACGATCGCCCTTCGTGCCGTGGCGTATCACACCGAATATGGCGGCTTTATCGATGCCATCCGTGAAGGCGGCTCCATCGACAAGGACGTGAACAGCGGTACCCGCACGGGTGGCCGTTTCGCGATGACTTTCAAGCCATCCGACACCATCAGCTTCACACCGCGCGTTGTGTATCAGGAAATCAAGACAGACGGCTTCAACCGCCAGGAAGTCTTCAACCTGTATGCAAACCCGTTCACTGATGCGTCTGCCGCAGACGGTCGTGCCCCTGTAACTTTCGACGAGCGCCAGCAGTTCCTGCTTCTGGACGAAGCGTTCGAAGACCAGACACTGATCGCCGATGGTACGCTTGAAATCAGCCTCGATGGTGTGGATATCACATCCGTTACCAGCTACACCGACCGTGATATTCTGGTAAGCCGCGATGCGTCTGCGCTGACGGGCAGTGTGTCTGTTGACCTTGGCTACCCTATTGAAGCTGTGATGCTGCCGTCCAACCTGCGCGACACCACCAAGGTGGAAAGCTTCACGCAGGAACTGCGCCTCAGCTCCAACGGTGACGGCCCGCTGCAGTGGGTTGTTGGTGGCTTCTATTCTGACACCGACCGTTTCTACAAACAGTTCCTGCCGACGCCGGGCTATGACGCCTTCACCGACGCAGTGCTGGGTGCGGGTACAGCGGCGGCAACGTCCATGGGCGCGGGTCCGGTTGATTCGCCTTTCTACAGCGAACTGCCATACTCGATCGAGCAGATCTCTCTCTTTGGTGAGCTGACCTATGACGTAACTGACAAGCTGCAGGTAACTGCGGGTGGCCGTTACTATGACTATAGCGAAGAACGCTATGTAACCCAGGTTGGCCTGTTCGGTAACGGCGTTGTTGACCAGCTTGACGAAACATCTGCAAACGGTTTCACACCACGCGTGATGGCAAGCTATGACGTAAGCGACGATGTAACCGTGAACGCACAGGTTTCGAAAGGCTTCCGTCTTGGCGGCGTGAACGATCCGCTCAACACCGCGCTGTGTAACGACCAGGATCTGGCGATCTTCGGTGGTTTCCAGAACTATGAAGACGAAACGCTGTGGAACTATGAAGCAGGCGTGAAAGTGAACAAAGGCAAGTTCAGCCTGAACGCAGCCGCTTTCTATACTGACATTTCCAACCTGCAGGTAACGCTTGATGCCGGGTCTTGTTCTTCCCGTATCTCGTTCAACGTGCCGGAAGCCCACACGATGGGTGTGGAAGTGGAGCTGAAAGCCCGTCCGGTTGACAACTTCGAGTTCACCTTCGCTGGTAGCCTGCTCGAATCGGAATTCGACTCGACTGTGATTGACAGCACCGACGCCATTCTTGGCGGCGTACGCAAAGGCAACCGCTTGCCATCCGTTCCTGAATTCCAGTTTGGTTCAACAGCAACCTACTTCTTCCCTGGCGATTTCATCGCTGATGACGCGGAAGCGTATCTTTCTGCCACGTTCCAGTATCGCGGCACGATCTATACGCAGCCGTCTGACCAGGAAGCTGGCGCTGGCACATTCGTATCCGGCCTGCCATTCGGCGGTGCAACTGGTGCGGATGCCACAGTGCTTGATCTGGAGCTCGACAGCTATGCAACGCTGAACCTGTCGTTCGGTGTCCAGTTCGAGAAGTGGGACTTCATCGCCTACATGAACAATGTAACCGATGAAAACGCCAACCTGTCGTTCGACCGTGAACGTGGTGGCCGTGCGCGCCTTGGTTTCCGGACCAACCAGCCACGTACCATGGGTGTAACGTTCCGCACGCGCTTCTAAGCCTGCGGGTAAAGAAAGAAAAAGAGCGACCAATAATAGGCCTTCCCATAGGTGAGTCGCTCATTTCTGAAGGGGTGTCGGCATGTCCGGCGCCCCTTTTTCATAAAGGTTGCGCCCGGATGCCCCTGCTGTGGGCGCTACTTGTTCTGCCTTCGGTGTGAAATCAACAGAACTTCCCGCGCGGGCCAGTTTTTTTCGTGATTCCTGCGGCTTGCTGCCATTGACTTGGCGGGGCCGTAGGGGCATCCTTCCACACAAGAAGGCCGGGCCGGAAATGGTCCGGCTAATGCCTTTTAAAGAGCCTGCAAAAGGCCTGATGGAGAGAAGACGTGATCAGCCCACTGATGCCAACCTATGCCCGTATCCCGGTCGCTTTCGAGCGCGGCGAGGGCATGTATATGTATGATACTGACGGCAAGAAATATCTGGATTTCTATTCCGGGATCGGCGTGATGTGCCTGGGGCACTGCCACCCGACACTTGTGAAGGCGCTTACCGATCAGGCGGGCAAGCTGTGGCACACGGCCAACACCTATGAAATCCCGCTGGGGGCAAAGCTGGCGGAACGCCTGTGCGAGGCTTCTTTTGCTGACACCATGTTCTTCACCAACTCGGGCGCTGAGGCGATCGAATGTGCGATCAAGATGGTGCGTAAGTATCATTATGACAAAGGCAACAAGGGTAAATACCGCCTTGTAACCATGTCGAACGCGTTCCACGGCCGCACGCTGGCGGGCATCGCGGCGGCGGGCCAGGAGAAACTGACCAAGGGTTTTGATCCGTTGCCTGACGGCTTTGATGTGGTGCCGTGGGGTGATATCGACGCTGTGAAAGCCGCGATTGGCCCGGAAACCGGCGGCATCATGGTTGAGCCTGTTCAGGGTGAAGGCGGCATTCGCCCGCTTGAGGCTGAAAAGATGCAGGCGCTGCGTGACCTGTGTGACGAAAACGGCCTGTTGTTTGTGCTTGATGAAATCCAGTGCGGCATGGGCCGTACGGGCAAGCTGTTCGCGCACGAATGGTCTGACGTGAAGCCTGATATTGTAACCGCAGCCAAGGGCATCGGCGGCGGCTTCCCCATGGGCGCCTGCATGGCGACAGAAGAAGCAGCTTCCGGCATGACAGTCGGCACCCACGGCAGCACCTATGGCGGCAACCCGCTTGCCATGGCTGTGGGCAATGCTGTGCTTGATGAAATGCTGAAGCCCGGTTTCCTTGAGCACGCCCGCGAGATGGGTGACAAGCTTCAGGCCCGCCTGGGCGCCCTGCAGCAACGCCACGGCGACTTTATTTCAGAGGTGCGCGGCATGGGCCTGATGGCCGGTATCCGAATGCCGGATGTGCCAACGCGCGCCGCAGTGGTGGACATGATCGATCGCGGCATGCTGCCAGCAGTTGCAGGCGACATGGTTGTGCGTATGCTACCGCCCCTGATTATTGAAGACGAGCACCTCGACGAAGCGATGGACAAGCTTGATGCCGCCATGAATGACTGGCGGGCAAAAGGCGTTCCCGGTGCCTAAGGGCCAGGGAAGCCAGATTTAAAAGGAAGTAAGTGAGATGACGACGACAACGCCAAACAGCCATTTTATTGACCTCAAGGACATTCCGGCGGAAACGCTGCGACATATCCTTGATACAGGCCGTAAATGGAAAGAGGCGCGACGTCATCTCCCCAAGGGTGCTGTGGATGAAGGTGCGCCGCTTGCGGGCCATGCACTTGCCATGATTTTTGAAAAATCCTCCACCCGCACGCGAATCAGCTTCGAAATGGCGATGAAGCAACTTGGTGGCGAAGCCATCATTCTGCAAGGCGGCAACATGCAGCTTGGTCGCGGTGAAACCATCGCCGACACTGCCCGCGTAATCAGCCGCTATGTGGATGCCATCATGATCCGCGCCAACACCCATGAAGCGGTGGTGGAACTGGCGGAAGAAGGCAGCGTGCCGGTGATCAACGCGCTGACAGATCACTCTCACCCCTGCCAGATCATGGCCGATATGATGACGATCGAAGAGCATCGCGGTCCGGTCAAGGGCAAGAAACTGGCGTGGCTTGGTGACGGCAACAATGTTGCCACATCATTGATCGAGGCAGCTGTTAAATTCGATTTCACCCTGATGCTGGGGTGCCCGGAACAGTTTGCGCCCTATGAAGATGTTCTCGACTGGGCTGAACGCGAAGGCGGCGACATTCATGTGGTGACAGACCCTGAAGCCGCAGTTTGGGACGCTGATGCCATCTTCACCGATACCTGGGTGTCGATGGGTGATGACCGCACGGGCAATCGCGTGAAGGCGCTGGAGGCTTACCGCGTGGATGATGCCCTGATGGCCAAGGCGGCTGATGACGCCCTGTTCCTGCA
>JABXIV010000004.1 GCA_013372925.1 Alphaproteobacteria bacterium
CGGGTGGGTTTGCTCAGCAGTTCTGCCGGTACGCCGATCTTGCCCAGGTCATGGATGCGCGCCCCAAGGCTGATGCCTTCAATGCGGTGGGGGCTCAGCTTCAGGCGTTCGGCGATGCGCACGGCGATCGTGGCAACGCGCGCCTGGTGGCCGGCGGTATAGGGGTCGCGCGCCTCCAGCGCCTTGGCAACGGCTGAGACCGTACCGATCAGGGCCTGCTTGGCTTCTTCCGCGTGTTTGGCTGCGATGCGTTCCGCCTGCACAAAAGGTGTGATGTCATGCAGGGTGCCCATGCTTTTAACCGGCTTGCCGTGCTTGTCATATTCGGTGGCCCCGCGGCCTTCCACATATTTGACTGTGCCATCAGTTAGGGCAACCCGGTGCATCGTATTATAGGGCTGTCGGGCATCAATCGCGCCCTGAAAGGCAGAATTTACCTTGTCCCGGTCGTCGGCGTGTACCAGCGCCATGAAGCCATCATAGGAAGGCGTGAAGGTGTCTTGTTCTTCCTCAAGGCCCAAAATGCGGAACATTTCGTCAGACCAGAAAATCCGGCCCGTGTCGTGATACATGGTCCAGTGGCCCAGATGCGCGATGCGCTGGGCATCCTCCAGCATGTTTCTGCTGGCGATCAAGTGTTCTTCGGTTTTCTTTTCCTGGCTGATGTCAATGCCAACCCCGGCATAGAAGCGTTCCCCGCGAATGCTGGTTGCCACGCCGGTTAACTTATAGGGCAGGGCGGTGCCATTTTTTAGCAGCAGGCTGCCCTCAAATTCCTGATATCCGTCATGAAGGGCGCGGTCCACAGCGATATTCAAAAACGCGTGTTGTTCCGGGGGCAGGAAATCAAAAGCCGATTTGCCTGCCAGTTCATCATCGGAATAGCCGGTGATCGCATTGAGGTTTTTGTTCCAGCGTACAAGGCGCAGGTCGGTATCATAAAGATAGAGCACGCCGGGGATGCTGCCCATAAGCGCATCGCTGATCTTCTGTTCCCGCTTCTGGCTTCTTTCCAGCTCTTTCTCAACCCGGCGGCGCTCGGTGCGCTCTTTCATCAGGTCAAGCGTGCGGGTGGACAGCTTGCCATACATGGCAAGGATGGCCTCGATCAGCTTTTGCATGGTGCCACCCATGGCCTCAGCCGCCTGCGCCTTGGCCGCGTCAACCGGTGCACCTTCTTTCATGAAGTCCAGCGCCTTCGCCATGCGCATGTCATGATCAAGGATGTGGAAAGCCAGCCAGTTGATCAGGAAGGAAAGGATAACCTCAAGCGTGTCTTCAAAGGATTGACCGTCTACTTTTTCCTGCATCTCGATGAGTTGCCGTTCAAAGCCCCTGTGGCTGTGTTCGTGACTGATGAACCAGGGATCATCCTTGAAGCCTTGCTGCCAGATTTTTTCTTCCGTTTGGAAATGATGGCCTGCGTAGGCGGCAAGGTCATCCAGCACCTTCGAGAGGCGCAGTTCGCTGGATTTCTCGCCCATGTGTGCAGCCAGAAGGTTCAACAGGCGCACAAGTTCCTTGTGCTGATCATCGATTATGGCGATGCCTGTTTCGAAGTTTTTGTTCCAGGGGAAGACTTCGAAAAAGCCTTCGCTGGGTAGCTGGATATTCATAGCTCGTCCCGGTTAGCGTTCTTATTTGCTGTCTAGACCCCGCACCGAAAACTCAGATGAGTTTATACCATAGCAGAATAAAACAATACCCTAGAGAGAATTTAGGTTTAGTTAAGGTCAGGATGGATGAGAGGCTATGTTAGAATTTCTAATCTATCGATTTAATCCATATTGAATAATCGCCTCAATCGATCAAGGCTATCAGGTCTTTCAATTTCCGGCTATAAGGGGGCGGGTTTATAGTTGCTTCTACTTTGAAGGGAGCATCAGCCTGGTCGAAACCACGATATAAAAATATCATACCAGCAGAGAGGGATAGTCTTACACGACCCCTGATACCCCCTGAGTACATGAGTTCACACAGGCTGATGGTCAGCCTGTGCGGGTAATAACTTTGAGGAGGTAGTTATGCTTAAGAAAACGCTACCACTGGTTGCTGCGCTTGCGATGGGTACATCGCTGATGAGCGTTTCATCCACAGCGTTCGCTGATAACCATGGCATGAAAGCCCATGGTGCCCAGATGGAAATCAACAATGATTTTTGGTGGCCAAACAGGCTGGACCTGACGCCGCTGCGCCGTAACAGCGTGGGTGCCAACCCGCTTGGTGACGACTTCGATTATGCCAAGGCCTTTGAAGGCGTTGATGTTGACCAACTGAAAGCAGAAATGGTTGAGCTGATGACCACGTCGCAAGACTGGTGGCCGGCAGACTATGGCCATTATGGCCCGCTTTTCATTCGTCTTTCATGGCACGCAGCCGGTACATACCGCACGGTTGATGGCCGCGGTGGTGCCGATGGTGGCATGCAGCGTTTCGCGCCGCTTAACAGCTGGCCGGATAACACCAACCTTGATAAGGCGCGCCGCCTTCTTTGGCCGCTGAAGCAGAAGTACGGCAACAAGGTTTCCTGGTCTGACCTTCTGGTGCTGGCTGGTACCGTTGCAATGGAATCCATGGGCTTCAAAACA
>JABXIV010000023.1 GCA_013372925.1 Alphaproteobacteria bacterium
ACGTGCCGAAAATCGTAGACTGGTACATGGACGGCAAGATCAATATCGACGACCTGATCACCCACACCATGCCACTGGATAAAATTAACGACGCCTTCCACCTGATGCACGAAGGCGAAAGCATCCGGTCTGTGGTGATTTACTGATGTCGTTTGAAGTTATCAGCGAAACAGCCTGTTTCGGCGGCACGCAGGGCTATTACCGCCACGCCAGTGAGACAACCAAATGTGACATGCGATTTTCCGTTTTCACCCCGCCACAAGCAAAAGGCGGGAACGTGCCGGTGGTGTGGTACCTTTCCGGCCTGACCTGCACGGAAGACAATGCCACCGTAAAGGCTGGTTTCCAGCGCGTAGCTGCGGAACTGGGGCTAATGATCATCTGCCCAGATACCAGCCCGCGCGGCGATGACGTGCCGGACGATGAAGCCTACGATTTTGGCATGGGTGCAGGTTTTTATGTGAATGCGACACAGGCACCGTGGAACACCCACTTCCATATGTATGACTATGTCACACGTGAACTCCCTGCCCTGATCTCTGCAAACTTCCCGGCAGACATGGACCGACAGGGCATTACGGGCCACTCCATGGGCGGGCATGGCGCGTTGACGATTTTCCTCAAAAACCGGGAAACATATAAATCCGTTTCGGCCTTCGCGCCTATTGTCTCGCCAATGAATTGCCCGTGGGGCGAAAAGGCACTTACAGGTTATATCGGCACAGACCGTACGGCATGGGCCGATTATGACGCCTGCGCACTGCTGGAAAACGGTGTGGCCGCAAACGCGGAAATCCTGATCGACCAAGGCCTTGCTGATAATTTCCTCGAAGGCCAGTTAAAGCCGGAACTATTTGAAGCAGCGTGTGAGAAAGCTGGCCAGAAGCTGACCCTTCGTCGGCACGCTGCCTATGATCACAGCTATTTCTTCATCAGCACGTTCATTGAGGACCACCTGCGCCATCATGCGGATGCCCTAACCTAAGGATAACATCATGCTTCGCCTTCTGTTCGCGGCCTGTATCGCCCTCAGCCTTGTAAGCTTGCCCTCATCAGCGCACCAAGACCCTGAGATTGCAGGCTTCATTCAAGTAGACGGCGGCAAAATCTGGTACCGGCTGAACGGCCGCGAACATCTGGGAAAACGGCCTGCCATCATCATGATGCATGGAGGCCCCGGCGGCACGCACCGATCAAACATGCCCTATGTATCGCTCGCAGACGAATATCCCGTGATCCTGTATGATCAGTTGGGTACCGGCAATTCGGAACGCCCGAACAATCCTGCCAACTGGCGCGTGGAACGTTTTGTGGCGGAGATTGACCATATCCGTGAAGCATTGGGCCTTGATGAAGTGATCATCGCGGGCCATAGCTGGGGCGGCACACTGGCGGCGGAATATGCCGTAAAACGCCCCAAAGGCTTGAAGGCGGCCATCCTTTCCAGCCCCCTGATTTCAACCCACCAGTGGCTTGCGGATAACCAGGAATGGATCGACCAGCTACCGCCAGAAACCGCGGCCACTATCCGCAAACATGAAACTGAGGGCACTACCAACCACCCGAACTACCGCGCAGCAGAAGAAGCCTTTTATGCCCGCCATATGTGCCGCACAGAAAAGTGCCGGCAAAGCCGCTACAAGGTGGACGGCCCTAACTGGAACCCGGTGATGTATGAAACCATGTGGGGGCCAACGGAATTTTTCGCGCCCGGCACACTGAAGAATTATGACATCAGCCCAAAGCTCCCCTCCATCAATGTTCCCGCCTTGATGATCTGCGGAGAGTTTGACGAGGCGGCCCCCAAGAGCTGCCGCAAGTTCGCAGGGATGATCCCGAATGCACACACGATCATCGTGCCCAACGCTGGCCACGCCACCATGGGGGACGATGAAGCCTTTTATCTGCAAGCAGTGCGTACTTTCCTGAAAAACGTGAAGCAATAACAGGCACAGCGTCGGCCTAGGTATCGTAGGTGCGTCCCACTTCTACTGATATACATAAAAGGTGAGCGAGATTGCCTTGTTCGCCCGCCATCGGGAACAAGGCATTTTCTGTAACAACCGTTTCACGGCCGAATGGGGCCAATTCAAACAAATAAAAAACAGGTGCCCGCCTTTTAAGGCAGAGGCCATAGATTTCCCCACGCCAATCCAGTTCTTCAGGCGTTTCGCTCAGCAAGGTTCCTGTATAGTCCTTACCAAGCATATCTGCCACGCCTGACCCAAGAAGACGGATGTGGAAATCTTTCCCATCATCCAGGATATCCACGATATAGATATGCTGCAGATACCGCGCCATCAGCGCAGGCCTCATTTCAGACTTCAGGGGAAATTCCCGCTCGCCCTTCTTTTCCAGCCAAAGGCTGAATAGAGCGTTCGGCCCCGAAGCTTCGGGTTGTGCGAGTTCTTTGGAGGGCTTATTGGGTTCACCAAAAGGAAAATCTTTATTTTCACCTTTGCCAGCCAAAAACGGGCCTCCACACGAAAGTTCAATTACTACCACTTTCGTTAGGCTGACATGAATGCGAACGTCACGCAACTGATTTGACCAAAACAGCCGATACAAACAAAAAGGGCTGCAAACCGTATATTTGCAGCCCTTTCCTATTATCGTTTATGCCCTGAACTACGCGTCTTTGAACACACGCTTGAAGATCGTATCCACATGTTTGGTGTGGTAATCCATGTTGAACAGCTCATCCAGTTCGGCTTCGGAAACCTTGGATGTAACGGTTTCATCCGCCTTCAAAAGATCCAACAACTGCAGTTCACCACGGCTTTCCCAAACCTTCATCGCGTTGGCCTGAACAAGGCGGTAAGCGTCCTCACGGCTAACGCCCGCTTGTGTCAGCTCCAGCAGCACGCGCTGGCTGTTTGGCAGGCCGCCCATCTTGTTCATGTTGTCCAGCATGTTCTCAGGGTACACTAGAAGCTGGTCCATAACGTTCGTCAGGCGTGCAAGGCTAAAATCAAGCGCCACAGTGGCATCAGGGCCGATATAGCGCTCAACAGACGAGTGAGAGATGTCCCGCTCGTGCCACAAGGCCACGTTTTCCATCGCCGGGATCGCCATTGCGCGGATGTAACGTGCCTGGCCTGTCAGGTTTTCGGTCAGAATTGGGTTCTTCTTGTGCGGCATCGCGCTTGACCCCTTCTGGCCCTTGGAGAAATATTCCTGGGCTTCAAGAACCTCTGTACGCTGCAGGTGGCGCACTTCCACCGCCAGACGCTCAATGCAGCTTGCAACTACACCCAACACAGAGAAGTACATGGCATGGCGATCGCGCGGGATCACCTGCGTGGAAACTGGCTCAACCTCGAGCCCCATTTTCTCAGCCACATATTCTTCAACATACGGGTCGATGTTTGCGAACGTACCCACTGCGCCGGAAATTGCACAGGTTGCCACTTCCTTGCGGGCCATTTTCATGCGCTCAAGGCAGCGGTCAAACTCGGCATAGGCTTGCGCCATCTTCAGGCCGAATGTTACAGGCTCGGCATGGATGCCGTGGCTGCGGCCGATACAAATGGTGTATTTGTGCTCTTCTGCGCGGCGCTTCAGAACAACAAGCAGCTTCTCAAGGTCTTCGATAATAATGTCAGCCGCTTGTGTCAGTTGAACCGACAGGCAGGTATCCAGAACGTCTGATGAGGTCATACCCTGGTGCACAAAACGCGCTTCATCACCAACATGTTCCGCCAGGTTGGTCAGGAACGCGATAACATCATGCTTCACCTCGCGCTCGATCTCGTCGATACGGTCGATTTCGAACTTGCCACGTTCCCACACAGCTTTCGCTGCATCTTCAGGAATTCGGCCAAGTTTTGCATTGGCATCACAGGCATGGGCTTCGATTTCAAACCAGATACGGAACCGGTTTTCCGCTTCCCAAATGTCTGTCATTTGCTTGCGGGAATAACGAGGGATCATGGGGCGCGCTCCTCACGGGAAAAGGGGTAAAACAAAATCTGCCGCCCACGTATCAGAAAGCGCGCCTGAGAGCAAGTTTCGCATACCGCCCTGCATCCGCAATCAGCTAGCGTCATCAGGTCGGGCAGAAGGCGATTTGGCCTACCGGCTGGTACCGTTCAGAAGATCGATAAAATCGTTTCGCCAGCGCGAAATCGGGTTGCGCGCAAGGTTGGCATTCTGGAAACAGGCATCACCAGAAACTTCCACGCCAATCCAGGCAGGCCGTTCGAAGTTTTCGTTGCGATCCATCAGTTCGATTTCCGCCAACACAAGTCCCTCGTTGGCACCACCGAATACATCCAGCGCCCAGACATGCTTGCCCACATTCTTTTTATGGCGTGTTTTCTCAATCGGTGCTTCAAGCGCGCTATCGATAAGCCCAAAGGCTTCAGCCTCACTCAGTTCACGTTCAATTTCCTGGCGAACGATCCCTTTGCCTACCTTCACTGTCAGGGTGTAGCCATTATCGCTTTTGCGCACGCGCAGGGAGCGCCCTTCATCGCGCATAACGTACCACTGCTTAATGTCTTCTCCACCCCGAAGATCAAGCAACCCCGGACGAACCAGGAATTTGCGCTCGATCTCGATCACGGTTTAATCTTGCCTGCACGCAGAAAGCAAATGTGTAGTGCATTGGCGTAGCCGGGCGGAATATCGGAAATCTTGGCGATGCCCTTTGGCCCCTTGAATTCGGCCCATTTGTGCTCGTCAGAAAGCGTGATCTCGATGTCCTTGGCTTTCTCTTTCAGTTGAGCTGTAAACACCAGCACTAGGCGATCACCAAGCGTTGGATGGTGTTTCACCCAACTGGTCACGAACTCAAAGTGCTTGGCCTTCAGGCCAGCCTCTTCCTTCACCTCGCGCTTCAACCCCTTAAAGAGGTCTTCCCCGGTTTCCACTTTTCCGCCGGGTAAATCGAACAGGCCACTGGATTTGCGCATGACAAGAGCCTTGCCATTGGCAGACATCAAAACCACTTTTGCCGATACCGGCAAGCCTTTCTCTAGTTCCTTGCGAGAAGACTGAACTTGTTCCCAATACATCAAACTTCCTTAAGGCAGTTTTTCGCTTAAATTGCGCCCTGCCTTTTTATAATAGCCCTAAATTGTTAAAGCTTGCCTGTCCTGTCTTACCAACAATGATATGATCGTGCACTTTTACGCCAACCCTTTGACAGGCCTCAGATATTTCTTTTGTCATCCGAACATCCGCACTACTGGGCGACGGATCACCGGATGGGTGATTATGCACAAGTATAAGCGCACCGGCTTCAAGTTCAAGCGCCCGCCTGATAACTTCACGCGTATAAACCGCTGTATGGTCAATGGTGCCATCGCTTAGAACCTCGTCAGCGATCAGCGTATTTTTTCGGTCAAGAAACAACAAACGGAACTGTTCACGCGGAATATGCCCCATGGCGCCCTGCAGGTAATCAGTCACCGCGTCCCAATTGCCAAGAACAGGTCGGTTATGGGCCTGTGCTTTGGCAAGGTGTAGCGCTGAAGCCTGTACGGATTTGATCGCAGCAATGGCTGTTTCGCCCAGCCCCTTCATCGTGCGCAACTGGGCGATATCGGCACTCAGCACCCCGGCATAGCTTCCAAAACGGGCAATCAGGTCTTTCGCGAGCGGCTTCACGTCGCGGCGGGGAATAGCAAGAAAAAGGATCAGCTCCAGCAGTTCATAATCGGCAAGCGCATCAGCGCCACCTTTCAGGAACCTCTCACGCAATCGAGCACGATGGCCTTTCACATGATCCTTGTTTCCCGCTTCCCCCATGCGGCCTAACTATTCCGCGCCTTCATAAGGTGGGCAGAACCACCCCTTGGCGGATTTTGTGAACACCTCATAGCCATCCTCTGTAACGGCCAGCGTGTGTTCAAACTGCATTGAAAGGGTTTTATCCCTTGTAACAGCAGTCCAGCCATCGGCGAGAATTTTAGATCCCGGCTTGCCTGCGTTTACCATGGGTTCGATGGTGAAAAACATGCCTGGTTTCAGTTCAGGGCCTGTGCCCGGCTTCCCGAAATGCATAACGCTTGGTTCATCATGGAACACCCGGCCAATCCCGTGGCCACAAAAATCGCGCACGACGCTGTAGCGGTGGGCTTCCACATGTTGCTGGATAGCGTGTCCTATATCGCCAAGGCGTGCGCCTGGCTTCACAACTTCGATACCCTTCCACAGGGCTTCAAATGTTACCTGACACAAGCGCTGGGCCAAAAGCTTTGGTTTGCCCACAAAAAACATGCGACTGGTATCACCAAACCAGCCATCCAGGATTACGGTCACATCGATGTTCAAACTGTCCCCATCCTTCAGCTTCTTGGAGCCAGGGATGCCGTGACAGATCACATGATTGATGGATGTGCAAATCGACTTCGGGAAACCGCGATAATTCAGCGGCGCAGGAATGGCATTGTGATCAAGAATGAATTCATGACACAGACGGTCCAGTTCTTCTGTAGTGACACCCGCTTTCACATGAGGCGTGATGTAATCCAGCGTTTCCGCCGCCAGCTTACCTGCCGCACGCATACCTTCAAAGGCCTCTGGGCCATGGATTTTAATGGCACCTGTGCGTGATTCCGGCGCGTCTATCGCATCAACATAATTCATCTTCAATTTCCCGCATCAATCGTCCATGCTGCATTAGACAGCCATTGGCAGGGGGCGGTCAACCCGAATGCCCCGCGTGGACAGATCACAAACATAACATAAAGTTTCAACACCTGCCGCAATTGCCTCGGCCAATGTTTCTGCATACGCTGGATCAATATCCGCCGCAGGCGCAAAAGACAAGCAATCAGCCCGCTGAACCAGATAAAGCATTACCGCCCGGTGGCCCTCAGCAACCATATCCATAAGCTCGCGCAAGTGCTTGGTGCCTCTTGCTGTAACAGAATCCGGGAACTGGGCCTGGTCGCCCACCTTCAGCGTCACATTCTTCACTTCAACGAAACACTGGACAGCCCCATCTTCGCCTGAGGCATTTTCCAGCAGAATATCAATTCGGCTGTTCTGGCCGTATTTGACCTCCCGGCGCAGCCCGTCATACCCCGACAATTCTGGAATGACACCTGCTTGAATAGCTTCTTCTGCCAGCCTGTTCGGGTGGCTCGTGTTGATACCCACCAAATGGCCGTCCACCTCAAGCATTTCCCAGCGCCAATCAAGCTTGGCCTTGGGGTTGGTGTTTGGCGACAAATACACAATGCTTCCCGGCTCCTTGCAGCCCAGCATAGAACCAGAGTTGGCACAATGCGCGGTGACAACTTCCCCACCTGGCAGCTCCACATCGGCCAGAAAGCGTTTGTAGCGCTTGATAAGGCGCGCTTTTACAAGATCATTTTCAAAAAACATGGGCGCACACTAACCACTCCATTTCACCCAATCAAGTCGCCAATTCTTGCATGAGGCGAGCGCGAAATCATGGCTTAACCAAGATAGTTGATGAAAAACATTTGAAATTGTCGACAATTTATTATCTAAATTCTCAGCAATGTTTAGAGTTGGGTCTCAACATCAAACACTCCGGGGGGAACTGCAGCTTATTCAAATCGGGATTTCTGCGGCATGCGGGGTTGCCTATCTGCAACACTTGACAGCGTTGGACAAGGCGACAACCCCTAACCCGCTGGAAAATCTTTCTCTTATGGCGTGCCATATGCAAATTAAGGCTCTGGACGCACGCATGAAGAAATGTCAGCGACAGACAGCATCGCGCGTTTCCCAAAATTACACACACTATAAGAAGCTGCGTACTTCAAATGAGGAATAACACCATGAAAAATACTTGGTTCAACAATAGCGCGCGTCTTGTTGCGGGCTGCTCGGCACTGGCCCTGTCCATTGGTGCCAGCGCGCAGGATTCAGGCAATGACTTTATGCTTGAAGAGATCGTCGTAACGGCCCAGAAGCGTGAACAAACGCTTCAGGATGTTCCAATCTCCATCTCTGCCATCAGCGGTGACAAGATCAACACCTTTGCAGCTGGCGGCGAAGACATCCGCCTGCTTTCCAGCCGCGTACCGGGCCTGAACGCGGAATCTTCAAATGGCCGGGTTGCGCCACGCTTTTACATTCGCGGTCTCGGCAACACTGACTTTGATCTTGCTGCATCCCAGCCTGTATCTGTGATCGTTGACGAAGTTGTTCAGGAAAACGTAATCCTGAAAAGCTTCCCTCTGTTCGATATTGAGCGTGTTGAAGTGCTGCGCGGCCCACAGGGCACGCTGTTCGGTCGCAACACGCCAGCAGGCATCATCAAGTTCGACACCCGCAAGCCAACCCAGGAAGTTGAAGGCTATATGTCCGCAAGCTACGGCACATATGGCACAACGTCTCTTGAAATGGCACACGGCGGTGGCTTCTCTGATGACATTTCAGGCCGTATTTCGATGCTCTACACCCGTCGCAGCGATTATGTAGACAACCCATACCTCGGCCTTGAAGACGTTATGGGCGGCTTTGACGAGTTCGCCGGTCGCGGCCAATTGCTTATCGAGCCTAGCGACGATTTCTCAGCGCTCGTGAACGTGCACTACCGCAACATCGAAGGTACAGCCTCCCTGTTCCGTGCGAATATCCTCACCACAGGCAGCAACGACCTGAACGACAACTTCAAGTGGGATGAAGTCTACTATGGTGACGACCACAACAACCCTCAGGAATATGAGAGCTGGGGCACGTCACTCAAGCTGGTTAAAGACTTCTCCGAGGGCATGACACTGACCTCGATCACTGCTTACGAGGCCACTAAAGGCTCAAGCCTTGGTGATATCGATGGCGGTAATCCGGATGGCCCAGGCTTCATTCCATTCCAGTCTACGACAGAAGACGGCATCGACGATCTGGACCAGTTCACACAAGAACTTCGCTTGGCTCACCAAGCCTCTGACGAGCTTTTCTATCAAGTTGGTTTCTTCTACTTTGATGGTGATTTCACCATCCGCACCAGCCCATTCTTCGTGCCGGATTCAGTTGTAACCCACGAAAACCAAACTTGGGCGCTGTTTGGCCAGGTTAGCTACGACGTGTCCGAAGACACAAGCGTGACAGTTGGCATGCGCTATACAGACGACGAGAAAACTGCTGACGCCTACTCTGGTGCTTTTGGCGCTCAACTGCCCACAGTTGCCCTTGAAGCTGACCGCGTGAGCTGGGATGCTGCCCTGAACCACAACGTAAACGACGATCTTTCTGTTTATGCACGGATCGCCAGTGGTTTCCGCGCACCAACCATTCAAAGCCGTGACGTTGCGTTCTTTGGCGTACCAACAACTGCCAAAGAAGAAACCATCATGTCTTATGAAGTTGGCTTCAAGGCAGAGCTGATGGAAAACCGCCTGCGCTGGAACGGTGCGGCTTTCTACTATGACGTATCCGACCTGCAAGTGACTGCCGTTGGTGGTGCAACAAACAGCGTTCAGCTCGTAAGCGTTGATGAAGTGATCGGCTTCGGCTTTGAGACAGACATCGAATGGCTTGTTTCTGAGAACTTCAGCATGACCGCGGGCCTTGGTTACGCCAACACCGAAATCAACGACACAGGCCTGCGCGTTCCAACGTGTGGTTCCGGCCAGTGTACGCCGCTTGATGACCTGGACGCTGATGGTTATGCGATCGTTGACGGCAACCCACTGCCACAGGCACCAGACTGGACAGTCAACATGACTGCCGATTACCACCGCATGGTTGGTGAAGGCGAATTCTTTATGTTTGCTGACTTTGCCCTGCAAGGTGACACAAACATGCTGCTCTATGATGCAACAGAATTCAAAACGTCTGGCACGTTTGAGCTGGGCCTGAAAGCCGGTTACCGCTTCGGCGCAGACCTGCAGCACGAATTCTCCGTATTCGGACGCAACATCACGCGTGAAGCAAACCTGAAAGGTGTGATCGACTTCAACAACAATACCGGTTTTGTGAACCAGCCACGCATCCTTGGCGTTGCTTTTTCAACCAACTGGTAAGAAATCGATCTTCCAGAGCTTTGAAACGGGGGCCTTCGCCCCCGTTTTTTTTGCACAAATAAAAAGGCCCGACTGAAACAGCCGGGCCTTTCGCATTTCCAATCTGCTTTTCTAGGGCACAAGCTTCACTGAATGCGCACCATCAACCGGCAATGCAACGCCTGTTGTAAAGCTGGACGCAGGGCTTGCCAGCATCAGCATGGCAGGCACCAGCTCTGGCAACTCGCCTGCACGGCGAGCAGGCGTCATGGCAAGCATCTGCTGGCCGCGCTCAGTGTTCAGGCCTTCTTCGTTGATTTCTGTCACAAAGAAGCCCGGACAGATAGCGTTCACCCGAATGCCGTACCGCTGCAGTTCAAGCGCCATTGCGCGTGTCATCTGCACCACGCCCGCCTTGCTGGTGGCATAGCTCAGATGCTGGTTGGTAACACCAAGCCCCAGAATGGATGCCGTATTGATGATGCTACCCTTCAGGCCCGCACTCATCATGTGCTTCGCAGCCACCCGGCCCACACGCCACATACCTTTCAGGTTTGTGTCCATCATGTGGTCCCATTGCTCTTCGGTCTCCTCAAGCATCCGCACCTGATGCCCAACACCAGCGTTTGAACAGACAACCGTTGGTGTGCCAAGTTGGTCTTCCGCATCAGTAAAGGCGGCCTCAACGCTTTCCTGGCTTTTCACATCCATCGAAAGCGCCAATGTGCGGCGGCCTGTTTCTTCGGCAATATCTTTCGCAAGTGCCTCAATACGGTCGGCACGGCGTGCACACAGCACAACATCAGCACCAGCCCGGGCTAAACCGCGGGCAAACTCGGCACCAATGCCAGAGGAGGCACCAGCCACGAGTGCGACTTGGCCTTCAAGGCTGAACAGTTGATCAAGATAGTCGTTGCTCATATTTTCCTCCCCTAGCCCGCGTTTTCGCGGTCATAATCTGCAAAGGTTTTACCGGCTTCAGCCAATTCCTTCAGAAGCGGTGCAGGCTGCCACCAACGTGGGCCCATTGTTTCTCCAAATTCAACGATCTTGGCATAAACCTTATCGAGGCCAAGGGTGTCGGCATAGTGCATCGGCCCGCCACGATATGGTGGGTAACCATAACCGTTCACATAAACCACGTCGATGTCGCTGGCACGGTAGGCTTTGCCTTCACCAAGGATCTTGGCACCTTCGTTGATCAACGCCATCATGCAGCGCTCAACAATATCTTCTGCAGGAATAGGCTTGCGCTCAATACCCAGCTTGGCACTTTCTTCCTCGATGATTTTCATCACTTCTGGATCAGGCTGTGGTGTGCGGTCACCTTCTGCATACTTGTAGATACCTTTGCCAACTTTGAGGCCTTTGCGGTCCATCTCAACAAGGCGGTCCACCCAGTCGTAGGCCTTGGTTTCGTAATTCTCGCGGCCCATGCCCTTACGGTTCAAGTAACCGATATCAACACCCGCCATATCAGACATGGTCATTGGCCCCATCGGCATACCGAAATCAAACAGTGCCTTGTCAACCTCTTCCGGCTTGGCACCCTCGATCACCGCGAGGCTAGCTTCACGGCCATACGGTGACAGCATGCGGTTGCCAATAAAGCCGTGACAAACGCCAGCCACAACACCAACCTTGCGGATAGTTTTGGCCAGATCCACACACGTAGCCAGTACGTCGTCAGCCGTTTTCTCGGCGCGTACAATTTCCAGAAGCCGCATGACATTGGCTGGCGAGAAGAAATGAAGCCCAAGCACATCTTCCGGGCGCTTGGTGCAGGCAGCAATCTTGTCCACATCCAGATAAGACGTGTTACTGGCAAGAATGGCACCGGGCTTCGCGACAGCATCAAGCTGCGTGAACACCTTTTCCTTGATTTCCATTGTCTCGAAAACAGCCTCGATAATCAGGTCACAATCTGACAGGTCATCATAGGAAAGCGTGCCGGTGAACAGGCCCATCAGGCCTTCAACCTGGTCTGCTGTCAGCTTGCCCTTGGCGGCTGAACGCTCGTAGTTCTTGCGCACGACACCGAGGCCACGGTCAAGCGCTTCCTGCTGCACTTCAAGGATTGTCACAGGAATGCCTACGTTCACGAAGTTCATGGCGATGCCGCCCCCCATGGTGCCCGCACCAATGATACCCACGCGCTTGATTTCACGGCGTGGTGTTTCCTTGGTGATACCCGGAATACGGCTTACCTGACGCTCGGCGAAGAACATATGCTGCAGCGCCTTGGATTGCGGGTTCGAGGCACATTCATAGAACAGCTCACGCTCGCGCTTCAGGCCTTCCTCAATCGGCATGGAAACGGCTGCCTCAACACACTGGATGCAGCGCTCTGGCGCGAAATAACCGCGTGTTTTGCGAGCGATGGATTTCCGAACCCCATCGAAGAATTCCTTGCCGAACTGGCTACCGTCAATTTTCATCTCACCAACGCGGCGCGGGCCTTTTTCAATGGCACCTTCTGCCATCGCAACGGCCGCTTCAAGAAGGTCGCCATCGGTAATTTCATCAAGAACACCCCAACCAAGTGCTTCCTTCGCATTCACATGACGGCCGCTCAGGATCGCCTCAATGGCGTTGGCCGGTCCTGCGATGCGCGGAAGGCGCTGTGTGCCGCCTGCACCTGGCAGAATGCCAAGCTTTACCTCAGGCAGGCCAATTTTGGCGGATGGCACAGCCACGCGGTAGTGACACCCTAGTGCCACTTCAAGGCCGCCACCCAGGGCGGTGCCGTGAATTGCGGCCACAACGGGCTTTTCCATGGCTTCAATCTGGTTCACCACATCCGGCAGGTGCGGTTCTTTGGGCGCACTGCCGAATTCGCGAATATCAGCGCCAGCGATAAAGGTGCGCCCGGCGCAAGCAATAACGATCGCTTTCACGCTATCGTCAGCGGCAAGTGCCGCCATTTCTTTTGAAAGGCCGTCACGCACACTGTGCGACAAGGCATTCACAGGTGGATTGTCTACCGTCAATACAGCGATATTGCCGCGTATCTCTCGTGAAACTGTGGTCATCACTATTTCCCTTCTATCCTTCTCAAATGCCTAAGGGCGTTCCAGCACCATGGCGATGCCCTGCCCGACACCAATACACATTGTGGCCAAGCCGTACCTGGCCTTCTGCGCGATCATCTCATGTGACAGCGTTAATGCAAGCCGCGCCCCGGACATCCCCAAAGGATGCCCCAGCGCAATTGCCCCGCCGTTGGGGTTTACATGATCGGCATCATCAGCAAGGCCAAGTCCCCTCAAGCAGGACAAGGCCTGTGCCGCAAAAGCTTCGTTAAGCTCAATTATGTCGATATCGGAAAGAGCCAAGCCCAAACGCGATAATAATTTCTGTGTGGCAGGCACTGGACCATAGCCCATTGTGCGCGGTGGCACACCTGCGGATGCCATCCCGGCAATCCGTGCCATAGGCGTGAGGCCAAACTTGTTCACCGCCTCCTCATCCGCAATCAATAGTGCCGCAGCGCCATCATTTGTGCCAGAAGCATTCCCTGCCGTTACTGTGCCATTCGCCCGAAACGGTGCCTTGAGGCCGGCAAGCGCCTCCAGAGTTGTTGACGCGCGCGGGTGCTCGTCTGTGTCCACTGCGATCGGATCACCCTTGCGCTGCGCGATGGAAACCGGCGCAATCTCGCGTTCAAACCGGCCTGCTTCCATCGCGGCCTTTGCACGCATCTGCGACCGATAGGCGAAAGCATCCTGATCTTCCCGGCTGATCCCCATGTCTTCTGCCAGGTTTTCTGCCGTTTCCGGCATGCTGTCTGTGCCATAAGCGGCCTGAAGTGCCTTATTGACAAAACGCCAGCCGATCGTGGTGTCATATATTTCCGCATTGCGGGAGAACGCGCTTGTGGCCTTCGCCATAACAAACGGCGCACGCGACATGCTTTCAACACCGCCCGCCAATGCCAAGCTTGCCTCGCCCGCCATGGCCGTGCGGGCAGCAAGCCCCACGGCCTCAAGGCCCGACCCACACAGGCGGTTGACTGTGGCCGCAGGCACAGTTTCAGGCAAGCCAGCCAGCAGCGCCGCCATACGGCCCACATTGCGGTTGTCTTCCCCCGCCTGGTTCGCGCAGCCAAAATACATGTCATCCACCGCTGCCCAGTCCACGCTTTCATTTCGCGCCATCAGGGCCTTGATCGGGTGAGCTGCCAGATCATCGGCCCGAACGGATGAAAGCCCGCCGCCATAACGGCCAATTGGTGTGCGGATACCATCACAGATAAAAACATGTTTCATTTTCTTGCGTCCTATCGCGGAATTCAGGTCCTGAGGATTTTAGGCAGGCTGCAAAATCGGCGCACCAGTTTCAAGGCCAATTTCGCCCCATTTCATTGCCTTTTTAATCGCCCGTATTAATTATAGATCAAAGCCTTTGTTCGACGAGGGGAAGGAGCGAAAAATGGCACTTGATCAAGAAACTTTGAACCAGCTTCTGGAAACACTCCGCCGGTTCGTGCATGAACGCCTTATCCCGAACGAGCGCGAGGCAGCCGAGCACGACCGCATCCCGGATGAGATCGTCGCGGAAATAAAAGAACTGGGCCTTTTCGCGCTTTCCATCCCTGAAGAATATGGCGGGCTTGCGCTGAACATGCAGGAAGAAGTGGAAGTGGCGCTTGTGATCGGCGAGGCAGCACCAGCCTTCCGGTCGCTGTTCGGCACAAATGTGGGCATCGGCAGTCAGGCCATTGTGCTTGATGGCACGCCCGAGCAGAAAGCCAAATATCTGCCACAGCTTGCAAGCGGCGACCTGATCGGCTCCTTCTGCCTGACGGAACCCGAAGCCGGTTCTGATGCAGGTAGCCTGAAAACCACAGCGAAGCGGGATGGCGACCATTTCATACTAAACGGCACCAAACGCTTTATCACCAACGCGCCCTATGCCGGCCTTTTCACTGTGATGGCGCGCACTGACCCATCCAGCAAAGGCGCCAGCGGCGTTTCCGCCTTCCTGGTAGAGAAAGGCACGCCCGGCCTTACTGTGGGCGCACCGGAAAAGAAAATGGGCCAACAAGGCGCCCCTGTGGCTGACGTTATTTTTGATAACTGCCGCGTGCCTGCAGAAAACATTATCGGCGGCGTGGAAAACATGGGCTTCAAGACCGCGATGAAGGTTCTGGACAAAGGCCGCCTTCACATTTCAGCTGTATGCACTGGCCTTGCTACCCGCATGCTGCGGGATGCGGTTCGCTACACCAAGGAACGCCAGCAGTTTGGCTCAGCCCTTTCCGACTTCCAGCTTATTCAGGCAATGATTGGCGATTCAGAGACAGAGATTTATGCGGCTCGGTCCATGATCAGGGATGCTGCCATCGCCCGTGATCGCGGTGAAAACACAAAGCGCAAAGCATCCTGCGCCAAATTGTTTGCATCGGAAATGGTAGGCCGTGTGGCAGACCGTGCCGTGCAAATGTATGGCGGGGCTGGCTATATCGCCGACTATGGGATTGAGCAGCTTTACCGCGATGCCCGCCTGTTCCGCATCTATGAAGGCACAACACAAATCCAGCAACTGATCATCGCAAAGGATGTGATTGCAAATACAGAATGACAGGCTGCGCAGCTTATAGCAAAAACTGGTAAAAAAATCGTAAGCATATGAAAGAATTACATTAACTGACCGTCAACCTTCACACGCGATACTGGATATCGGGTGCAAAACTGGAGGAGACGTAAAGTGAACGACTTCGAAAAGCAAATGCAGGATTACCGCCTGACCACTGCGCACATCTATTATTTCCGCCCCGACTATGAACGGCTATTGCAGGAATATATCTGGCAGGAGCTGGACATCGCACCGCGCTTTCCTGTTCTCAGGAAGTTCCTCGATTTTTGGGAAAAGAATCTGGACGGCAAACTACATTCCGTGCGCGTCGCATCACTCGAGTTGATCAAACCAGCAGAGTTCAAGCATGCTGAAGCGCTGATCATCCACTAGGAAGTCTTGGGGGAGCCGAAGCCCCCCATCATAACGATGCTCAGGCGAACCAATATCCGTGTTTCTTAAGCGGCAAGGTACGAATACGCTCGCCATTGGCTGCATATATGGCATTGGTCAGCGCCGGGAAAAGTGGTGGCACGCCGGGTTCCCCCACACCACCAGGCGCTTCTTCGTTCTCCATGATCAGCACATCGATTTCAGGCGCGTCATACATGCGCACCATATCGTAGGATGGGAAGTTATCCTGTACAACGCGGCCACCCTCAATGGTGATTTCGCCGTGCATCGCAGCCGAAAGCGCGAAGATGATACCGCCTTCCATTTGTGCCCTGATCGTGTCCGGGTTTACCGTCACGCCGCAATCCACAACGCAGGTCACGCGGTCAACACGCAGGCCCTTCTGGCCATCCAGTGAAATTTCGGCAACCTGAGCAACGAAACTACGGAAAGATGGGTGGAAGGCAACACCCCTGACCTTGCCGTCCTTATTGTCCCAACCAGAAGCTTCCCGAAGCCTCGCCATCATGGCAGACAGGCGCGCATCATGCGCAAGCAATTGCTCCCGATAGGTGAAGGGGTCCACACCCGCCGCGTGCGCCAGTTCGTCAACAAAGCTCTCCATGAAGAAGGCATTGTTCGAATGCCCCACGCTACGCCAGTTGCCTACCGGCACCGGCAGTTCAACAGTCGAATTCGCAATCCGCCGGGCTTTAAAACCATAGGGGTGATGCACTGCCCCCTCAACGCTGCCCTGATCAGTGATACCGCCATCTTCCATCGGCATGTTGCGGCGGCTGAAATCCAGCATCACAGACTGGATTCCCAGCTTGTAATCAACTGCCTTCGGTGAACCATCTGCCCCGAGCGTCGCCCGCATGCGCGCCACAGCAGCCGGGCGGTACATATCGTGCTGAATATCTTCTTCACGCGACCAGATAAGCTTCACCGGGCGCCCTGGCATGGCAGCCGCAAGCTGGATCGCCTGCGAGCCAACATCTATTTCTACCTTGCGACCGAAACCGCCCCCTGTCAGCATCGTATGGCACACAATGCCATTTGGCGTGTCAACGTGCCTGTTGGCCGCCCATTCCATCGTCAGCGGCGCCTGGCTCGACGCCCACAATTCGGCTTTTCCGTCTTTATAAAGCGCGGTGCAGGCCATCGGCTCCATACAGGCGTGGGCCAGATACGGTGTTTCATAGCGCGCTTCAATCAGGTCGCCTTCACCAAGAACCGCGTCTACGTCGCCATGCTCTTCAAAAACATAGGTTTCGCCTGCATCCACCGCCATATTGAGGGCTGCGCTTGCGTCCCGGCTTGAAAAGCCGGTATCGCCACCCTTGAAGGTAACGGTTAGAAGGTCAGCCGCACGCTTGGCGTAATAATAGCTGTCTGCGATCACACCGACAGCATTACCAAGGTTCACCACCTTATGAACCCCTTTAACCGCCATGGCGACAGTCTCATCCACTGCCGCAACAGAACCACCGAATACGGGGCTTTGCACAACGGTGGCATAAAGCATATCGGGTAACACTACATCCACACCAAAAGCGGCCTCACCGCGAGTTTTGGCAGGAATATCAATGCGGGCCTGCGGCGTACCCACAAGCTTGAAGTCTTTCCGGGCCTTGAGCGGTGCTTTCAGGTCAGGCTTCATCGTGGCTGCAAGCTCTGCCAGTTCGCCGTAGCCCAAGCGCGCACCAGAGGCACGGTTAACAATCTGGCCATCTTCTGCATAGCAGCCTGATGGAGCCACGCCCCATGTCTGGGCCGCTGCCTCGATCAACATCGAGCGCGCTGCCGCACCGGCCCGGCGAAGCGGTGTATAAGCGTCCACGACGCTGGTGCTGCCCCCTGTGCCGATATAAGGCACCAGGCTGAATATCTTTTTGCCAAGCCAATCGCCGACACCGCCCATTTCTTCAGGTCGTTTGCGAAGCGCCAGCACATAGTTTGTGTAAACAGGCAAATTCTCGGTGGGATGGATCACCTTCACATTGGGCGCATCCAGCGACACCTCAAGTTCTTCGGCGATCAGCATAGGCAGGCTGGTGAAAACGCCCTGCCCCATTTCAGTGCGCGGAATGGCGAAAATGATCTCGCCCGCCGGCGTGATGCGCACCCAGGCGTTCATGGCGAGCGTGCCGTCCTCGCGCTTCATGCCCTCAAGGCCGTCCGTATCCACACCTGAAAGAAAGCCAACGCCAATGGCCATGCCAGCGGCCAGCGTACCGCCCACAACCGCACCACCAATCATAAATCCGCGACGGGAAAGCTTAACCATTGGTTTTCTCCCCGCTTGCTGCATAGGCCGTTGCCCCCATCAGGGCCGCCTGTTTGATCGCCTTTCGAATGCGTGGATATGTACCGCATCGGCAAATATTCGTAATCGCCGCGTCGATATCGTCATCAGTAGGGTTCCGCGTATCGGCAAGAAGCGCCGTGACAGCCATAATCATGCCAGACTGGCAATAGCCGCACTGCGGCACCTGTTCCTTGATCCAGGCAAGCTGCACAGCCGTTGGGCTGCCGGCAGGCGCCAGCCCTTCAATG
>JABXIV010000026.1 GCA_013372925.1 Alphaproteobacteria bacterium
GCGGTAAACGTTTGCCGCGTTTTGTATGAAGAAGGCCTCAAGGTTCTTGAAATCACGCTCAGGCACGAAAGCGCACTTGATGCCATCCGTGCTGTGAAGGCCGCGTTGCCTGAGGACGCGATTGTTGGCGCGGGCACCGTAACCACGCCTGAGCGCGCGGAAGAGGCGGTGGCGGCCGGCGCTGTGTTTGGCGTTAGCCCCGGCCTGACCAAAGAGCTGGCCATTGCCGTTAACGGGCTTGATTGGGCGTTCCTGCCGGGCGTTGCCACCCTTTCGGAAGCGATGCAGGCCCGCGAATGGGGCTTTAAGGCGCTCAAGTTTTTCCCGGCCTCGCTTTCCGGTGGGCCTGGTTTTCTAAAGGCGGTCGGCAGTGTGTTGCCAGACCTGATGTTCTGCCCAACGGGCGGTATCTCGGCCGACACGGCGGGGGATTATCGCGCGCTGAAAAATGTTGCCACAGTGGGCGGCAGCTGGATCACCCCGCGCGGGCGTGACGGGCAGATCCACTTGGATGTCGTGCGCGAACTGGCGCGTGCGGCTGCAAAGGCCCGCTAAGGGCCTGCGTGCTAAAAAATTCAACAAATGTTGAAAAAATGATATTCGGCCTCTTGACCCTGGAGTGAAAAGCCGACTAGGCTCGCCTCCACAGTCGCGTGCGGTTCCGCCGCTGCGCACAAAGCGGAGGGGAGGCCGCCCATGAATATCTTTAAATCGGTGCAGCCGATTCACCTTGTTTTTGTTTTGCTGCTTGTGATCGCGGGCATCACCGGTTTCGTGCTTATGAGCGAACCCCCAACCGGTGCCACCGGGCTGCCGCATGGCAGTATTCCCTCAGTCTCTGTGGGTGGTGATGGGGCCGAAAAGCTTTCGACCATCGGCAAGGCCCCCTTTTATTTCCAGATTGCCGTGATCCTGCTTGCCGGCGTTCTTCTGTATATGGGCGTGGCCCCGCACAAGCGCGACAAAACCCTTCTGCTGTTTTTCGCCGGCGGTGTGGGTTTTGCGCTGTTTGTTTGGGTCATGCTGTTCACGGGCTATGAGCATTATATCCTGACGGGTGAAACCACTGTCTTTATGGGGTTCCCCATGCCCACAAACTGGATGTTCTGGGGCATATGGGGCAGCTTCGCCGCCTTCGACCTTTTCTATGTGATTTTCTTCCGCCGCTATTTCCTGACGTATGACGAAGAAAGAGATTTCAATGCGCTTGTTGAAGAACTAAAGGCCGGGAAGGGAGACGCATGATGGAAGAACTGCGCCAACCAATCATTCTTGGCTGTGTGGCTGCCTATATGGGGCTGTGTATCTGGGTCGGTATCTGGGCCATGCGCCGCACCAAATCGGCAGGTGACTTTTTTGTGGCTGGCCGCGGGCTTGGGCCGGTAGTTGTCAGCCTTGCTGTCTTCTCATCCACCCTGTCGGGCTTTGGCTTCGTGGGGGGGCCAGGCCTTGTGTATGCCACCGGGCTGTCGTCCATCTGGATGGCGGTGTGCTCGGCGCTGGGGTATGCCACAGGCTTCTATCTGGTTTCCAAACGCATCCGCATGGTGGCGGAAGTGCGGGACACCATGAGCCTGCCGGATGTTGTTTTTGCTCGTTACGGAAGCGAAACAGCCCGCTTGTTAACTGCAGGTACGATCCTTTTGGGAGTGCTTGGCTATCTGGCTACACAGATTCTCGCCATGGCCTTGGTGCTGCAGTCGATCCTGTCTGCCACGGAAACCTTCGCCGACATCAGCCTGCTGGCAAGCGTGGTGATCTCATCCGCTGTGCTGATTTTTTACTGTGTTACCGGGGGTATCATTGCTTCCGTGTATACTGACCTTGTGCAGGGCATTGTGATGATCGTGGCCGGGGCGCTGGTGGTAATCACTGCAGCCAGTGTTTTCGATGGCGGCTTCGCGGAGGCGACAGGCATTATGCTTGCGAACGATGGCGAAGACATCATGCCGTTCGGCACCATGGGTACGATGGCGTCGCTTAGCTGGTATTTCCTCTTTGGTTTGGGCCTTGCGGGGCAGCCCCATGTGGCGACCAAGATGATGATGAACCGAAACCTTTCTGACAACCGGGTGATCCTGCCGATGACTGTGCTCGGTTATGTGGTGGCGGCCATGCTGTGGGTATCGATCGGGGTGATCATGCGGGCGCTGGTGCTGGGCGATGTTGCCTTGCCGCTTGGTGCAGCAGATGAGGCGGCACCTGCCTTCCTGTCAACCTACGCGCACCCGCTTCTTGCCGGTATTGTGTTCGCCGGGCTGTTTGCGGCGATTATGTCTACGGCCGACGGGTTCCTGAACATCGGGGCGGCGGCCATCATCCACGATATTCCGAAGGCAATTCGCGGTCGGTCGCTTGATAACGAGCTCTTTTGGGCGCGTACGGCAACGATTGTGCTGTCTGTGGTGGCGGCAGGGTTCGCGCTTTATAGTGACCAGCTTGTTGCGCTTCTTGGGGCCTTCGGCTGGGGCACGTTCGCGGCGGCCCTTGTGCCGGTAGTGTTGATCGGCCTGAACTGGAAGGGCGCGACAGCCAGAGCGGCGATCGTGGCGATTGCCTCCAGCCTTTTGATCAATTTCGCGATCCAGCTTTGGCAGATACAGATCCCCTACAAGATTTCGGGAGGCTTTATCGCCATGCTGACATCGATGATCCTTTTTATCGCTGTGTCGCTGATGGAAAAAAGAAAAGACCTGCCGCAAGATATTGATCGGATTATGGACCTGTAGCGTAAAACCCCTTGAAGATATGTCTTTGAGGGGACCGCTGTGGCACCAATCATTGTCCTGATGACCAATGCGCTGAGGCTGGATGACCATCCAGCCCTGTCGGCAGCCTGCGCCAGTGGTGCGCCAGTGATCCCGGTGTTCATTCTGGATGATGAAGGTGCGGGTAACTGGCAGCTTGGCGGCGCGCGGCGCTGGTGGGTTCTGCAGTCCTTGCAAGCCCTGTCGAAAGTCCTTGATGATAAAGGCAGCAGGCTTGTTCTGAAGGCCGGGCGCACACGCGAAGAAGTGGCGGGGCTGATCGAAAGCATGCAGCCATCCGCCATATATATGACCCGTGCCTACAGCCCCATGGGCCGGCGTGCGCAGGAAGAAATTCACATGCTGTGCGAAAGTCGGGGTGTGGCCTGCCGCCGCTTTGCTGGGAATCTGCTCATCGAACCGGAAGAAATTCGCACA
>JABXIV010000152.1 GCA_013372925.1 Alphaproteobacteria bacterium
TCAACTGAATCACGGCCATTCGGGTATCTGTGCGGCATCACAATGAACGGCAGTGGTTTGCCATCATGGAGCCTTGGTTTGGTCAAAACAGCATCGACAGTCAAGCCATCGCGCGTTTCATAGGAAACGCTATCCATCTTGGCCAGTTGTACGGGCTGCAAGCTGGGGATTCTTGAGCCCAGATAATGCAACCGCTTGCCCGGTGCATCATAGAAATAGAATGAGCCAACATCCCGTTCGTCTCCCTTCAGAACGATCATGGCTTTGTCGTCATCGCTGGTGGACCATAGCGAGAAGCCTGTTTTCAGTGCTTTCCCAAGCCGGTTCCTCAGGTCACCATATTCTTTGTCGAGATAATGAATTTTCGCGCCGCCTTCGTTATATTCAGCCGCCACGACTTTGCCTTTGTCAAAAGAATAGATGATGCCGGTAACATCGACATGGTCATGGGCAAACACCAGATCGCCCAGCTTCCCTGTGGCGATGTCGAAACGGTAAACAGCCATGCGTCCCGTTGGCAGCGACGACAGAACATAGAATTCATTATCATCAGAACCGAACTGGAGCGGCGTAAACTTTCCTTCCTCAAACAGTTCGTTGTCGCTCAGGACTTTCCATTCGTCGTCACTGCGCCCGCGAATGATCATGACGCTGTTGTCCTTGCGGTCGTAACCATAGCCGAAGCGTATGTGGCCCTTGTGGTCGGCATACCAGTCGTTGAACTTGAAGCTGCTGATTTTCGGGCCCTTCAGATAGAGGGATAGTTCCCCTGTTTTGATGTTCAATTTGTAGACATCATCAATGGCGCCATCATAATATTCCTGCACCCAGTTCCTGCGCCTGGATTTACCAACAAGGATATGGTCCGGATCGTCGCGTAAAATGCTGACGATGTCTGCATTATCAATATGCCTCAGGTTCCCACGGTTTTTACCGTCTGTGCGCAAGACTTTCAGCTCACTGCCGTCAGATTTCACGCTCATCAGGAATTCTGTCCAGGTGTAGTATTTTGTCCTGGTGATCTTTGCTTTTTGTCTCAGGGTGAAAACGATCCGGTCGTTGGTGGCCCAGCGTACATTTATCGGGTAGGCGTCGTTGGCGAAAGGCATCTGGGTTGAGGCAACAAGGTTCACACCCTCGAAACTGCCAACAAACAGCACCACTTTGTCTTTGTGCGGCATTGTAAAGGCGATGCTTTTGCCGTTTGGTGATAGACGCATGCCCCTCACGCTCCACTCACTGGCAAAATTCTCCACAGGATAGATTTCCTGTGTGTCGGTTGCCGCTTCGGCCTCTTCGGCTTCGGCCGGATTGGCATGTATGCCGAACGCAGTCGCAGCAAGCGCCAAAAAGGCAGCCGCGTATCTTTTCCTATTGAACATGGTTGTTTCCCCCAAGTTTTCTCTGTCTTTTGCCCGTGAAGCTATTGGTTCACTGGGTTATGTTCGGTTAGAAATTTTTCCACTTCCCGCAGAAATGTTGCCCTGGCTTCTTCTGTTTCGATCTGGTGGCCAAGCCCCGGAAACTCCAGATACTGAAATGGCGCCGGATCTTTCCTTTTCTTGAGGGCTTTCACCAGCATCCGAGACTGGTCTATGAAAACGGTGTCATCCTGATCGCCGTGCATCAACAGCAGCGGGCGTGTGATCTGGCGCGCGAGATAAACAGGTGAAATTTCTTTCAGCTCACGGCCCTTGCGGCCACCGGTGACCCGCCAGTACCAGGGGTTTTCATCGTCCCAGAGGTTGTCTTGAACAAGGATTTTCTTCAGGTCGGTAACCGGGGCCCAGGCAATGCCACACCGGAACAGGTCGCTATCCTGCACTAATCCCATCAGGGTGGCATACCCGCCATAGCTTCCACCCAGAATGCAGATCCGGTCGGGGGCGGCTATGCCTTCAGCAACGAGCCACTTGGCACCATCGGCAACATCCTGCTGCATGTCGTCACCCCACTGGCCGTATCCCAAGGCAGAAAAACGGTCGCCAAAGCCGGATGATCCCCGAAAATTGGGTTGCAATACGGCGTAGCCGCGGTTTGCCAGGAACTGCACCCAATAATCCCATGTTTTATAGTCGCGCACGTAAGGCCCGCCGTGAGGCATGATGATTGTCGGCAAGCCTGTTTTGGTCTCGGTATTTGTCGGCAGGGTCAGATAGGCTGGTATTTCCACACCGTCGCGCGCCCTGTAGTGGACGCTTTTGGTTGCTGACATCGAAGCAGGATTGATCCAGGGCGCAGGTTTGGGCAGGGCAATTGCCTTGCCGGTATCTTCAAAATAAAGCCAGGGCCTGCCCATGGAGCGTTCGTCACCGGCCCATACGATTTGGCGTGTATGGTCTTTGTCGGTCTCGGCTAGAAAGACTTTGTCGCTGCCAACTGCAGTTTTGATCTTGTCCATGCGTTTTTGGAAGTCGTCATCCAGTATTTCCAGCCGATATTCATCATCATAGTAGGAAATGGCCGTAATCCGGCTTCGGTCAGCGGAGAAGAACAAAGCTTGGGCATCAACATTCGGGTGCGCGAAGATTTTCCCTTTGAGGCGCCCACGCTTGATGCTGAAGCGGTAGACCACATCGCGTCCTGTCGCCAGAGAGGATGAGACATACAAGATGTCAGGGTCTGCCCCGAAGCCGATTGGAAAGAATTTCCCGCGCTTGAACAGGTCATTGTCGTGCAGCCGGGTCCAGTCGCTATTAGCGTCTTTGCGAACCAGCAGAACAGGTTCGTCATCTTCGCCGATTTCACCGTAACCCATTCGGATAACACCCGTATCATCGGGCACCCAGCTGAACATTCTCGCACCCTCAATGCCATGCTTGGGCGTTACGAGGTTCATCTCGCCAGTGTTGATATTCATCCGGAAAATATCGCTGACAACATCCAGGTCGGTGTCGTCGCGTTTCTCGGGTGTTTGCTCAACACGGATCAGCAGCACATGGTCCGGTTCATTGGGAAGGGAATGCAGAAGGCCAAATGTCACTTTATGGGCAGGTTTGCGTTTTCGCCCTTTCTTGCGCTTCTTTTTCTTTGGGTTGGGCATTTCCTCCCACAGAATTTTCTTGTCGGTCCCGTCGGCGTTCATAGCCCAAGCTGTAACGCGTGGCTCTTCTTCCATGATGGGTAGTGGCCCAGCATAGCGAACTTCATAGCCAAATAGCTTTTCATTGCTGATCCAGAAGGTGCCGCTTGTGTATATGTCGCTGGCAATCGGGAAGCGTGCTGCCAGCGTGAGACCATCTTCCCCCACATGCGAAATTACCAGCGAACGGTTGCCTTCAGACCGCTCATGATAAAGCAATTGCTGTCCGTCAGGGGAAAGGGAAAAGTTCTGCACCTGGGGGCTGCGTGCAAACGCATCAATGCTTATATTACTGGTGGGTGTGTCGGCTAAACCCTCCAGGCCGGTCATAAAAAATAGCGCCAGCGCGCATAGGCCATTTATCAGCGGCTTCATACTCGCTCATCCTCCCCCAACAGTATGGCTAGTAGATAGTTACTCTCTTAGTGTACCGCGGAACATATGACAACCGTCAATAGTGATTCCATTGGTATGGAGGCAGGTGTTGAAAGATGCCGTTTTAAAGAAAAACGGCTGGCATAAAAGCCAGCCGTAGCGCTGAAATCGAATCCCCTTAGGGGCCAGTGACCCGAGCTTCATGGAAGCTAATGCCGTCCGTATTGGTCTTCCAATCGTTCGATGTCGGTTTCGCGCAGTTCCTGGCCCAGCTGCACTTCTATGAACACAAGCGGGGAAGCACCGGGGTTGGAAATCCGGTGTACAGTCTCGCGGGGAATGAAGACGGAATCACCGGCACGCAATTGCTTCGTCTGTTCGCCGATGGTGACGTCGGCTATGCCCTCTACAATCACCCAATGTTCGTCGCGGTGCGCATGCTTCTGGAGAGAAAGAAGCTGCCCTGGCGCAACGTCGATCCGTTTCAAGCCAAAGCCGTCGCCAGTCGCCAGTACCGACCATTTGCCCCAGGGGCGCGTGTCGCTCTGGCCGGTTTCATATTCGTTGATCAATGCCATAGTGCCAACCTCTTCTTACTGAAAGTGGGGAGAAGAAGGGCCCGAAGGCCCTTCTTTAGGGAAGTTGCATTGCTTGGGAAGGTCGTCGCTACCAAAAGTAAACGACGATGGAGATTTGAAGTGTCAGCAATGCAACAGACAGGAACCGATAGTTTGTCCAGGCGGGCTTTGCCGCCAATTCGGCAGTTTCTTTCTGCCAGAGCTTGGGGGTCCAAATCATGTCTGCATATTGTTCTGGGCTGGGTGCCGGGGATGCCAGCGAGCCGGCAACAAAGGCTACAAGGCTGACAGCCAGGATAATGGGGGCAACCAGCAGGAAGTGCAGGCTCATTATGCCCATGATCTCGATCGCTACAAACATGGCGATAGCCACAGCGATGCCTGCGGCGATGCAAGCCTTTGCGCCTGTCGCGTTGCCGCGTTTCCACAAGATCCCGCCCAGGAAAAGGACGACAACTGGCGGTACAGCATAGGCCAGAACATTCTGCAAATAACGGAACAGCGATGGGAACTTTTCGATCTGTGGTGCCCAAGCAACGGCCAGCAACATAAAGATCACAGTAACGACACGACCAACCACCAATAGCTGCTTACTGGTGAGCTTGGGGCGGTGTGGGCGGACAAAATCCATTGTGATGATAGTTGAGGCCGCGTTCAGTGTGGAATCGATCTGTGACATCAAGGCTGCAAGGAAACCTGCCATCACCAAGCCCAGGATGCCTGCGGGCAGCAGGTCAAACATCAGCACTGGGAAAACGAGGTCTGGGCGATCCAGCGCAGGATACAAAAGGATTGCTGCGGAGCCTGGCAAAATCATGATGAAAATCATCGGCACCTTCAAGAGGCCGGCCAGAAGGCTTGCCCAGCGGGCGTGATGGATGTCCTTCGCGCTCAGAATACGCTGCACCATAAATTGGTTTGTGCACCAGAAATAGAAACCCAGGATCGGAATACCGGTGAAGATGCCCAGCCACGGCAGGGCTTTGTCGTCCATTGGGCGATAGAGGCTCATTTTTTCTGCCGGTACGCCCGCCATGATGGCATCCCAGCCGCCAACTTTATCGTAGGCAAATATGGTTATGACAATCGAGGCACCAAACAGGAGTACGGCTTGAAAGACGTCGGTAAAGATAACCGCGCGCAAGCCACCAAAGACCGTATAAAGACCTGCGAAAAAGGCCAGGATTGCAATGGATTGCCACAATGGCACGTCCGGGAAAACCAGATTGATCACCAAAGCACCTGCGAACAAGCTACCTGCTGTATCAATGACGATATTCAGAAACAAAGTAATGGTGGCAAAATAGGTTCTTGAAATGTGGCAGAAGCGTTTTTCAAGAAACTCCGGCATTGTGTATATCTGCGCCCGAAGGATTATCGGGATAATGAAAATGGCGAATATCACCAGCAGGACAACGGCCATCCATTCATAGCTGTAAATGGAAATACCGACAGCATAGGCATCGCCCGCAAGGCCAACCATGGATGTTGTCGAAATTTGCGATGCGATCAGTGAAAAGCCGATAAGTGGCCATGTCATCTTGCGGCCAGCTAGAAAATATTCTTCTGTATTTTCACTTTTCCCCGCCAGCAACATGCCTGCCGCAACAACAACTACAAAATAGATGCAGATGACGCTGATATCGAGCGTACTTAGATTGAAACTGAAATCCTGCATTGTCTCCCCGCTCCTTCCCTAGTTGAGAGAAATTTGCAGTCTTGATAGCGCCGTCTGAAATGTTTCGCAACAAAATAAACAATTTGTGCAACAAATGTGATTATTGTTGCGTGAATTCGTCGAAATTCTTCACCTACCCTCTTTCGGGCCGGCGATATTTGTACTAGTTTCAGGCGGGGTGGATGCAACATTCAGGTTTGGTATCAAGCAATAGGGGCCATATGAACGATAAATTTGAGAATGAATCGGATCTCGTGGCGCTTTCGTCCAGTCAGGTGAAGCTTGCCCGTGGACGCATAACGGAGCTGGCCAAGCAACTGGGTGTTTCAAAGTCCACAGTATCGCGGGCGCTTAGCGGTAGTACACAGGTTTCGCAGGAGACTCGCCGCAAGATTATCGCATTCCTGAACCAGGGGAATGAGCCTGGAAATGAACGTGATACAGCCCCAACATCCAAGGGGAATATTGCCATTATTTCAGCTACGGACGGTGGCTTGCAGCATTTCCCACACCCGTTTTTTCTAGAGCTTATTGCGGCCATTGGCGGCGAGTTGACGCCGCATGGCTATGGCATCCAGTTTGCGAATATTCCTTTGTGGTCCGATGTTGCAGTAAAGAATTTCCACGAGGGAAGTCGTGCTGCCGGATATATCATCATCGGTCAGACGAGGGACCTGGACCGTATGGAAAGGCTGGCTGAATTATTGTCGCCGCTGGTTGTTTGGGGTGGGCGCAGTGCAAAGCAGACATATTGTTCTGTGGGTAGCGAAAATATGCAGCCTACGAAGCTTGCTGTGCAACATCTGATCAAGCAGGGGCGTCGCAGAATTGCCTTTGTGGGCGACCGCCGCTACTTCGAGACGCAGCGGCGCTTTGAAGGCTACAAGCAGGCGCTTATTTCCGCAAACCTGCCAATAGATGAAAGCCTTATTCTGGATGCTGCGCCTTTTGATCCCAAAAGTGCTTGCACCAATATCACCGAGATCTATAACGCCCGCCAGTCCTTTGATGCGCTTTTCAGCACGAGTGACTTGATGGCGATGTCTTGTATTTCTTCCCTACAGCAGATTGGCGTATCTGTGCCGGACGACGTGGCTGTCGTTGGGTATGATGATGTGCAATTGTCTGCTTTTTTCAATCCGCCGCTTACGACCATCAGGCAGAAGATCGGCATTGGTGCAGCGCTACTTGTTGAGAAGCTGTTGTTGGCGATTGATGGCGAAAAATCTGAGTCAGAAATATTGTCTGCGGACCTGATTATACGCAAATCCTGCGGCGCCGTTTCCTGATACTATTCCTGCTGTTTTCCCCTTCGAATGTTTGCGTTCAAGCAAGCACTGCTTTAGCGCGCAATCTGATTAAATGAAACATTTCGCAAAATTATGTTGCGTAAATGAAAGATTAATGAAACATTACGCAACGAATCGCTCAGGTCGCTTTGGAAGGCGAGGCCTGAAGTTTAGACGTTTCGAGAGGGAGGGACCTACCATGAAACAAGATTTGCGATCAGGATTATCCGTTTTGGCTTTGGCGACAGCGCTTTCTGCGGTTTCGTCTGTGGCAGTGCAGGCTGAAGAGGCTGAAGCCGCGGCAGTAAATGACCTTGAAGAAATTGTTGTAACGGCAGTGCCGGGGTCTGCATCCAGGCTGCAAACGGCTGTGTCGACCAGTGTGTTGCGCATCGACAAGGTAGAGAATTTTGCACCGCGGTCTACGGCCGAAATTTTCAGGAACATTCCTGGCATCCGTTCGGAATCTTCTGGTGGTGGCGGTAACGCAAACATTGCGGTCCGTGGTTTGCCAATTTCCACTGGTGGTGCGAAATTCCTTTCCCTTCAGGAAGATGGTTTGCCGGTTCTGCAGTTTGGCGACATTGCTTTCGGCAATGCTGACAACTTCCTTCGGGCAGACAACAGCATCAGCAAGATCGAAGCCATCCGTGGTGGCTCGGCTTCTACACTTGCGCAAAACTCGCCGGGCGGTGTGATCAACTTCATCAGCAAGACGGGCGCAAATGAAGGCGGCAGCCTTGGTGTAACCCGTGGTATCGATTTCGATCAAACCCGTATTGATGCCGAATATGGTGGTCGTATCAGCGATACGATGCTGTTTCACGTTGGCGGTTTCTACCGTGTGGGCGAAGGGCCGCGTGATGCGGGCTTTAATGGCGACAATGGTGGTCAGATCAAGGCAAATATCACCAAGGAATTTGAAAACGGTTATGTTCGCCTTTACCTGAAGCATCTGAATGATCGCGCGATCACATATTTGCCAATGCCGCTTTTGGCTACAGGCACCAACGACAGTCCGGATTTTCAATCGGTTCCTGGTTTTGACGCCAAATCAGATACGCCGCACACACCGTTTCTGCTGAGCAATTATGGGCTTGATGGCGACAATAATTTCCGTACGGGTGATGTTCGCGACGGCATTCGTGCGCTTACTACGTCTGTCGGGCTTGAGTTTTCGTTCGAGTTGGCGAATGACTGGGTGATCACCAACCGTGGGCGCTATGCTGACAACTCTGGTGGTTTCATCTCGCCGTTTCCTGCGCAAATTGCAGCAGCATCGGATATTGCGGAATCTATTGGTGGTGCAGGGGCGACACTTGCCTATGCCAGTGGCCCAAATGCCGGTGATGCGATTACAGATCCTTCAAGCCTGAATGGCAATGGCCTCGCGATGCAGATCGCGCTTTTTGATACCAAGGTTAACGATTTCAACAATTTCGCCAACGACCTGAAGCTGACCAAGAGCATCGCGGTAGAGAATGGCGACCTCGACGTAACATTTGGTTATTACAAAAGCAGCCAGAACATTGATATGGACTGGATCTGGAATTCCTATGTCTTTGATGTTGATGGTTCAAACGGGGCTCTGCTGGACGTAATTGCAGAAGACGGTACAGCGCAAACCGTAAATGGCCTGTTCCAGTATGGCGATCCTTTCGGTGGCTGCTGTACGCGGGCCTATGATGCTCGCTACAATACTGATGCGCCATATGTTTCGCTTTATTGGGCAACAGATAAACTGACACTGGATGGTAGTTTGCGTTACACCTACGGCGATGTGTCCGGCTTCTATGCAGGTACGCAGCGGTCTCAATTTGACGTGAACGGCGACGGTTCAATTTCCGTGCCTGAGCAAAACGTTTCCTTCGTAGATCTAGCGAACCCAAGCCCTGTTGATTATAGCTATGACTATTTCACCTATTCTTTCGGCGCCAACTATCTGCTGACAGATGATGCGGCAGTGTTTGCCCGTTATTCGAAAGGTGCCAGTGCGAACGCTGACCGGCTCCTGTTTGACGGCAACCGCGTGTTGGCAGACGGCTCGCTGGCGGATGAAAGCACAGCTGTGGATTTCGTTTCTCAGGTGGAAGCAGGCGTGAAATATCGTTCGGCTGATGGTCTTACGTTGTTTGTGACAGGCTTTTACGCCACCACAGAGGAAACCAACTTCAACCTGACAGACCAAACTTTCACGGATCGTGAATACCGTGCCTTTGGTCTGGAGCTTGAAGGTGCCTATTCCCTTGGCCCTGTTGACATGACGCTGGGCGCAACCTGGACCGATGCTGAAATCACCAAGGACAACATCAATCCTGAGTTGGAAGGCAATAAACCTCGCCGACAAGCTGACCTGATCTATCAGGCAACGGTGGCGTATAATGGCGACAATGGTTTCATGGGCGGCACCAATATCGTTGGTACAACGAAATCCTATTCGCAGTTCAACAATGATTTGGTGATGCCGGGCTTTGCCCAGGTCAATCTGTTTGCTCAGTATGAGTTTACGGAAGGGCTCGTGTTGTCGCTTAACGTAAACAACCTCTTTGATACGCTTGGTGTAACGGAGATCGAGGAAGGGTCTATTGCCCCGAATTCCGACAACTACCTGCGTGCTCGCGCCATCAATGGCCGGACCACCAGCGTGTCGCTGAAATACAGCTTCTAGCAACCTTTCAGGCGACAGGCTGGTCGCCTGAAAAGACGTCACATGGCAAAGAGGCCGGATTCGAACTCAAATTTCTGGATCCGGTCTCACTATGTGCCTTTGAGAGGTGGCAGCAGCCAGTGGTTCGTATTCTCTAGCAATGAGTAAAGATTTAATGCCTGTAAGCTCTGACAATAGGGATTCTAAAGGCCTGGTTCCGCGCTGGCAGGAGCCATTCCGCCCGCAGTTTCATTTTTCACCGGCAAAGAACTGGATCAATGACCCGAACGGGCTGGTCTATTTCAAGGGTGAGTATCACCTTTTCTTCCAATACAATCCGTATGGGAAAGAATGGGGCCATATGAGCTGGGGCCATGCTGTCAGCACTGATCTGGTGCATTGGCGCGAACTTCCGGTGGCTATTCCCGAAACCGATCATATGATCTTTTCTGGATGCGCGCTGGTGGACTGGCGCAATGTGAGCGGTCTTGGCGTTGAGGAGGAGCCCCCTCTTCTCGCTTTCTTTACGGCTTTTGATGAGGCTGCCGACAGGCAAACCCAGCATATTGCCTATAGCCATGATTGCGGTCGCACGTGGATGCCGTATGAAGGCAACCCGGTTATTGATCTGAACAAGGATCATTTTCGTGACCCGCAGGTGTTCTGGTACGAACCGGACAGCCATTGGGTTATGGTGGTGGCATTGCCGCAGGACCATAAAATCCAAGTTTATAATTCGCCTAATCTGCTCAATTGGACTCTGCAAAGCGAATTTGGTCCTTTTGGAAATACAGGCGGGCAATGGGAATGCCCGAACCTGTGCGAGGTGCCTGTTGACGGGCATGACCATACCAGATGGGTATTGAAAATTGATGTCGACAAAAACCTGATCGGTGAAGGATCGGGGGCTCAGTATTTTGTCGGTGATTTTGACGGAAAATCCTTTTCTCATCAGGCTGATACCGATGGCCCGGTCGCTAGGTTGGTGGACGTTGGAGCAGATTTCTATGCTGCCATTACTTGGTCTGATTTGCCGAGCAAGCACGACAGCCCGGTTTGGATCGGATGGATGAGCAATCATCAATCCGGCAAAGAAACACCAACAGATCCTTGGCGAGGTGCCATGACAGTGCCGCGGGAGCTTTTTTTATGGTTGGAGAGAGGCGCCTATATTTTGGGGCAACGGCCTGTTCCGGAGCTCGAAACATTGCGCAAGCAGTGCCGTCGGCATTCCGATGTGCAGCTCAGCTCGGGTGATGTATTCGAGCTAGGCGATTTAGCGCCAAACGGCGCGGCAGAGGTGCAGTTCGAATTGAAAGGCTGCGAAAAAGGGCAGGCAGGCCTTGCCCTGACAGATGACAAGGGTGATCAAGTTCTTATTGCCTTCGATGGCAACAAGGGTGAAGTTTTCATCGATCGACGCCTCGTTGGGGCAGCTTTTCATGAAGCCTACCCGGCGAAGCATTCTTGCCCTGTGCGGGAACAAGGGTCGATCCGCTTTCGTATCCTTGTCGATGCGTCCTCAATAGAGTTGTTTGTGGAAGATGGGCGATACGTAATTACAGATGCTCATTTCCTGAAGGCAAACAAACGCCTTGGCCTTTTTGCCAAGGACTGTGACGCTGCATGGAGTGATCTGTCGGTATATGAACTTGCCTCCATCCATCAGGGATGAAGATGGGTGTATATTGTTCCATTGAATAGGCCATAAAGAAGGCCTGCAGGCGCCTTTTATAAGTCGGAGTTATGAGAATGAGCGATCAAGGCGACAAGCTCTTTGGCGGTATTGAGGCCGGGGGCACCAAATTCAATTGCATTGTTGGCTCGGGCCCGGATGACGTGCGGGCGCAAGCGCGTTTTGAGACCACGACCCCGGAAGAAACCATCTCTCAGGTGGTGCGCTTTTTTGACGGTTGGCAGGTAGAACATGGCCCGCTTTCCGGGGTTGGTCTGGGTTCCTTTGGGCCGGTTGATCTTGATCCAGCTTCGGCAACATATGGACATATCACGTCAACACCGAAGCCCGGTTGGTGCGATACGGACATTCTGTCTGCGATCCGGCAGGGACTTGGTGTCCCCGTTGCCTTCGATACTGACGTGAACTGTGCCGGCCTTGGTGAATGGCAATGGGGCAGGGGCCAGGGTACAAGTGTGATGGCTTACCTAACGGTTGGAACCGGCATAGGTGGTGGTTTGCTTGTGAATGGACGTCCTGTTCATGGCTTGATCCACCCTGAGATGGGCCACGTTCCCCTGCTTCGTCATCGGGACGACAAGGCAGCAGACGGTGTCTGCCCTGCCCATGGCAACTGCGCGGAAGGGCTGGCTTCTGGTACGGCTATTCGGGCACGTTGGGGGCGGATATTGAGCCAGTTTGAACCGAGCCACCCGGCCTATAACGTGGTTGCAGACTATATCGCACAGCTTTGTGTGATGCTGACTTTCCTGTGCTCGCCCGAGCGCATCATCATCGGTGGCGGCGTGATGGAAACCACAGGCCTTCATGGTTTGATCGCCATGAAAACCAAGGAAAAGCTGGGCGGGTACCTGCAGGGTGAGGTGATGAAGGGTGACCTGACTGACTATATCGTAGCGCCAGGTTTGGGCGCGCGTGCAGGCAGTCTTGGGGCACTTGTCCTTGCCAAAACAGTTTAGCCAGCAGCATTTGTATCTGGAAAATAAGAGGAAACCCATGCAGCCAGTAAACGATAGACCCGAATGGAAAGAGCTGGAGCAACATGCTCAGGTGATGAAGCAACAACACCTGTTTGATCTGTTTCAGGCTGATGCTGATAGGTCAGAACGTTTCTCCCTTGATCTGGGTGACATGCTTGTCGATTTCTCGCGGCAGCTGATTTCCGGCGATACGTTCGGAAAACTTATGGCGCTCGCCCGTGCGATGGATGTGGAAGGCGCCCGTGACCAAATGATGGTGGGCGAAAAAATCAACCTCACGGAGGATCGCGCCGTTCTGCATACTGCCTTGCGGGGTGGCCCTGATGAAGTGATCGAGGTGGGTGGCGAGGACATTATGCCGGATGTTCGGGCCTCGCTTGAGCGTATGCGGTCTTTCACGAACAGTGTCAGGACCGGTGAGTGGCTTGGCTTCCGCGGGGATGCCATCACGGATGTTGTCAACATTGGTATCGGGGGCTCGGACCTGGGACCGAAGATGGTTTATGATGCGCTGCAAGATACGGCTGACAATCGGCTGAAAGTGCATTTTGTCTCAAATGTTGACGGGGCCCAGATAACCCGGGTTCTGAGAGAGCTTGATCCCGCGACAACCTTGTTCGTGGTTGCTTCCAAAACGTTTGGCACCAAAGAAACGATGATCAATGCACGCACGGCAAAAGCGTGGGTGATGGCGGCGGCTGGCAATAAAGAGGCGGTCGCCCGGCATTTTGTTGCCACGACTGCGGCGCCTGACAAAGCTGCTGATTTTGGCATTGCTGAAGCCAATGTGTTTGAAAGCTGGGATTGGGTTGGTGGCCGCTTTTCCCTGTGGTCTGCGATTGGCCTCCCTATCGCGCTGGCCTTCGGATTTGATCGGTTTGATGAGTTGCTGGCGGGTGCGCGGAATATGGATCAGCATTTTCGGGCGAGGCCGCTAGCCGAGAATGCACCCGTTATTCTTGCGCTTCTGGGGATCTGGAACACGAATTTCCTGGGAGCAAAAAGCCAGGCGTTGTTGCCCTATGACCAAGCACTTCATCTTTTTCCGGCTTATATGCAGCAGGCCGAGATGGAGAGCAACGGCAAGTCGGTTAGCCGGAATGGCAGGGCTGTCCAGTATGATACTTGCCCGATCATATGGGGGGCAACGGGTATCAATGGCCAGCACGCTTTTTACCAGCTTTTGCATCAGGGATCGCAGATCATTCCTTGTGATTTTATTGTTTCTGCAAAACCCCAAGTGGCTTGCGAGGGACACCATGAATATCTGCTGGCGAACTATTTTGCCCAGGTTCATGCGTTGGCCATGGGGAATACGGAAGAGCAAATTCGAGCTGACTTACAGACCAAAGGTTTTGCGGAGGACCGTATTGAAGCGCTGTTGCCTCACAAAATACATGATGGGAACCGACCAAGCACATGCCTGCTTTTGAAAGAGCTTAACGCTTACAGTTTGGGCAAATTGATTGCGCTTTATGAGCATAAGATCTTTGTTCAAGGCGTGATCTGGCAGATTTGCTCATTTGACCAGTGGGGCGTGGAATTGGGCAAAGTATTGGCGGATGACATTATGCCGCGTTTGACCGAGCCAAAAACCGCTTCAGGCAACAAGTCCGAATTAGACAGGTTTATGCGATTTCTTGCGGCGCCGGAAAGTGCTCATTAGCCAATAGGATATTGTTCCTAATTGCAGGTGTGCGGCGATCTCATAAAATGAGACCATCCGACAAGGCTGCTTTTTCATCCGGGAGCAGACCTTCAGTTTTCCTGTCAGACGGCTCAAATTCGCTAGAAGCGGAAACCAGCGTTAAGCGATAATGTCGGGTAGGAACTACAGAGAATGGGAACTCATCTATGACGAACGGCGTTCGATTCACACCGGCTCAAGCATTGATTGCTCGTGAGATAGAGTATTGGACTGATGGGGATGTACTTGCTTGGGCTGCGGA
>JABXIV010000131.1 GCA_013372925.1 Alphaproteobacteria bacterium
CCTTGGCCATTGCCGCGGGCGGCACATCCCCATAAAGGGCCTCAAGTTCCGCAAGGGACGTTACATCAGGCATGGTCTTCCTTTTTGGCTTAAACGCTGGCACCGCCATCAATCAGCAAGGCCTGCCCGGTTACCTGCCGCGCCGCATCCGACGCCAGATACAGGATCATGGCCGCCACTTCCGCGGCTTCCGTCACCCGGCCTGTGGGATAATCCGCATGCCAATCCTTGATGGCGTCATTATACTTCAACCCCAGGCTTTCGATCTCGCGCTCAAGCATCGGGGTTACCACGTCACCCGGGCATACTGCATTCACGGTGATACCCTCTGCCGCATGATCAAGCGCCATGGCTTTTGTCAGGCCGATCAGTCCGGCCTTGCTGGCGGTGTAGGCAAGCGCCCGGCCACCGCCGCGCACACCCCAATAAGATGCCACATTCACGATACGGCCTTTTGATTTTGCCAAATGAGGCACAGCCGCGCGGCTCAGGTAAAAGGGCACATCCAGATTAACTGTCATCGTTTGTCGCCAGTCATCATCGCTGGTGTCGGCTGCGGTTTTTCGCATGATAATGCCGGCGCTGTTCACCAGCACGTCCAATTGGCCGAACTGGGCGGCCACATCGGCAATCAGCTTTTCGCACGCCTCAGCACTATTCAGGTCGCAGGCTATGGTGTGGATTTGCTCAGGCGCTTTCGCCTCCACGGCATCAAGCCGTTCCCGGTTCCGGCCTATGGCCACAACGGTGTAGCCATTTTCGGCGAACAGAATGGCTGCCGCTTCGCCAATGCCGGAGCTGGCGCCCGTAATCAGTGCAAGTTTCATCATTGGTTCCAGATTGGATCGTTAAGCTTGGTGATAAATTCTGCGTGGCGGGCAAGCTCGTCTTCTGCCACCGGGAAACTGCGTTTTTCACGCACTTTCTTTTCGCGCACCACAGTGCCGTTGCCGTCAACCGCCAGGTCAAGGCCCGCCTGCCTGCCGCCCAACAGTTCAACATAAACATCCGCAAGGATTTCAGCATCAAGAAGGGCGCCGTGAAGCGTACGGTGCGTGTTTGAAACGCCAAAACGTTTGCATAGGGCATCAAGCGAGTTGGCAGCACCGGGGAACTTGTTCCGCGCAATAGCCAACGTATCAAGAAAGCGCTTGGGGTGGATGATCGGGCGGCCCGCATTTTCCAGTTCCCAGTTGATAAAGCGCATATCGAATTCGGCATTGTGCGCCACAAGAATGCTGTCGCTGCCTACATAATCAAGGAACTCATCCATGATGTCGGAGAACACGGGCTTGTCGCGGAGGAATTCGGTGGTGATACCGTGAATTTTCACAGCACTTTCAGGCACCTCGCGCTCGGGGTTCACATACTGGTGGTAATGTTCGCCCGTCAGAACCTTATCGACCATTTCCACAAGGCCGATCTCGATCAGCCGGTCCCCCGTCAAGGGGTCAAAACCTGTGGTCTCTGTATCGAAAATCAGTTCGCGCTTACTCATGCCGTTCTATCTGCCTTCCTGGCCGCTTTCGTGGCCGCTTTGTTGGCCCAGTTCTTTGACAATTGCCTCAACCTGCCGGAAAGCATGGTCGAGACCGAAATTGCTTTCAACCACATAATCGGCGCGGGCGCGTTTGTCATCATCCGGTGTCTGGCTTGCCAGTATTTGTTCAAACTTTTCCACTGTCATGCCCGGCCGTGCCAGCACCCGTTCGCGCTGAACCTCAGGTGGGGCGGAAACCACCACAACCTTGTGGCAGGCCTTGTTGCCGCCAGTTTCAAACAAAAGCGGCACATCAAGCACCACCATTTTGGCGCCATCGGCTTCAGCCTTCTGGAAAAAGGCGACCCGTTCATCCGCCACCATCGGGTGCATGATGGCTTCCAGCTTTTTCTTGGCGGCAGGGTCTGCAAAAACGATCCTGCCCAAAGCGTCGCGGTCAAGCGCGGCATCTTTCACTGTGCCGGGGAACGCATCCTCAATGGGCCCCAGCGCCTTGCCGCCCGGTGCCTGCAACGCCCGAACAGTAGCATCCGCATCGAAAACCGGCACCCCAAGACGCGTGAACATCTTGGCGGTTTCCGATTTGCCCATACCGATCGATCCCGTAAGCCCGATAATCATCATTGGAAACCCGCCTCCAGCACCTGGCGCAACGCGTCGTCATAATCCACATCTTCGCCGAACCAGATTTTGAAACTGGCCGCCGCCTGATAAACCAGCATCCCCAGCCCTGTAACGGTGCGAAGCCCCAGTTTTTCGGCGTCTTTCAGAAGCGGTGTCATCAGGGGTTGATAGACAATATCATAAACCACCGTATCCTTCGCGGCGGAGGTGAGATCCATCTCAAGCGCCGGCTGGCCTTTCATGCCCAGAACAGTGGTGTTCACGATAACGCCAGCGGCTGCCACCGCATCCATCCGATGATCCCAGTCCACCACCGTCATCCGGCCACGCCCCACGTCATTTGTGATTGCCTCGGCTTTCGCCCGCGTGCGGTTTGTGATCATCACAAACGGCACGTCTTCCGTCAGCAGGCCAAGGGCTGCTGCGCGGGCGGCGCCCCCCGCCCCAAGGATAAGAACAGGCTTGTCTTTTGGCCAATCAGGCACGTTTTTTTTCAGGTTTGTCACGAGGCCGATACCGTCGGTGTTGAAACCGGTTGTTGTGCCGTCACCCCCTATCTTGACAGTATTCACGGCCCCCATCTGGCGCGCCAGTGGTGCGATCTTGTCCAGGAAGGGCATGATCGCTTCCTTGTGCGGCACCGTTACGTTGAAACCAGAATAGCCTTCCTTCTTGAAGCGGCTGATAGCGGTTTCAATAGCATCCGGGCCCACGGCTACTTTTTCATAAACGCCCTCAATCCCCTTTTGCTTCATCCAGTGATTATGAATGGTGGGCGAAAGGGAATGGGAAATGGGCCAGCCAATAACAGCGACTTTTTTGAAACTACCGGTCATAGCGGCATCATGCCCCTTAAGCGCAGGAAATCAAGAAGCGGGAAAAGCGGCATGCCAAGGATGGTGAAATGGTCTCCATCCACTTTTGTAAAAAGCTGCGCGCCAAGCCCCTCGATCTGGTAACAGCCCACGCTCCAGAAAGCGGCATCGCCGATGGCCTCAAGATAGCCTTCGATGAAATCATCTGAAAGCGGCCGCACCGTCAGCGAAACCGTATCAAGCGCACGCCAAATCGCCTGCCCGCCTTCATATATAACAGCCGCAGACATCAGATGATGGGTTTTCCCAGAAAGGGCCTTCAGGGTTTCGCGGGCATCAGCCAAAGTTTCAGCCTTTGAGAACACCTTACCTTCGCATACCAAAATCTGGTCGGCACCCAGAACCATATCCTCGGGGCGGCGCATGGCCACATTGCGTGCTTTCAAATCCGCCAGCGTATCTACAAGATCACGCGGGGGCGCGCCCTCAGCCAGCATGGCATCCTTGACCGCCGTTTCATCCACATGCGCGGGATCGATCTCGAACACCGCCCCGGCATTTTCAAGCATGGCGGCGCGCGTTTTGCTGCCTGAAGCCAGAACCAGAACCATCTTTTAAAACCCCAATCGCCTAATTGCCGTTTTGCGCATCGATCCACTGGTTATAGCGGTTCAAAATGGCAGCGGCTGTCTCTTCAATTGACCGACGGGTTACATCAATCGTTGGCCACCCGCGCGCCGAGCAATATTTCCGGCACTCCTTGATCTCATCCTGAATATGAGACATGTCGGTATAGTCACCTTCTGTCTCTTCATTGATAGACCTAAGCCGATTTGTACGAATGGCCACCAAGCGTTCGGCGCTTGTTGTCAGGCCAATAACGAACTTGTTCTTGATCTCATCCAGCTCGCGCGGCATGGGCACACCCGGTACGAACGGCACATTGATGGTTTTATAGCCCTTGTTCGCAAGATAGATGCTTGTGGGTGTTTTCGATGACCGCGATACACCAACAAGAACAATATCCGCCTGCGGCATATCCTGCACCAAAACACCATCATCATGCGCCATGGTGAACTGAAGCGCGTCGATCCGTTCAAAATAATGGGTGTCCATCTTGTGTTGCTTGCCGGGATTGTGGGATGCCTGTACCCCAAAATATGACCCCAGTAGATTGATCACCGGATCAAGGATACTCAGGACCGGCAGGTTTTCCTTCATGCAGGCGCTTTCAAGCGCTTCCCTGATTTCCGGGTTCACCAGCGTATACATAATAAGGCCGGGTTCTTCGCGGATATCATCCATCAACCGGTTCATCTGCATGGCTGAACGCACCAGGGGCCAATAGTGTTTTTTCACCTCCACCCCTTCGAACTGGACAAGGGCGGCCTGAACGATGGCTTCCAGTGTTTCACCGGTGGAATCTGAAACCAGATGCAGGTGAAAGTCTGTTTCGGAACCGGGCGCTTTTGGCGTGGGACGACTCATGGGAATACCCTGTGGATAACTTGTTTATGAAGCGGTTGATAAGGAAGGTAGGCCGGTTACCCCCAATTTGTGAAGCATTTGTTATGGAATGTTTTAAATCTTTCCACTGATGCCTGCTTGGGAGGAAAACTGGCATCTGAAACCACCAGATTTTGCGGTTATCCCCATAATCCACAGCCCATATAGGCTGTCATTTTCGCGTAAAATACTGGTAATCCATAAGTTTATCCCCAATTTGCGAGACAGATTGCCGCGCCCCGCTTGTTTGTGCACAAGATTGTGGATAAATCGTTTTCCACATGATTCACAGGGATAAACAACAACTACAAGATTCTATTATTTAATATTATTAAGTAGTAAGAGGGTCGGACCCCGGAACGATCGCACCCTAATTTCAAGGTTTGAATTTCATGACAAAACTTCTTCTCGAGACTCTCAAGGGAAACCCCGGCGATCGGGTGCCATTCTGGTTCATGCGCCAGGCAGGCCGGTATCTGCCCGAGTATCTTGAGGTTCGGGCCACAACAAACAGCTTCATGGAATTTTGCTACAGCCCTGAAAAGGCGGCTGAGGTCACGCTTCAACCCATCCGCCGTTTTGGCATGGATGGCGCAATCCTGTTTGCTGACATCCTTGTGGCACCCGATGGCCTTGGCCAGAAGGTCTGGTTTGAAAAAGGACACGGCCCAAGACTTGAACCAGTGAATACGCAAGCAAGCTTTGACAAGCTTTCCATGGGCGCGTTCCATGACAAGGTAGGCCCCGTGTATGAAACCGTGCGCCGGCTAAAGGATGAATTGCCTTCAGATGTGACCTTGCTTGGGTTCGCGGGCGCGCCCTGGACGGTAGCCACCTATATGATTGCAGGCGCAGGCAGCAAAGACCATGCGGCGGCGCGCCAGCTTGGGTACGGTAATCCTGAGCTGTTTGGCAAAATCATGGATATGCTGGTTGATGCCACATCCGAGTATCTGATCGCACAGATCGATGCGGGCGCAGATGCGGTGCAGATTTTCGATAGCTGGTCGGCCGCGATCCCGGAAACCATGTTTGAAAAATGGGTGATCGAGCCCACAAAAGCGATTGTTGACCGGATCCGCGCCAAACATGCTGAGGTGCCGATCATTGGCTTCCCACGGCTTGCGGGCGCGGCGCTTCCCACCTTTGTAGACGCAACAGGCGTTGACTGTGTTGGCCTGGATACCGGTGTGCCGCTTGATTGGGCAGCACGCGAGATCCAGCCAAAAGTGTGTGTGCAAGGCAACCTGGACCCGCATCTGGTAGTATCCGGCGGTGATTTGATGGTGGCGGAAGCCAACCGTATTCTCGAGCAGCTCAAGGGCGGCGCGCACATCTTCAACCTGGGGCATGGCTTTGTGCCGGAAACACCGCCGGAAAATGTGGCGAAACTCAGCGAAACCATCAAGGCGTTCCGGCGCTAGGATAAAAAGGGGGAATGATGATGCCAGAAGTTGGTTACCTGGGGGCGGCCTATCTGTGGGTAAAGGCCACGCATATTATCTTCGTTATCTTCTGGATGGCAGGCATGTTCATGCTGCCGCGCTATTTTGCCTACCATTCGGAATGCGAAGTGGGGTCAGATGAGGACGCCAAATGGATTGAACGCGAACAGCGGCTGATCCGTATCATCATCAACCCGGCCATGATCATTACCTGGATTCTGGGGCTGATGCTGGTGTTCAATATCGGTTTTGACGCAGGGATGTGGCTGCATATCAAGCTGCTGCTTGTTTTCATCCTTTCCGGCTTTCACGGTTCATTGTCCAAATACCGCAAGGAATTTGCCCGCGGCGAACGCAAGCGTGAAGGGAAATTCTACCGCAAAATCAATGAAGTACCGGCAATTTTCATTATCGCTATTGTGCTGCTTGCTGTGCCCAAGGCTTTCTAGGGGTTAGTTGCGATTGCAACAGACTTGACAGTTGGCGCTAAAATGGTAGCTTGGCCGAAGCAGGCGCACCTGTATCCTGTGCGCTATCTGAATGTATTTCCCAATCATTGCCGGATTTTCTGATCATATGAATGAAGGCAATCGGTCTATCTGATTTGGGCCATCCGGCCCCAACAATTCGAACACTTTTCTCATAACAACAATCTGGATGATCCCATGCACCTACAGGATCTCAAAAATAAAACCCCGGCGGATTTGCTTTCCCTTGCGGAAGAAGTTGGCGTTGAAAACGCTTCCAGCATGCGCAAGCAGGACATGATGTTCGCCATCCTCAAGCACCTTGCTGACGATGATGTTGAAATCATGGGCGGCGGCGTAATCGAAATCCTTTCCGACGGTTTCGGTTTTCTGCGCTCCCCTGAAGCGAACTATCTTCCGGGCCCCGACGATATTTACGTAAGCCCAAGCCAGATCCGGCGCTTTGCGCTTCGGACAGGCGATACGGTTGAAGGCCAGATCCGCGCGCCCAAGGATGGCGAGCGGTATTTCGCCCTTCTCAAGGTTTCTCAGATCAATTTCGATGAGCCTGAGAAAACCAAACACAAGGTCCACTTCGATAACCTGACGCCGCTGTATCCGGATGAAAAGCTGAAGCTTGATCCGAACGATCCAACCGTGAAGGACAAATCCCCACGGGTGATCGATCTGGTATCGCCAATCGGTAAAGGCCAGCGTGCGCTGATCGTCGCACCGCCACGTACCGGTAAAACGGTTCTGCTGCAGAACATCGCAAAATCCATCACTGCCAACCATCCTGAGTGTTTCGTGATCGTTCTTCTGATAGACGAACGCCCGGAAGAGGTGACAGACATGCAGCGCAGTGTGAAGGGCGAAGTGGTAAGCTCAACCTTTGACGAGCCTGCTTCCCGCCACGTTCAGGTTGCCGAAATGGTGATTGAAAAGGCCAAGCGCCTGGTGGAGCACGGCAAGGATGTTGTGATCCTTCTTGATAGTATCACCCGCCTGGCACGCGCCTATAACACCGTTGTTCCTTCTTCCGGTAAGGTTCTCACTGGTGGTGTGGATGCCAACGCCCTGCAGCGCCCGAAACGTTTCTTCGGTGCCGCCCGGAATATCGAAGAAGGTGGTTCGCTCTCAATTATCGCAACCGCGCTTATCGAGACCGGCAGCCGTATGGACGAAGTGATCTTCGAGGAATTCAAAGGCACTGGTAACAGCGAGATCGTTCTCGACCGCAAGGTTGCAGACAAGCGCGTGTTCCC
>JABXIV010000269.1 GCA_013372925.1 Alphaproteobacteria bacterium
GCGATCAAATCCTTCAGCTCGCCCGAGGCTGTCAGGATGTTCTTGATATAGTCAGATTGCTGATCATTCAGCTCGCCGAATATCTTCTGATCCAGCATTTCGGTAAAACCGATGATACTGTTCAGCGGTGTCCGCAGCTCGTAGGACATATTGGTGATAAATTCACTTTTCAACCGGTCAGCCGCTTCAAGCGCGCTCGACCGTTCCCGCAGGGCCTGCTCAACCTTAAAGCTGTCAGTCACATCGCTTTGCGTCAGCATCACCCCGCCATCCGGCAGCGGCACGATAGCATAGTCGATCACCCGATCATCCTGCCGGTACCAACGACCATGGCGATGCTTGTGCTCGCTGACCCAGGCGGGCAGATATTCCTTGAAATCGTTGAAACGCGGATCCTTCTCGCCTTCAACAGCAGGCACCTTGGCAACAAGCTCGGTCAGGTGTGGGTGCGCCTCCAGGTCTTCGTCCCCCAGTTGCCAAAGCGACGCGAAAGCCGGGTTCGAAAGCTGCAGGCGCCCATCTGTACCGAACACGGCGATGGCTTCCACCATGTTATCGAGGGTTTCCTGCTGCACGGCCATCAGCGTGTTGTAGGACCGTTCAAGCGCCAGCTTGTCAGTGACATCTTCAAAGAGAATCAACAAACCACCCAAAGGGTGCGGCTGTGTCACGACGCGGTGCGCCGTGCCGTCAGGCAGGTGCCACATTTCCTCAAAAGGTTCCAGAAGCGACGTGTAGTGGCGCAAAATCGATTTCTTCCATTGCTGGAAATCGACCTGTTCCGGCAGCCGGCGCTTGTCCCGCATGGCATCGAGAAGCTCGCTGTGGCGAATTTCGCTCGACAGCAGCTCTTCCGGCAAATGAGACAGGCGAGCGAAAGCGCTATTATAAAACCGCAGGGTTTGCGCAGGGCCGAAAATGGCAACCGGGCTCCTCAGCCTGTTCAGGGTTTCCGACTGCGCCTCAAGCACGCGGGCGAGCTCAGACAGGGCTTCTTCCTCGCCCGTCACATCAATCGCGATGCCCATCACATCGCCTTCGTCATCAAGGGGCGTGTTGGTAACGGTGAAGGCCCGGCGCTGACCACCGATCACGCCGAAACGGCGCTCGCGAATGCTTTCCCCGCGCTCGCGCGCCTTGCGGGCTGCAGCCAAGCTGCCGCGATCGAACAGCTCCAGGTTCCGCTCTGTCACGTCATAAACGCTGGTACCGTCCACCGCGCGCACATAGGCGTCATTCACTTCCACAAGCTGATAATCGGGCCCGCGCACCCAAACCGGAAACGGGATATTATTGAAGGCGCGACTGAGATCCTTGAGCTTCAGTTCAAGCGCCCGCACACCCTGACGGTTCGTGCGGATCGGCCGATCCAGACTTTCCTCGATCCAGAGAATGCTGGTGGGCCATTTCTCGTCACGCGCCGGCAGCCACTGGAAATCGAGGATCAGGCGCGGCCGGTTCTTTCCCTGTTCGATCACCAGCGGCGTGGAAATATCGCCGCCAGTTGTCAGGCTGCGCTTCAGCTCTGTTACCGTGCGGTCGGGGATGCCGTTATCGGCTGCGGCCAGATCATCCAGATGATTTGCCCCGTCTTCAAGGCCAACCAGATAAAGCGTTTCAACATCGGCCTGCATGCGGCCATCGGGCCACAGCCAGATGGGGTGGCGCCGGTCGGTCTGGATCATGCTGTCGAGAAAATCGGCCAGTTCCTGCAGGGACTGCGCCCGATCAGTGGCGCGGCCCGTGCGCCAAAGCGCATAAAGCGCAAGGCCAACCCAAAAGACCGCAGCAACCGCAACGATGATCCATATGGTATATGTTGGCAATTCGCCGAAAGACACGGCCGCCCTCTCCCCTTTGGCAAAGATAGATGTTCATCTTTGGTTTGAAGAGATTAGCCTGTTTGCCGGACCCGGCACAAGACGAGATTGGGCCGGCAGTACCGGCCCAATGACAATAAGGTTTGCTTAAACGCCAAACTCTGACTTCAGCGCATCAACAAGGTCGGTCTTCTCCCAGGAGAATCCACCATCGTCCGTCGGCGTACGGCCAAAGTGGCCATAGGAAGAGGTGCGCTTGTAAACCGGCTTGTTCAGGCCCAGATGTTCGCGGATACCGCGCGGGCTGAGGTTCACCATCTGCTGCAGCACGTTCGAAAGGTGCTGTGGGTCTACTCGTGGCTGATCGCCCCAAAGGTCTACATACACGGCAAGCGGTTTCGAGACACCGATCGCATAGGCAAGCTGGATAGTGCAATTGTTTGCAAGGCCCGCCGCCACAACATTCTTCGCCAGATAGCGCGCCGCGTAGGCTGCCGAACGGTCCACCTTGGTGGGGTCTTTGCCAGAAAAAGCACCGCCACCGTGAGGGGCCGCGCCGCCATAGGTATCCACGATGATCTTGCGGCCAGTCAGGCCCGCATCACCATCCGGGCCACCAATGATGAACTGGCCGGTCGGGTTCACGTAAAACTCGCCCTCAGGGCACATCCAGCCTTCAGGTAACACTTTTTCCACGTGGGATCGCACAAGCTCGCGCAGGTCTGCCTGGCTCACGCCTTCCTTGTGCTGGGTGGATACCACCACAGATGTCGCACCCACAGGGCGGCCATCAACATAGCGTAGCGTTACCTGGCTTTTGCTGTCAGGCTCCAGTTCTGGCGCTTCGCCAGAATGGCGCGCTGAAGCAAGGGACTTCAAAATCTGGTGCGAATAGGCAATCGGAGCAGGCATCAGACTTTCGGTTTCGTCACACGCGTAACCGAACATAATGCCCTGGTCGCCCGCGCCTTCGTCCTTGTTGTCGCCCGCATCAACGCCCATGGCAATATCCGCCGATTGCTCATGCAGGTAGTTTTCAAACGAGGCATTCTTCCAGTGGAAGCCTTCCTGCTCGTAACCGATTTCCCGCACCGCGTTGCGCGCCACGTCTTCAATATCTGCAGCGCTGATGCTTTCAGGGCCACGAACCTCGCCAGCCAGAATGATGCGGTTCGTCGTTACCATGGTTTCGCAGGCAACGCGGGCTTCCGGATCAGCCGCCAGATACAGATCCACGACGGCATCGGAGATCCGGTCAGCAACCTTGTCCGGGTGGCCCTCGGAAACCGATTCACTTGTGAAAACATATTCACTCATGTGTTCTCTCCTCTGAAAGGGGCCAACCTTTGGCTGACCCTCTTCCTTCCCTGCCCTATTAGTAGCGGTAATGCTCTGGCTTGAATGGGCCAGTCACTTTGAGGCCAAGGTATTTGGCTTGCTCCTCTGAAAGCGTGGTCAGTTTCGCACCCAGCTTACCAAGGTGAAGGGACGCCACTTTTTCATCCAGATGCTTTGGCAGCACATATACATCACGACCGTATTTTTCGTGGTTATGCCACAGCTCGATCTGCGCCAGTACCTGGTTGGTGAAGCTTGCAGACATCACAAAGCTTGGGTGACCAGTAGCGCAACCAAGGTTCACAAGGCGGCCCTTGGCAAGAACGATCAAGCGCTTGCCATCCGGGAAGATCACTTCATCCACCTGCGGCTTCACTTCTTCCCATTTCATGTTGGAAAGGGCTGCGATTTGGATTTCGCTGTCGAAGTGGCCAATGTTGCACACAATGGCGCGGTCTTTCATCTCGCGCATGTGGTCAAGCGTGATCACGTCTTTGTTGCCTGTGCATGTAACGAAAATATCACCAACGCTTGCGGCATCTTCCATGGTGGTCACTTCATAGCCTTCCATGGCTGCCTGCAGCGCACAGATCGGGTCAATTTCAGTTACCATCACGCGGGCACCCTGGCTGCGGAGCGATTCTGCAGACCCTTTACCCACATCACCAAAACCACAAACAACAGCAACCTTGCCAGCGATCATCACGTCAGTTGCGCGCTTAACACCGTCCACAAGGCTTTCACGGCAACCATACAGGTTGTCGAACTTGGATTTGGTAACGCTGTCGTTCACGTTAATGGCAGGCACGGTAAGCGTACCGGCTTTCGCCATTTCATAAAGGCGCATCACCCCCGTTGTGGTTTCTTCGGAAATGCCCTTCACACCGTCCATCAGGTCAGGATAGTCGTTGTGCATCATCACAGTCAGATCACCGCCATCATCCAAAATCATGTTTGGCACCCAGCCGTTCGGGCCTTTGATGGTTTGGTGGATACACCAATCGAACTCTTCTTCGGTTTCGCCTTTCCAGGCAAATACAGGAACGCCAGTGGCGGCGATTGCTGCGGCAGCATGATCCTGCGTGGAGAAGATGTTGCAGCTTGACCAGCGCACTTCAGCGCCAAGAGCTGTCAGCGTTTCAATCAACACTGCGGTTTGAATGGTCATATGCAGACAACCGGCGATACGCGCGCCCTTCAAAGGCTGGCTTTCACCATATTCTTCGCGCAGGGCCATCAGGCCCGGCATTTCAGTTTCTGCGATATTGATTTCTTTCCGACCCCACTCAGCAAGCGAGATGTCGGCTACTTTATAATCGGTCATGATTGATCCTGCCTTACACAAGGGCCATGCGGCCAAACTCAAATTGGCCCCCTTATAGCAGGTCAGACTTAAAAGATAAAGATTTCTTTATATAACAAATATCGGATATTTATTCGTCTTCACCGAACCGGTTGCCAACCATGGCCGACAGCGCTTCAACAGCGGCGAAAGCATCATCCCCTTCAGCGGAAATTTCAATTTCGTCACCCTTTGCGGCCCCAAGCATCATCAACCCCATGATGGATGTACCAACAACGCTGACACCGTCCTTGGAAACGGAAACAATCGCATTATAGCGCCCTGCTTCGGTGGCAAATCGGGCGGACGCCCGCGCATGAAGACCTCTCGCATTCACAATGGGAACGCGTTTATTTTCGCCTGCTACAGCCATATCCAATTTATTTCACTCCCCGAGCACTGCGCCTCGCTGCCCACACCGGACGCTTCACTTTTATAATTAAGGCCCGTCAGCCACCCAGAACCTGACTGGCTACATTGATATATTTCACGCCGGCTTCTTTGGCGGCTTCGACAGATTCCTCAAGCGTAGACCCATGGCGAACGCTTGCCAGCTTGATCAGCATCGGCAGGTTGATGCCTGCAATCACTTCGGTGCGGCCTTTTTCCAGAAGGGAGATCGCCAGATTGGAAGGCGTGCCACC
>JABXIV010000063.1 GCA_013372925.1 Alphaproteobacteria bacterium
AGTTCGGCAGGGCCGATCGTACGGGCAACAAGGATTGCATCTTCCGTCAGCTTGGTTCGGTAGTCGCTTTTGTCGCCCTGGATAATTCGAATAAGGCGTGTTGCCAGATCTTCAAAATCCGCAATCCGCTCCCTGAGGTACGGGTCGCGGATCTTGTACATCCGTGCACGGTTTTCCTGCTGAACCCGGTCAACCGCCGCCTCTGCCGTCAAACCGGATAGCACGGCATCCCGCATTTTTTCCTGCCAACCCTCATCGTAGGCAAACATCCGGTATGTTTCGAGAACTTCACGGTGTTCACCGCCATGGGCCAAATCAGGATGCTCGATAAGCTGTTCAAGCTGCAACCGCAGCTCCGCAATGGCCTCCTCAAGACGAACCTTCTCAAGGTCAACATCATCCGCAACGGTGCGTGTGATATGAACTTGTGGCTGGTGGAATACAGCCACACCAGCACCGACACCGCCCGCAAGCGACATACCGTCAAGCGTGACAGGTTCACCAACTGTGGTGCTGTCTTCGGACAACTCTTCCTTGGCCACCAGCGCGCCCGATGCAACCAGTTCTGCAATTACCATCGAGATGGTTTGCAGGGCCTCAACTTCTTCGGGCTTATAGCGGCGCGGCGCCACATTCTGCACAACCAGAACACCCACGACCTTGCCGGTCCTCAGGATCGGTACACCAAGGAAACTGTGGTAAATGTCCTCCCCGGTTTCAGGGCGATACACAAATCGTGGGTGCTGCGGTGCTTCTGAAAGATTAAGCGGCAGGCCACGTTCGGCCACCAAGCCCACAAGGCCTTCGCCCACGCGAAGCCGTGTCTGGTGAACCGCCTCTTCCTTCAGGCCTTCCGTTGCGAAAAGTTCGAGAATACCGCCTGCCCGCGCGAGGTAGATTGAGCACACCTCCGCGACCATATTTTGCGCGATCACCCGCACCACCCGATCAAGGCGATCCTGAGGCTGGCCGCTACCGGCCATCACGCTATGAAGCCGCCGAAGCAGCAATCTTGGCTGACTTACATGGTCAGGCAAGGCATTCCCCCTTTAGTCAGCACTGGCCAGTGCCAGCGTGCGGTGAAAACCGCGTGCCATCAGGTTACCCGCGGGCTTCCAGATGGCTGCTTGCCTGCTCGACAAGCTCCTGGATGATATCTGCTGTTGGTTCGACCTTCTTGACCATCCCAACGCTTTGTCCGGCCATAACAGAGCCGGTTTCGACGTCGCCGTCAACCACCGCGCGGCGAAGTGCGCCTCCCCAGAAGTGTTCGATCATCATCTGACCCTCCTCCTGGCCCACTTCACCATTGTGGAATTTTGTTACAACTTCTTGTTGGGTGCGCATGAAATCCTGCGTCCCCTGATTCTTCAGCGCCCGAACCGGGATAACCGGAAAACGGTCATCAATCTGGACACTTGCAATCGCATCCCGCGCATTGGCGCGAACAAATGCTTTCTTGAAGTTTTCATGCGCCACGCATTCTTCGGCAACCACAAAGCGCGTGCCCAATTGCGCGCCGGACGCACCCATTTCGAGATAAGTGGCGATCGCTTCACCGCGGCCAATACCACCCGCGACAAACACAGGAACCTGATCGATCACCGGCAGGATTTCCTGCGCCAGAACACTTGTGGAAACAGGCCCGATATGGCCGCCAGCTTCAGCCCCTTCAATGATGATGGCATCGGCACCCGAGCGCACCAGTTTCTTCGCAAGCACAGCGGTTGGGGCGAAACACATCAGCTTGGCGCCAAATGCTTTGATTTTGGCAATAGCCGCGCCACTAGGCAGGCCGCCCGCCAACACCACATGGCTGACGTTTTGGTCTGCACATACATCAATCAGGGCATCAAGTTCAGGGTGCAGCGTGATAAGATTCACACCGAAAGGCTTATCTGTCAGTTCCCGCGTCGCAGCGATTTCCTGCGCCAGAAGATCAGGCCCCATACCACCGCAGGCAATCACGCCGAAACCACCGCCATTGGAAATGGCTGAAACCAGATTGCGATCTGACACCCAAGTCATTGCACCGCCAAGGATGGCATATTCGCTTCCCAGAAATTCCGTGCCTCGTTGCCACAGTTTTTCCAGGCGTGCCAGACCGACTTCACTCATAAAAATACCCTCAAGTGTCACGCAGTTTATGCGTCAGTCGGGGCATCCAAACCATAGGCCGTGTGAAGCGCCCGTACTGCAAGTTCCGTATATTCCGCGTCGATAATTACACTAACTTTAATTTCAGAAGTAGAGATAACTTGGATATTGATACCCTTTTCTGCAAGTGTATCAAACATTTTGCTGGCCACACCAACGTGACTGCGCATGCCAACACCCACTACAGATACCTTTACAACGTCACCTGTGTAAACAAGGTCGCGGTATTTCAGCTCGTCTTTCCTGTCGGTCAGAACCTTCACAGCTTTACGCAGGTCGTCTTCCGGCACAGTGAAGGTTACGTCTGTTGAAGTGCCGTCCTCGGACGCACTTTGCACGATCATATCCACGTTGATATTGGATTCGGCCAAGGGCGCGAACAGGTGCGACACCTGACCGGGCCGGTCTTCAAGGCCAACAACGGTAACTTTTGCTTCGCCGCGAGAATAGGCAATCCCGCTTACTACTTCCTGTTCCACGATTTCGTCCTCACCAACTAC
>JABXIV010000277.1 GCA_013372925.1 Alphaproteobacteria bacterium
CCATCGATAACGGAGCGTTTGAGAATGAGCGACCAATCATCGTAGCGAATAGCAATTGGCGAGCCGGCAGATGCGCCACGGAATGGTTCAGGTACTTTGCTCTCATCCACCTTGGCAAAGGCGGGTGCTGTGCTTGCCAAAATCGTAAGTAAAAGTACGGATAGCGTTTTTTTTATCATGTTCTCCCCCTGTATAGGTTCTCGGGCGGCTGCACTAGCCCCTGCAGCCGCCTGTCGTATACTAACAAAGATTTCGCTGTCTGCTTATTGGTTATTTTCTGTGTTCTCTTTTGATGTATTTTCGAATTCTTCGATTTCTACACGCCCCTTCTTGTTGCCGTTCCTAAGCTGCATGTTCTTTAGATAGTCTGTAACATGATCCGGGAAGCGCATGTCTATATCTGCGCGTTGGAACGAAACCAGGAAGGTGTCTGAACTGAAGTTGCCAATACCGGCGCTGGCACCAGTGAAAGATTCCCCCCCAACAACCGCGACCTGCATATCATTCAGCGCCGCGCTGTTCGTGGCGAGCGATGAGCCTGCGCCCCTTGCGCCGCCCCCAAACAGGTCGGCGATATAATAGTCTTTCGTCTTGGCTTTAATTTTCGATGCTGACCGAACACTGCTGCGCATGCTGAAATCAACGAGGCTGGAGAAATGTTTCTTCAGGTCGTTTCTCCAATTCGGAAAAAGCGCTTCGTTTACTTCATACAACTCCGAAATTTGCAGTGTATTTCCTTTCACTTGCAGGCCGCGGTTGGAATTCACGAATTCCTTCGCGTTTTCCACCAGCAGGGAATGCACATTGTCGCCTGTGTAAGCCTGATTCTGAATGTTGGGGCCGCCAATGTATCCTTGGAACAAGCCATACATAATGATGGTGCTGTCCCATTTGTTGATCAGGATCGTATGGTGAATATCATTCAGCGACAGGGGCACTCCAGCAACATTTAGGACTTTGCGGTCCCACAGTGATGGGTTCTTTCTTGAACTCTTCATCAGCTTCTTCAGGTTCTTGATTGGGTATTCGTGGGCCAGCTGTTCAATCAGGGTGATGTTGTAAAGGTTTAGCCAGTAGGCCAATTGCTCATTTTTGTCCCAATGTTTCATAGCAACTTCATTGGGGATTGCTTCCAGCTGTTTGCGAATGTTGTGGATAACAGTCAGATTGTCGCCCTCAAACACAGGGAAGGCAAGGCGGTTGCCTTCGTTTCGAGTGCTACTCGTATTGCCGGAAACAAGGCGTGTACCTGTAGTGGCGCGTACTTTTGGTGCAGCCTTTCTGTCAGATAGGCCGCCATCAATAACGGTACGCTTGAGAATGAGCGACCAATCGTCGTAGCGGATAGCGATCGGCGAACCCGGTGTGTCACCGCGGAATGGTTCAGGTACTTTGCTCTCATCGGCAAAGACGATAGAACTGGCCATTAGAACAGCTAGGCACAGCAACAGGATACGGTTTAGCATTCTTTCCCCCTAATATTCATATACGACTATGGTTAGCTCCCTCATTGATGGAGCTAAACTTAACGCCATACTTAGCCGCACATTATTCAAAAGATGGCAGTACATGTCTAGGTTGTTGCCTATGTTCACCAACTACGCGTTTTTGTTGACCTGCTTTAAAAACCGTGCAAACCCTTGTTTTTAATGGCTTGCAGATAAACCTCAATAGTCACTTAAAACAATAGTTTATAACTAAATATATAGGGACTTCCTCTATGAAAATGCGCCCGGTTAAGGACAGTGATTGCGATGGTTTGATCGAGCTGATCGGTGGCTGCTTTTCCGAATATGAGGGTGTGTTCCTTGAGCCTGATGGATTGGATAAGGACCTCCAAGCCTACGCTACCTATATGAGAGAGCAGGGCGGTGAGGGGTTTGTCGTAGAAAAAGGCGACAAACTTGTCGCCAGCGTTGCCTATGCGCCGATTGAGGGCACGCGTTTTGAATTGAAGCGGCTGTATCTCTCGCAGGAGTTACGTGGCAGCGGCATGGGGCTAGAACTTTTGCATCATGTGGAGGATTTGGCGCGAAATCGGGATGCCACGGAAATGGAGCTGTGGTCAGATACACGTTTTACCCGCGCCCATCGTTTTTACGAGCGGGAAGGTTACGTGAAACAGGGCTATACCCGTGACCTGCATGATATTTCCAACACCACGGAATATTGCTTTATCAAGGCCTTGTAATCTCCTACGTGAAAATCGGACCGATCCGGTCTTGATCGCGGGCGCGAACAGGCGTAAACCGGGCAGACACATGAAACGTGTTCCGAGGGGAGCCCGGCGCCAATGAGGGCGCTTGTGGGCTGAGAGTTCGCCGATTTGCGATGACCCTTAGAACCTGATCTGGCTAACACCAGCGATAGGGACGGAGCTTTATTATGCCTGATTCAGCTAATACAGAATTTTCCATCACTACGGGCCCGATTTCCGGCTCGAAAAAGATTTACGTGCGGTCTGAAAATGATCCGAGCGTGCGCGTGCCCATGCGGGAAATCCACCTGCACCCAACGGCGAACGAAGTGCCTGTGCGCGTTTACGACACGTCTGGCCCATACACAGACCCAACGGCCGAGATCGATATCTACAAGGGCCTGCCGGAACTGCGCAAGGAATGGATCCTGGCGCGCGGCGACGTGGAGGAATATGACGGCCGCGAGATCAAGCCGGAAGATAACGGCAACGTGGAAGACAAATATCTCGCCCCCGAATTCCCTGTGAAAAAGCGCCCGCTCAAGGCGAAAGAGGGTATGAATGTCACCCAGATGCATTATGCCCGCAAAGGCATCGTAACGCCCGAGATGGAATTCGTTGCCGTGCGCGAGAACCTGGGCCGCAAGATCCAGGCCGAGAAGCTTGAGCGCTCCGGCGAGGGTTTTGGCGCTGAAAACCCGGATTATATCACCGGTGAGTTTGTGCGGTCTGAGATCGCTCGC
>JABXIV010000146.1 GCA_013372925.1 Alphaproteobacteria bacterium
ACTTCATTAAGGAAATTGATCAGGTTTTGGGTTAAACTCTTCGCATGCCGAATGACTATATAAAAAGCTTTGGGTTCCCCCGCTGGGGCGAATATGGCCGCGACAAAGACGCCGAGCCTGTGCGCATGTGCGACTATTCCGGCTGCAACGAAAAAGGCGCACACCCTGCCCCCAAATCACCCGGTTCGGCTGAGCGTTGGTATTTCTGTCGCCCGCATGCGGCGGAATATAACCGCAGTTGGGATTTCTTCCAGGGAATGAGCGACGAAGAGGCCATGCGCCACATGAACGATGGCAGCGAATCCTCTGACGCGTTTGCAAGTGCCCGCACCTTCGAATGGGGCGGCGCTGTGGGCGACGACGGTTTCACCGCCACGGAAAATTCCGCCTTCGACGCGCTTGAACTGGACCCCGGCGCAAGCCAGGACGCCATCAAGAAACAATACCGCAAGCTGGCCAAGATTTATCACCCTGACGCCAACCCTGGTGACCCGGCAGCAGCCGAACGCTTCCACCAGATCCAGACAGCCTACGACCTTCTGAAAACCTAGGGCATCAATCCGCCTCAGGCCACCTCAAGCGGGATTTTGAAGCCTTCCTTGAAGGTATCGATCGCAACAATCGTTTCAAAACGGCCGATGCTGGGGTTCGAGAAGAACCACTGCCGTGTAATGCGGTCGTAATCCTTCATGTCCTTCACGGTCAGCACCAAAATGAAATCGGATTTGCCGGTCACATAATAGCACTGCTGAACCTCTGGCACCTGCGCCATCTGCTGCTTGAAGGTTTCAATCGTCGCCTCGCCACCGCAGGAGAAAACAATCTCCACAATCAGGGTGGTGCGCCCCCCCAATGACCGCGGGCACAGGATGGCCACCTCTTTCTTGATGGTGCCGTCTTCCCGCAGCTTTTTGATGCGGCGCTGGGTTGCCGCGGGGGACAGGCCCACCTTTTCGGCAATCACTTCCGATGTCTGGCGGCTGTTATCCTGCAACTCGTTCAGGATCTTGATGTCAAAACTATCATATTCGGACATTTGAGTATTTTTCCCGCACTTATTTAATATTTCTCGATGAAATTTATCACCAAAATGCGATCTTTGCGAAGAATAAACGCACAAAAAGCCTCATATTGAGGAAACAAGAAAAACCAAATACCGGACAGCCTTCATGACCGACCATGCCCAGTGCGCACCCGCGGGCGCAGCCATTGCAATCCCGAGAACAGAAGCCGTTGGCATTGCCTGCGGCTTGGCGGCAGCCTTTATCTGGGGCACATGGCCGGTGGTGACCGCCATTGGCGTGAAGGGTGACGCCCTTTCAGCCTTTCATATCGTGCTGTTGCGTTTTGCGGTGGCAGGGCCGCTTTTGCTGCCTTTCGCCTTTAAGGGCCGCCCGGGCCTGAAGGATTGGGGCCAGGCTTTCATGATGATGCTGGGCGCGGGGTTCCCTTACAGCATTGTGGTTTCAAGTGCGTTTGGATATGCGCCTGCGGGCCATGGCGGGGTGATCATTCCCGGCACCATGCTTGTTACCAGTGTTGTACTGGCCCACGTCTTCTTCGGTGAAAAGCTTTCGGGCAAACGCGCGCTGGGCGTTGTTGCAATCCTCACGGGGCTTGCCTGTCTTGCAGGCGGCGGCGCGACAGAGTCCCTGAAGGGCGACCTGATGTTCATGGCGGGTGGGCTTTTATGGGCGGGCTATACATTTTTCGTTCGGAAGTGGCCGACAGACGGGCTTGTGGTTGCGGCCAGGGTTTCCCTGCTGTCGCTGCTGGTTGTGCTGGGCGGCGCGGCGTTCGGGTTCGCGGAAGGCATCACTGACGTGCCCATGGATGTCGTCTTCACACAGGGCCTGTGGCAAGGCGTGGTTTCCGCCATCCTGGCGCTGGTTTTGTTCAATAAGGCCGTGGGCTATCTGGGCTCAGGTCGTGCCGCCACGCTGAATGCGTTGATCCCCGTGGTTGCCGTGATGCTGGCTTTCGTGGTGCTTGATGAAGAACCCTCGCCGATGGAACTTATCGGCCTAATTACAATTATCTGTGGCATCGCTATTGCCATGGGCGTGCGATTTCGAAAGAATGCGCGCGCAACGGAATAACAATAAAAACAGAACCCCTCCTGAGACAGCAGAACCTCCCATTCGTGCTTACTCGGGGCCCTTGGCCCGAGCCCGGCAATCCAGTCCGGCTCGGGCGTTTTATTTGGGAGGTTCAGACAGCTTCTGGGATTGGTTGATGGCGCTCAGCGAAACGCCTGCAAGGGCGCCTTTTGCTGGCCGCTCTCATCAAAGTTTGCAGGGTTAAGCCAGCCGCGGAACGCCGCTTTCAGGTCAGGCCACTCGCTGTCGATCATCGAGAACCAGGCGGTATCGCGGTTCGTGCCTTTCACTATCATATCCTGCCGGAAGGTGCCCTCATACTGGAAGCCAAAGCGCTTCGCGGCCCTCAGGCTGGCGTCGTTCCGGGTGTCGCATTTCCATTCAAACCGGCGGTAGCCCAGATCGTCAAACAAGTGTGCCGCCATCAGGTAAATAGCTTCGGTGGCGATGCGGGTGCGTTTAAGCTGGTCGCTGAAGGCCACGGCGCCCACCTCGGCACTGCCGAACTGCTCGCGGATACGCATATAACTGGCCATGCCCAGCACCTGCCCGGTACCCGCGTCACAGATCACCATGGTTTCCCAACCGCTGGCTCGCCGGCTGGCCTCAAAGCTCTCCGCAAATGCCCCGGCACCCTCTTCATAGGGGCCCATGGTCATATAGGCCCACATGGGGCGGTTGTGTGCTTCGCCCACCGCGCCATAAAGCCCTTCGGCGTGCCGGGCCATATCAAGCGGTTCCAGACGGGCATAGTCGCCGGTCAAAATGGCACTACCGGGTGTGCCACAGTGTGCCCATGTCATCAGGTTTTTCATCTGAATTGTCATCTCAACTATTCCAATCAAAGTCTGGCATCAGGCCATGGTTCAGGGCGGCCTTCACGCCTTCGGGCACGCCAACCGGTTCGTGTTGCTGCATCACAAGGGGGACGTGGCCAGCCCAAATTGGCCACGCTGCATCCTCCCCGTCGCCATCGTCCGGCCCACCGTCCCGAACCTTCGCCGCCGCATCATCGATTTCCATCACAACCAGCGCTGTAGCCTTGCGTTCCTGCGGTTTCATGGGCCTCAGTTGCGCCCAGCGCCCGGGCGCAAGTCGCTCGAAAAACAGTTCCATCTGGCGGTCAAATTCGGCCGCATCTGTCACCAGTTCGGGCCTGCCATAACACACGACAGAGCGATAATTGGCGCTGGTCTCAAAAGCAGACCGCGCCAGCACCAATCCGTCCAGATGGGTCACGCTCACGCACGCTTCCTTGCCGCTTGTCACCTCGCGGATCATCCGGCTTTTCATAGCACCATGCCAATACACCCTATCCCCCTCTCGCCAATAGCTTGTGGGGATGATTTGTGGCTGACCATCCACTTCATAGGCGACATGGCAAAGAAAATGGCTATCCAGAATGCCGTACACCGTTTCCTCATCATAGCGCGCCCGTTTGTGGCCGCGCCGCACGCGGTTCCGATCATTTTTCTCGAAATTGCTCATGTCGCACCTCTTTACTGGACAAGGCACGATAGTGCTTTAAAATTGATACCTTAATAAGTGCCAATTTTATTATTTTAATAGGTCCAATAATACTATGAGCCACGCCAAAAGACGATCACATGGGATTGTGGAAACGCTGCTTGCCCCGGGGCTGGATAGTGGCTCAGCAACACCGCTGAACGAACAGCTCATGACGCTACTGCAAGAGGCAATCCTGAAAGGCAGCCTTGCCGCAGGTGACCGCCTGCCAGCCAGCAGGGCGATGGCGGCGCGCCTTGCCGTATCCCGAAACACAGTGCTTGCAGCCTATGACCAGCTAACAGCTGAAGGATATCTGGAAACACGCACCGGGGCCGGTACCTTTGTAAGCGCAGACTTGCCTGACAATTACCTCAAACTGGAAACTTCCACGAATGCACCCGGCGTGGTGCAGCCTTCGGTGCCTTCACGCCCGCTTGCTGGCATGCCTGCCCTTGATGAGTTTCCCTTCAACCTTTGGGGCAGGATCGCCGGGCGGGTCTGGCGTCATGCCAATACTGCCATGCTGCAGCACAATGACCCCGCGGGATATCGCCCGCTCAGACAGGCCATTGCCGATTATCTTCAGGCGGCACGCGGCGTGAATGCCCAAGCTGATCAGATCATGATCACATCCGGCCTTCAGCAGGGCCTGAAATTTGTGGCCGAGAGTATTCTTTCGGAAAATCATAGCATCATCCTTGAAGATCCGGGCTATCCTGGGCTCAGGAAAACAGCGGAGTATCTGCCCCAGCAAACGCGCTACACACAAGTTGATGAGCATGGAGCTTGCACCCCGGAGGCCGCTGTGAACGCCCGCCAACCCGGCCTGCTGTTGATTACACCCTCAAGACATTATCCCCTGGGGATGACAATGCCCGTAAGCAGGAGGCTGGAGCTTCTTGATTGGGCAAACGCCCACGATGCCTTCATCCTGGAAGACGACTACGATAGCGAATTTCGGTATGGCGGCAGGCCCGTTCAGTCCCTCCAGGGGCTGGATGGCGGTAACCGTGTTATCTATGCGGGAAGCTTTTCCAAATCCCTGTTTCTGGCCTTACGGATCGGCTATCTGGTTCTGCCACATCAAATGGCCGAAAAAGTGATCCGGCACCGAGAAAAAACTGCCAGCTTCCCGGCGCTCGGGGACCAAATGGTGCTTGCCAAATTCATTGAAGAAGGCCATTTCGCACGCCATTTGCGGCGGCTACGCGCCATTCACAAAAGCAGGCTTGACCTGTTTTTCAATACAGCGAATGACTTATTAACAGATTACCTTAAGCTAACGCCTACGGACGCGGGTTTGCATATTGTCACCCACCTTGCTGACAAAGCAACGCCCAAACAGGAGTTGCTTATCGCACAAGCCGCCCACCGAGCCAGCCTAGGTGCCATCCCACTATCTCGGGCCTATATTCAGGAACCTGCACGTTTTGGCTTGCTGATGGGCTTTGCCAATATTCCAGAAGACGAAATCAAGCCTCGACTGCTTCATTTCCGCAAAGAACTTGATGAAATTACAGGCTTTTCATAGAAAGCTCCCCATAGTAGCCTAAGGCGCAAACGGATTGGGCAACCTGCATCCTATCGAAGATATTTCATAGCCAGGTTGAATGAGGAGAGGTCAATGACCCGGAGAAAGGCATTCCCCCTTGCCGCTGCAAGTATCCTTGCGATCACAACTGCAGCGTCAGGCATTCAGGACAACTGGAGCTACACAGGCAGGACGGGCCCCGATGCCTGGGGCGCCATGGAACCAGCCTGCGCTGCAGGCATGCAGTCCCCCATCGCCATTGAAGGTACAGAACCTGTTATCATGCACCGGCTCGAAACCCTTTATCAGGTTGCGCCAATTGCGTTGCACAACACCGCGCGCACGGTTGAACAAAAGTACTCGGCCGGTAGCGCGCTCAGGGTTGGTCCAAAGATCTACCTCCTTGAGGAATTCCATTTCCATACGCCCGCGGAACACCGAATCCTGGATAACAGCTATCCAATGGAAATCCAGTTCACCCATCGCAGCCCGACGGGTGAAATGGCTATTGTCTCCGTGCTAGTGAAAGAAGGTAGGCAAAATGCAGCAGCGGAGGAACTGCTGCCGAACATGCCAGTGGAACCGGGGCAGACCATGAGCTTGCCCAACATCAAGATCAACGCCCGTGATTTCATGCCCCTCGAAAAAGACTATTTCCGGTACATGGGGTCGCTTTCTCACCCACCCTGTACGCCCGGCGTGAACTGGTATGTGCTGAAGAACCCGATCGAGTTTTCTGCTGATCAGATCGCCCTTGTGAAAAGCATCGTGGGTGAAAACGCCCGCCCGATCCAGAAACGCGATAACCGGATTATCCTAGATGCACAGTCACAGTAAAAAAACCAAGGCCTTTACAAAAGGCGCAAGCTTTGCGCTGTGCTTTTTGTTGCTCGCAGCCTGTGGCGGTAGTGACGGAAACATTAGTCCTGTTGCTGGGGCAAAGCACCCCACGCGGCAAGTTGAAAATGCCCTATGCGAAGGGCGGCCGGATGATGCGATCGCCATCCTGAGCTCGGAACCTTTAGCAGGCCCGGTAGACCGTTTCTATACGGCCCTCGCAATGGAAAAAGGTGGAAGGCCTGTCACTGCGCGTAAAATTTATGCTGCGTTGATGCAACAAGGTGCGACCGATACGGTCTTCCTGCGGTGCGGCAACGTCGTTCTGGCCAATGGCATAGTTAGTGAAGAGGCTGCACGGCGCCTCGCAACCATTGCACAGGAACTTCGAGCCCTTGACGTGGCGGCAGCAACGCCGAGAAAGCTCCATGCCGGGCTGCCAACGATTAACGGCAACGGCATCAGCGCATCAAGTTCACCTGCACGCAGCTTCAGCAGCACGCCTATGGCCGTGTATCGGCCACAATCCACGTCGCCTCTAGGTCGTTGGTTTGCCCACCTTGAATCCTACAAGAGCTATCAAAGCGCGCTTGAAAGCAAGCCTGTGCTGGAAGGAAAGTTCCCCGCACTAAAGGGCTATATCGACCAATGGGAGGTTAAGGTTGCGGGGGGTGTCGTGCGGCTTGGCGTTCGTCTCGACAGCAAAGATGACGCTGTCCGCTTGTGCCGTCAGGTCAAAAGTAACGGCGACTATTGCGCGGTACTGGATACCAACCCGTAGACTGCCGTTTGGCTGATTTGGCGACTTTGCAGATTCCCTCTAGCGATTTGGGTGCCTTCTTTCTATGATGGCGCCCAAATTGTGGTCCGGGGAGCATTCCGCCACAATAATAACAGTAATTTCGGGGAGAGGGACTCATGGCTGGAGCAACCCAACACGCTCATTGGTCATCGCGCTGGGCCTTTATTATGGCGGCTGTCGGTAGCGCGGTAGGCTTGGGCAATATCTGGAAGTTTCCATATGAAGCGGGCCAAGGGGGCGGTGGCGCCTTCGTAATGGTTTACCTGCTTTTTGTTTTCTTTATCGGTACACCGATGCTGGTGGCAGAGCTTTCGCTTGGGCGGCGCGGGCAACTGTCCCCTGTCGGCACAATGAAAAAGATCGCACAGGAAGAAAAGAAGAGCCACTGGTGGGGCTTGATCGGCTGGTCCGGCGTTGTCGGTGCCTTTATCGTTATCAGCTTCTATTCGGTCGTTGGCGGCTGGACACTGGCCTATATGGTCAAGGCAGCCATGGGCAGCTTCAGCGGCATTGATGCCGCAACCGCAGAAAGCACCTTCGTCGGCTATATTTCCGACCCGGTAATGACGCTCGTGTCCCACTTCGCCTTCATGGCTATAACGATCTTTATCGTGGCCAAGGGCGTTCAGGGCGGCCTTGAGAAAGCCGTGACCGTGTTGATGCCTGCGCTGTTCGCCATCCTGATTATCCTTGTGATTTATTCCGGCTTCACGGGCGATTTCGCAAAAACAATCGACTTCCTGTTCAACCCGGATTTCAACGAACTGCTTTATAAGCCAAACACGCCAGAGGCCATTGCCGCAGGTGCACCTGCACAGCGCTTCAGCTTTGATATGGTACTTCAAGCGCTTGGCCAGTCGTTCTTCTCGCTTTCTCTGGCGCTTGGTTCGATCATGACCTATGGCTCGTACCTCACCAAAGACGTGAAAATCGGTCGGTCGGCAGTGACCATTGCGGCCGCGGACAGCTCCGTCGCCCTGATGGCAGGCCTTGCGATCTTCCCGATCGTGTTTGCCTACGGCCTTGATGTCGCAGGTGGTGGCGGCCTGGTATTCATGAGCCTGCCAATCGCGTTCGGCCAGATGCCTCTCGGCATTGTGTTCGGCACGCTATTCTTCGGCCTTCTGGCTGTGGCGGCGATTACCAGCTCAATCTCGCTTCTGGAACCACCGGTATCCTACGTTGAAGAGAAAACTGGCTGGAACCGCCGCAAGGTGGCTATCACCATGGGTGTAGCTGCTGGTGTCCTGGGTATTCTTTCCGCTTATAGCCAAGGCACGAACATGCTGGCAGACGTTCGCATCTTCGGCCTGAACATCATGGACGCGAAAGACTTCCTGACCAACAACATCATGATGCCACTTGCTGGCCTCTTTACAGCACTGTTCGTTGGCTGGTTCGTAACCCGCAAATCCATGATGGAAGAACTGGCAATGGAAGATAAAACCTTCCGCATCTGGTACTTCCTGGCGCGGTTCGTTAGCCCAACAGCGATCGGCATAATCTTTATCAAGTTGATCTACGACACCATCGTTGGCTAATTAGCGACTGACATGAAACAAAGAAGGCCCCGGAATTTCCGGGGCCTTTTCTTTTGGACAGGCTGCCTGATTTAGGCCGCTTCGGCGATATCCCTGATCCGCTGCACCATCGCGAACAGCCCGTTTGCCCGCATAGGCGACAAATGCGCCGCCAGCCCCAGCTTGTCCAGAATAACTTTGGCGTCAGTCGCCAGGATTTCGTCTGGCGTCTTGCCGGAATAGATCAGCAACACCAGTGCAACAAGACCCTTCACGATATGGGCGTCACTGTCACCGCGCAGGTGAATCCGACCCTCTGCATCCTTTTCGGGCACCAACCAGACCTGGCTTTGGCAACCACGCACTTTATAGTCGTCGGTCATCTCGCTTTCATCGAGGGGCGGCAACTTCCGGCCTAGATCAATGACATACCGGTAGCGGTCTTCCCAATCATCGAGAAATTCGAATGTATCCAAAATTTCAACGATCGTTGTATTTTCAAGTGACATAATCTATACCCAAATGCGCTCGGCCTTGACAGTCAGGCCGTTTGCCCAACTTAATGCGTTAGATAATCACAGTGTGTCTATCGGATTGGCCGGGGGAGATAAAGGCCGAATCCCGAAAAAACAACACGCAGACACAGGCAGGGGAGGCCACATGTCACCAGATCGCAACCAGTACCCACACCCGGCCTATGCCTGGTATGTGGTGGCCCTTCTACTTGTTATCTACACATTCTCATTCATTGATCGGCAGATCCTCGGCCTTCTGGGGCCCGCAATCAAGGCGGATTTCGGCATCTCCGACACCCAGTTCGGCCTTCTGACCGGCTTCGCCTTCGCCGTCTTCTATACGGTGTTTGGCCTGTTCTGTGCCCGCATCGCCGACAGTAAAAGCCGCCGAGGCCTGATTGCAGCGGGCCTGTTCCTCTGGAGCCTGATGACAGCCGCCTCCTCACTCGCGCTGAACTTCGTTTCCCTGTTCCTTCTGCGGATGGGCGTTGGGGTTGGCGAAGCCACACTGGCCCCCGCAGCAAATTCCATTCTGGCAGATAGCTTCCCGAAAAAACGGCTGGCAACCGCCCTGAGTGTTTACTCCATGGGCATTCCTGTTGGGTCGGCGCTTGCGTTCATTGTGGGCGGTGCCGTGATTGATCTGGCGGAGACCCTGCCCGACGTAACCGTGCCCGGCTTTGGGTTGATGGGAAGCTGGCAGAAGGCCTTTCTGATGGTAGGCATTCCCGGCCTGCTGCTGACCTTCTTGATGCTGACCGTGAAAGAACCCAGCCGCAAGGGCATCGCGCAAGGCGGCGAAAGCATTCCAGTCAAAGACGTAGTAAAACACGTGAAAGAGCGCTTTCGAGCTTACGCCGGCATTTGCCTTGGCGTGTCCTGCGTGGCGGCGCTCGGCTTCGGCACGCTCAGCTTCCTTGCCTTCTTCTTCCACCGCTATCACGGCCTGACACCCGGCGAGGTTGGTAAAGTATTTGGCACGATCTCACTATTTACCGGTCCTGCTGGGCTTTTGCTAGGCGGCTTCCTCGCCGATCACTGGCTCGCAAAAGGCAAGAAGGATGCACATGTGCGCGCGCTTCTTGTGGCACCGCTGGGGTATCTGATCCCCAGCCTGATCCTGCCGTTCATCGCAGACACGACAACCGCGTGGTGGGTTTTGGGTCTATCGAACCTCTTTATCAACCTGCCGTCAGGTATTGCTTTCGCGTCACTGCAGA
>JABXIV010000122.1 GCA_013372925.1 Alphaproteobacteria bacterium
CCCTGGCCGCCGCCGGTCAGGCCGATGTCGGTCTCACGCGCTTCGCCCGGGCCATTTACCACACAGCCAATGATCGACAGGCTCATGGGTGTATGAATATGCGACAAGCGCTCTTCAAGGGTTTCCACGGTTTTGATTACCGGGAATGCCTGGCGCGCACACGATGGGCAAGACACAATCCGCACACCGCGGTGCCGAAGCCCAAGCGATTTCAAAATTTCAAAACCGGCTTTTACTTCCTCAACCGGCTCGGCAGAAAGCGATACCCGAATGGTATCGCCAATACCGGCCCACAAAAGCGAACCAATGCCAATTGCAGACTTAACAGTGCCGCCCCGCAGGCCACCGGCCTCGGTAATGCCCAGATGAAGTGGATAATCACAGGCTTCCGCCAATCCCTGATAAGCAGCCACAGCGAGGAAAACGTCAGAGGCCTTAACGCTGATCTTGAAATCAAGGAAGTCGTTGTCTTCAAGAAGCTTGGCATGCTCAAGCGCGCTTTCAACAAGCGCCTCAGGGCACGGCTCGCCATATTTTTCCAGAAGGTGCTTTTCAAGCGACCCGGCATTAACGCCGATGCGCATGGAACAACCGTTGGCCTTGGCTGCCCGCACGACTTCCTTCACACGCTCACTGGAGCCGATATTGCCTGGATTGATGCGCAGGCACGCCGCGCCAGCATCTGCGGCTTCGAGTGCGCGCTTATAGTGGAAGTGAATATCCGCCACAATCGGCACATTCGCTTCCCGGCAGATCTCGGGCATTGCAGCCGTTGATGCCTCATCCGGGCAGGATACGCGCACAATATCAACCCCCGCCTCTTCCGCCGTGCGTATCTGATTGATCGTCGCGCGAGGGTCAGACGTCAGCGTGTTTGTCATGGTTTGCACCGTGATCGGTGCATCGCCACCAACAGGCACATTCCCAACCATTATCTGGCGGGATTTACGGCGATATACATCTCTCCACGGGCGTACACTCATGACGGCTTAATACCTCTAACTCCAAGCGTGATGGTTGGCGTTATACATGAGGAAACGCCTCGCTGAAAGCAAGGAAAATGAAGAATTTTGAGAAAACTTCGCCTTAACGCGAGCCCGTCACATCGTATGAAGCATGGGAAGCGGTTGATAGAAGCTGTCCGCTATCAAGCTTCAGGTCTCTAACAACTTCACCGCGGCTGCCAAGGTTGTCCAGCTCCTGCCCGCCAAAACTGATGGCAACGCCACCTGCGTTGGAAGTGGAAAGAAGCGCTGCCCCATCAATCTGTGGGCGGTAGCTCTGCCCCTCGCGAAGCACACCAGACCAAATCTCAGTGCCGTCGGTATTTTCAAGACGCAGCCATGCATCCTCAATGGCTCGCAAGGTAAAATCCGCACGCCCCATTTCATCAGTGTTTTGATCAGCGATCGCTGCCGGTGAGAAAAGGGATGTACGCCCCCTGAAAGCCTTCACCTTATCAGCTTCTTCCTGTCCTGCAAGGTCAACCACTGCTTCTGGCGTTTCTTCTAAAGCAAGTTCAGCAGTGACTACAGTCTCATCTCGTGCGGGCAGCATCGCTTGGACAGCCTGCAGTTGAGCCACATCAGTCTGGCGATCAACGATCTCATTGTCAGCAGTAAAACTGAAAGGCACAAGGCTGGTTCCGAACAACGCCCAGCAAAGAGAAACCCCAACAACACCGGCAAGCGGTGACAACCAACCAGGCAACCGGCGCGAAGGGGCCGCCAATGTCTGCTCTGTAACCGCAACCTGTGGTTCGGCATCAATTCCAAATTCTTCCTTGAATTGCTCAACGATGGCTTTGGCATCTTGCTTCAGGGCCATCGAATAGGCGCGCACAAAACCGACCGCGAATGTCTTTTCAGGCAGTTCCTTATAATCGCACTGCTCAATGGCGGCGAGGTAACTGCTTCTGATACAAATATCTTTAGCGATGGACTCGATACTCAAGCCGCGCTCTTCTCGCGCCGCCTGCAACAGTTCGCCAACTGTCTTCTTTACATCTGTGCTCATCACAAAACCGTCCCCTGCTTATCTCTTGCCGGATTTTTCCAGTCTAAGAAAAAGCAGTAACCTGCTATTACAGCGTTCATCCCAATATAGAGGTTTTTCAACCCCTCGAGCACCACTTGACTGCAATTTCATCCACCCCACTGTCGTGCGAGCAGCCTGTGGTTGCGGTCCATGGTTCTTTTTCTACGGTTTCTATTGGACCACACAATAGTCAAAAAACATTTAAAGGCCCGAGTCAAATAGATTCAAATTTTAGTAGGAGAATATTCCCCTCAAACACACAAACATCTAACAGGAAAAGGAAATTCAGAGCTTGATACTATGATCACGCGCAAAATTGACCAGTGAGTCGCGAATCGAATGTTCCGGAGACGTGATGTTCGACAACATGAATTCCCGCAACTGCTTCAGGTTGACAGACCGTATCATCCGCTTCACCGGCCCAACAGATGTTGGTGAAATGGAAATACGCCGCAAGCCAAGTGCTACAAGCGCCATTGCCTCAATTGGTCGACCACCCATTTCTCCGCAAAGGGTTACAGGAACGCCAGCGTTATCGCAGGCCCTGATAACCATATGAAGAAAAGCAAGAACCGGTGGCGCAAGAAGGTCATATCTGTTGGCCAACCTTGGATTACCCCTGTCGCACGCAAAGAAGAATTGCATCAGGTCATTCGTACCAATCGATAGAAAATCAATTTCCTTCAGCAGGATATCCAATTGCCAGGAAAGGGAAGGCACCTCAAGCATGCAGCCGACTTTCACCTCTTTCGGGCCCTGCTTGCCATATTTGTCCAGCCGATCGATCTCTTTTTGAAGGATCGCCTTGCAGCGCCGAAGCTCTGCAACCTCAGCAATCATTGGGAACATGACGTACAGCGTTTTCCCTGGCGCCGCATAAAGGAGCGCGCGAAGCTGGTACCGAAGAAGCGCAGGGCGGTCGAGCGCGATACGGATAGCCCGCCAGCCCATGGCCGGGTTTTCTTCCTCATCCCTCGGCAGGAAAGGAACCGGTTTGTCGCCGCCAATATCAAGCGTACGGAAAACAACGGGCCTGTCACCCGCAGCATCAAGTGCGGCTTTATAAATCTTGGTTTGCTCGTCCACCTTTGGCAGAGCCGGGGAAACCATGAACTGGAATTCCGTACGGAAAAGCCCGATACCTTCAGCGCCTGTAGTATCAAGGCTTGGCAGGTCTACGAGCAGGCCGGCATTCATAAACAGCGTTACCTGATGACCGTCTGTCGTCTCAGCCGGAAGGTCCCGCTCCGCCGCATATTCAGCAAACAGCTTTTCCTGAAGCTCCAGTGTCGCTTTGTAGGAATCGATCACATCATCGGCGGGGCGAATATAGATGTGCTCGTTACCTGTATCGATGATCACCCATTCGCCGGGTTCAACATGCGTCAACAGCCCCTGAACCCTGCCAAGCACAGGAATACCCATGGCACGGGCGATGATCGTTACATGCGATGTAGCCGACCCCTCCTCAAGCACAATGCCCTTCAACAGGGTGCGGTCGTAATCCATAAGTTCGGCAGGGCCGATCGTACGGGCAACAAGGATTGCATCTTCCGTCAGCTTGGTTCGGTAGTCGCTTTTGTCGCCCTGGATAATTCGAATAAGGCGTGTTGCCAGATCTTCAAAATCTGCAATCCGCTCCCTGAGGTACGGGTCGCGAATCTTGTACATCCGCGCACGGTTTTCCTGCTGAACCCGATCAACCGCTGCCTCTGCCGTCAAACCGGACAGCACGGCATCCCGCATTTTTTCCTGCCAGCCCTCGTCGTAGGCGAACATGCGGTATGTCTCGAGAACTTCACGGTGTTCACCGCCGTGAGCCAAATCAGGATGCTCGATAAGCTGTTCAAGCTGCAACCGCACCTCCGCAATGGCCTCCTCAAGACGAACCATCTCAAGG
>JABXIV010000226.1 GCA_013372925.1 Alphaproteobacteria bacterium
GCGGTAAATGGTAGTGCGAGCCCCCATGATGACCTGCATGCATTGATTGTATGAGGTATAGATGAACTCCGATAATAAATCTGTGTCGCCTGATGCTGATAAGCGTCTGTCGGCTCAAGTTGTCTCAAATGAAGAGAACAGCTTTATCACTGCGCCCGTTGGTGGCGTGGTGCTTAAAACCGCGTTGCCCATTATCATCGTTATGCTTGTGAATGGTGCCTATAACCTCGCGGACGCATGGTTTCTGGGCAAGTATGTGGGTGCCGATGCATTGGCGGCGGTAACCCTTATGTTCCCTTTGCAGATGTTTCTGCTTGCGCTTGCGACGGCTGTTTCTACGGGCCTTGCGAGTGTGCTTGCAAGACGTCTTGGCGCGGGGGACCGAACGCGGGGTTATGCGGCCTATTCGGCGGCGCTCGTTCTTTCAGTGGCTATCCCGGCCGTCATCATTTCCCTGTTTCTGGCGTTTGGTGACCAGTTTGTTCTGTCTCTTGCGGGCGGCGACGCTGGAATGGCGGATATGGCCAAGGCTTACATGACGATTTTTGTCACGGCGGTGCCGCTCTTGTTTGTGCTGTCTTCCAACCTGGATGTGCTGCGCACGGAGGGCAAAGCCAGCCAAATGGCATTGATCACCATTGTCTCAACGCTTCTGAATATTGTCTTCAACTATCTGCTGATCGTTGAAGCAAGAATGGGTGTTGAGGGGGCGGCGATCGGCACTGTGGCGTCCCAGGTGGTCAGCTTGCTGTTAACCTTCAAGGTGTTTTCCAAAATGCCTTATCGTCCGCGAGCGGCATCTGTCGGCTGGTCACATTTGATGGCGGATTGTAGCGAAATTATTGGCCTTGGTCTTCCCTACAGCCTGAATTTTATCGGTGTATCGCTTGTTGCCATTGCCGCTGTATACGGCCTTCAGAATTGGCCGCCGGTGAACTATGAGGCAACGATCGGTGCTTATGGCATCACAACACGCCTGACGACCTTTATGGTGCTACCCTTGATTGGTCTCACCATGGCGCTTCAGACCGTAGTTGGCCACAATCATGGTGCCGGCCGGGATGACAGGGTGAAAAAAGCCGTATGGCTCGTGGTGCTGGGCGCGCTTGGCTATTGTTTGACTGTTGAGGGCATCTTCATTGCTGGCAATGAGAGCATGGGGCACCTGTTTGTTGACGATGCCCCTATTATCGCGGAAACAGCCAGACTGTTGCCAGTAATGGTGCTGTGCTTTTTTCTGGCTGGGCCGAACATGGTTTTTGCCCAGTATTTTCAGGCCATCGGGGCGAAGGGCAATGCTGCGCTTTTGAACCTGTCGCGCACTTATATATTTCTGTTGCCGCTGATGTTTTTGTTGCCTCTTTACTGGGGGGAACCGGGCTTGTGGATTGCACGACCGGTGGCAGAAATCGGCGTAACGCTTGTGACAATGTGGGTGCTTCTATCCAGGTCTGGGCGGAAGTTGATACGGCGGGCGGAGGCCTCTAGATAAGCCCTCAAGAAAAAGAAAACCGGACAGGGGCGATCCTTGTCCGGTTTTTTGGCTGTACCCTGTTAGGTCGGCGTTACTTGCCTGTTTCGTCCAGATCGATTTTGACCGTCCGGGTTACACCGCTTGGGCCAGGGAATTCTGCGAACAGGGCTTCTACAAGAAGAGGTACCACCTCTGGCACGGCTTTGGACCGGGTTTCGGTTTCTGCACGGCCTTCAAAGAGAAGTTCTCCATCAGGGCGGCGCACTTCCATGCGTAGCGTTACCGTATAAACCGTGTGGGCAACAATTTCGGTGCGGCCGTGTGGGAAAGGATCATAGGGCTCCCAGAAATAGCCATAGTGCCAATAGCGTCCCCAGTATGCGTACCGTGGGCCGGAAAGCGTTGGCCGTGTGTCCAGCTTTTCACGCCCATCATTGATCATCACATCAAAACCAACAATCAGGTCAGGCTTGCCGTTTCCTGCCTGCTGATAGCCTTCAAGCTGCAGGTGGTTGGCTAGAATAGCCGCATATTGCTGGAATTCGAGGCTATCCTGTTTGGCCTCATCCATGGGCAGGATGGAAACTTTTTCACCACTCGGTACAGGCAGGCTGTGGAACGTGGCCACATCGCTGCGAAAGGTGTTGCTGCATGCCGAAAGCGTCAGTGCAAAGGCTGCAATCAATAGGGTTCTAGCAGTCGTGAAATTAGTCATAAGCCTATATCTCCAATTCCCTTCACTCTATCAAGCAGAGCGAAAGGCGCAAGCGTCGTTGGCAACATAGGTGTATTTTATCAGCTTTTGGCTGAACGGACGCTGAACGCCGCAAGGGACTGGTGCGGCGTTCAGGTTTTTTTGGAGGCCTAAAAAAGGAAGCCGACCGCTTTTTTGACTTCCTTCAGGATTGGTTCGGCGATTGCCTGGGCTTTCTCGCCACCTTGCTGAAGAAGACCGTCGATATAGGCGGGATCATTTTGAAGGCGGGCCATCTCGTTGGTAATAGGGGCTACCTTATCAACAACCACCTCGGTCAGCGCTTTCTTAAAGTCACCAAAGCCTTTGCCTTCGTACTGCGCGCACACGTCATCGCGGCTCATATCCATCAGGGCAGCATAGATGCCCACAAGGTTTTGTGCCTCGGGGCGACCTTCAAGGTCCTTTGCCTGTGCCGGCAGAAGCTCGGCGTCGGTTTTTGCTTTGCGGATTTTAAGCGCCAGCGTGTCAGCATCATCATTTAGGTTGATGCGGCTATATTCTGACGGGTCAGACTTCGACATTTTTTTGGTGCCGTCGCGCAGGCTCATGACACGCGCGCCTTCACCCATGATTACAGGCTCTGTAATCGGGAACAGGTCGATGCCGAAGTCGTTGTTGAACTTTTGGGCGATATCTCGTGTCAACTCCAGATGCTGTTTCTGGTCTTCGCCCACCGGTACGTGAGTCGCTTTATACAGAAGGATGTCAGCCGCCATCAGGTTCGGATAAACATACAGGCCTACAGAGGCATTCTCGCGGTTTTTGCCGGCCTTGTCCTTGAACTGGGTCATGCGGTTCAACCAGCCAATGCGTGAAACACAGTTGAAGATCCACGCCAGTTCTGCGTGGCCAGGCACGCGGCTTTGGTTGAACAGAATGGATTTCTTTGGATCAACGCCAGAGGCAATATAGGCAGCAGCCGCTTCGCGCACTTGGTCTTTCAGGGCTTCCGGGTCTTGCCAGACAGTGATCGCGTGCATGTCAACGACACAATAGATGCATTCATAGTCGTCTTGCAGCATTGCCCAATTGCGGAAGGCCCCAAGATAGTTACCGAGGTGTATGTTGCCGCTGGGCTGGGCGCCCGAAAAAACACGATTTGTCACTTGTCTGTCTCCATAGATTTATGGCGGCACCTTTGGACGGGCCGCCGAGCCGAAACCTTATGGCAAGCTGCTTGCGAACGGTCAAGTGCACATCAGGCCTTGCGGCCCAGAATATCCCGGATTTCACGCATAGGAATGGTACGAAGGGCGACGACGGCGGCAAAATAGATAGCCGCGCCGACAAGCACCAGCAGGGCGAGAGAGGCGACGCGCCCGATCCCATCTGCACTGAATTTTTGGGCCGTATATGAAAAACTGAAGCTAAGGGCCGCAGCCATGGCGGCGCTTGCCACAATCATTTTTGCCAGGCGGACCATGGTTTCCCGCGCCAGTGCAAATTTGTGGGTTCGCTTCAGGCCCAAGTATAGCAAAAGCACATTGAACCAGGCGGCGATGGCCGTTGCGAGAGCCAGCCCCACATGCGCCAGATACTGGATCAGGATCAAATTCAGGATCAGGTTCACAAAAAGGGATGCTGTGGCAAACTTCACCGGTGTTTTTGTGTCTTCCCGGGCGAAATACCCAGGCGTCAGGGCCTTGGCAATAACATAGGCAGGAAGCCCCACAGC
>JABXIV010000132.1 GCA_013372925.1 Alphaproteobacteria bacterium
AACACCGGATGGCGGCCTGCCAACTCAGCAGGAAGCCTTCACCCGCGTGTGAAGTCGCGCGTCGTATAGGCCCATAATGCAGGAAGATCAAGCTTTTTTTGCGATTCCGCCAGCCTCGACTGACAGTTCTTTTGGGGTCGCCGCAGTAACGCCGTAACCAGTCGCTGGATCAATGGAGATTGAAACGCCTTCCTTGGACATGTCCACAACAGGTAAGGTGCGGATCACCTTTGTCCGACGTGCTTGCCGCAAAGCCTCGTTCACTGTGCTGGCACGGGCAAGTTTCATCAAGTTAAGCCGCGTTGGAAACATCAGCGGAATCTTGTCCTCTTCCCAGTCGTTCAGCACCTTTCTTGGACTGACCCACCGGAAAGAAATCGCTTCATTCCCGTCATGCATAGCCTCATCACCGTTATGGGGCGCAAGATAAAAATGTGTATCGAAACGCCGCGGCATCGGCTCAGGCGTTACCCAGTGGGCAAAAGGCACCATGCCAGCGATATCCAGTTTCACCCTTGCCTGGCGTAGCATTGTTGCAAATGGTGCAGCGACGGCTAACCGGCCACTATACTGGCGGTCTGTCAACAGAATGCCTGCTTCTTCGAACAATTCGCGTAATGCCGCCACACGGTAGGCAAAATCACGCATCACCCCCCTGCCCGTCGTCAAGCCTTGCCAACGCCAGTTCTGCTGGTCGCTTCTGTCTACCTTGCCTCCAGGAAAAACAAACGCCCCTGGCGCGAACTTCATGGTTTTCGCACGCTCAATCATCAACACTTCAAGACCAGAAGGTCCATCACGGACAACCATGATCGATGAAGCAGGTTTCGGGTCGGCGATTTTGCGGTGCGTATTCAAATCAAACTTCCTCTACAGACAGGACACCCATTTCCGCTGCGACTGCCTGTTTGAGTTCAGGCGTTATCTTGTATCGTCCGGCAAGCTTGAATTCAGCATAGCGCTTGTTTTCAGCCACCGGCACACGGAAGGTAACGCGCCCTTTCCCTCCTTGTTTACGATCTAGGGCCCCTTTCACTGCAGTAAAGGCTTTTTCCGATTCTATTTCCACAAACAACCCCTTGCTGGAATGGGAGGCTACATGTTCAAGGCTCTCGATACCGCGGCATGACAGGCCAATGCTATCGTCATCGTCGCGTTTCCGGATTTGGACAGAAACCACCACAGGCGCGCCCTCTTCCACCCGGGCCCTGATGGCATCCAGATCATCCTCAAAGGCCATAATTTCAAAAGCGTCGCTGCGATCCGAGAGTGTCAGACGACCGAATTTGCTGCCTCGTTTTGTGTTGCCCTCCCTGTAACCAGCAATCGCACCAGCCATGCGTACAGTTTGCCCGATAAGGCCAGGGTCAGTGTAGACTTCCTTGGCTGGGATAATCCGTTCCCGTTGCAGGATCGTGTCATAAGTGTCCAAAGGATGCGCCGAGATATAAAAACCGACCGCGTTCTTCTCATTCTCAAGAAGCTCAGTATCGGTCCAGCTACGCACGGCAGGCAAGCTCGGCTGCTCAACGCTTTTCGCCATATCACCAGCGAACAGGCTTACCTGATCGCTTTCCCGCTCTTTGGCCTCCATCTGGGCAATCCGCATAATAACTTCCGCAGCCGCATATGCCTGCGCTCGATCAGGTATCAAGCAATCAAAGGCACCGGCAGATGCAAGGCGCTCGATCTGGCGCTTGTTCAAGTGTTTGGGATCAATACGTTCGGCGAAGTCATAGATGTCCTTGAACGGGCCATTGGCTTCGCGTTCTTCGATAATGCTTTCCATCGCCTTTTCGCCAACACCTTTGATGGCCCCAAGAGCATAGCGAACACCCAAGTTGAAACGCGGGTCGTCTTCCTCATCGCAATAAGGCTCTTCCACCTTTTCGACCACGAAGGGGACATGGGATTTGTTGATGTCAGGCAGAAGCAGTGGCACTTCCATGCGCTGCAGTTCCTGCTTGAAGGCCGCGAGTTTGTCTGTGTTCCCGAGATCGAGCGTCATGATCGCTGCCATGAACTCGACAGGGAAATTGGCCTTCAGGTACGCCGTGTGATAGGCCACAAGGGCATAGGCTGCGGCGTGGGATTTGTTAAAACCATATGAGGCAAATTTAGTAACAAGGTCAAAGATATAGCTTGCTTTTTCAGCATCGATACCGCGTTCAACGGCTCCGTCACAGAAACGGCCGCGCTGTTTGTCCATCTCCTCCTTGATCTTCTTACCCATGGCCCGGCGCAGAATGTCTGCTTCGCCAAGGCTATAACCAGACATCACCTGCGCGATCTGCATCACCTGTTCCTGGTAAATGATCACGCCGTAGGTTTCGCCCAGAATCTCCTCAAGGATCGGGTGCGGATATTCCACTTCCAGCCGGCCGTGTTTACGGTCGATATAGGTTGGAATATTCTCCATTGGCCCTGGACGATACAGGGCCACAATCGCAATGATATCCTCGAATTTGTCAGGCCTGAGGCCCTTTAGAACGGACCGCATGCCCGTACTCTCAAGCTGGAAGACACCCGCCGTATCGCCGCGCGCCAGCAAATCATAGCTAGGGCTGTCAACAAGGGGGACATGCGCCAAATCAATGTCGATACCGCGATCCCGGATGTAGGCCACTGCCCGGTCCAATACCGTCAGCGTCTTGAGGCCGAGAAAGTCAAACTTCACAAGGCCCGCAAGCTCCACCCATTTCATATTGAACTGGGTAACCGGCATGTCGGATTTCGGGTCTCGGTAAAGGGGTACAAGCTGATCAAGTGGCCTGTCACCAATCACTACGCCGGCGGCGTGTGTGGATGAGTGCGCGTAAAAGCCCTCAAGCTTCAGTGCCCGGTCCATTACGCTCCGTGTCAATTCATCACTGTTGATTTCATGCTGCAGCCTTGGTTCGCTGTCGATCGCTTCCTGAAGCGACATGGCGTTTCCTGGTTCATTCGGAATCATCTTCGACAAACGATCTGTCTGGCCGTGCGGCTGCTGCAACACCCGCCCACAGGCCTTCACAACCGCCCTGGCCTGCAGCTTACCGAAAGTGATGATCTGCGCCACGTGGTCATACCCGTATTTATCCTGCACGTACCTGATCACGCGTTCGCGCTTGTCCTGACAGAAGTCCACGTCAAAGTCAGGCATGGATACGCGTTCCGGGTTCAGAAAGCGCTCGAACAGAAGCGAAAAGCGAAGTGGATCAAGATCGGTAATCTTCAATACCCACGCAACAACAGACCCTGCACCGGAGCCCCGTCCAGGGCCCACAGGAATATCGTGATCCTTGGCCCATTGGATAAAGTC
>JABXIV010000196.1 GCA_013372925.1 Alphaproteobacteria bacterium
AGAAGAAGCTGTTGAAGCTGTAGCTGCTGCCGCTGAAGAAGGCGAAGCAGAAGTAGCTGAAGAGGAAGCAAAGGAAGCCTAAGCGCCTCCATTCCTTGAATGAATTGAAAAAGGCGGCCCCTGTGGCCGCCTTTTTTGTTTCTTCCTAAACTTATCCCCAGACTTAACAGGCTGTGGATAAAACTATGGTGGAAAAGCCGCATTCGCCCTTGGATCAATTCCAAAAATCGCTATGGTCGGGCCATCAGGCTCTGGGGCGAAAGACCCCACGGGAGGAGTGACCTGGGCTTAGGGTTGGAAACCGCATCACGGAGGGTTGCTTTTTATGGAAGCCATCAAGAACGACGCAGCAAACGACAAGGGCGACGACCTGGCCTACCGCCAGCCGCCGCATAACCTAGAGGCCGAACAGGCGCTTCTGGGGTCTATCCTTGTCAACAATGAAGCTGCGCAAAAAGTTCAGGGCTTCCTGCTGCCCGAGCATTTCTACGAGCCGGTCCACGGACGTATTTACGAATCTGTTCTTAAACTTATGGACAAGAACCAGATCGCAGACCCGGTCAAGCTCAAACCCTATTTCGAAAATGATGAAGCCCTGACAGATGTTGGCGGCGCACGCTACCTTGTGCGCCTTGCCGCCAGTGCAGCCACCATCATTAACGCGGAAGACTACGGTCGTACCATCTATGATCATGCTATGCGCCGCGCGCTCATTCAGATCGGGGAGCAGATGGTGAACGACGCGTATGACGCACCCGTCGACGCCGAGGCCTCTGAACAGATCGCGGATGCTGAAAAGCAGCTGTTTGATCTGGCAGAGCTTGGCCAGGCCGAGACGGGCGCGCAGGCGTTTTCCAAGGCGCTCCGTACAGCCGTTGAGAACATCGAGAACGCCTACAAAGATCCTGATAGCTTGTCGGGCATTACGACAGGCCTATCCGCCCTCAATGAAAAAATCGGCGGGCTGCATAACTCGGACCTTGTGATTCTGGCCGGACGACCAGCCATGGGGAAAACCGCGCTCGCCACCAATATCGCATTCAACGCTGCCAAACGGTATGCCGATGACCGCCTCGCCGGCATCGATCCGAACAAAACAAAGGGGGCCGTTGTTTGCTTCTTCAGCCTCGAGATGTCGGCCGACCAGCTAGCTGCTCGTATTCTGTCTGACCGTGCGAATCTTGTGTACGAAGGCCATGAAGCCATCCAGTCACACAAGATGCGGCAAGGGAACCTCGATCAGCAACAGTTTGAGGCGATTGCCCGTGCGGCCATCGAACTTGAAGATGTTCCGCTCTTTATCGATGACACCCCTGCCCTGACAATCGCGGCATTGCGCAACCGCGCACGCCGCCTGAAGCGCCAGCACAACCTTGGGCTTGTCGTTGTCGATTACCTCCAGCTTCTTCGTGGCTCCGGCAAAGGCACTGCGGCCGATAGCCGGGTGCAGGAGATTTCCGAGATCACGCGAGGCCTGAAGGGACTGGCAAAGGAACTGCATGTTCCTGTGATCGCGCTGTCACAGCTTAGCCGGGGTGTGGAGCAGCGTGAAAACAAGCGTCCGATGCTTTCTGACCTTCGTGAATCCGGCTCGATCGAGCAGGACGCCGATATGGTGATGTTCGTTTTCCGGGAAGAATATTACAAAGAGAAAGAAGAGCCATCACAGTCTGATCAGGAAAAGCATGTCCAGTGGCAGGCTGAAATGGAGTCTCTGTACGGCAAGGCAGAATGTATTATCGGCAAGCAACGTCACGGCCCGGTAGGCACTGTGCATCTGGCATTCGAGAAAGACTGCACCCGCTTTACAGACCTTATCGAGGAAGATCATTTGCCCGAGCGGTTTGAATAGCAGCTTCGGTGACAGTCTGAGACAAAAAGGCGGGTTCCATTTGGTCCCGCCTTCTTTCTATCAGTTACAAGTGATCACTGTTGTAGTGCCATCACCTTTCGTGATCGTAACCGACCCACCATTCTTGGTGCAGTTTATCGTGCCATCCTTGGTATGCACCAGCGTATCATCACCCACATTCTCAATCTCGATGCTGTCATCGGTGATAACAACGCGCTTACCCTCCCGAAAATCAATTCGGTAGTCCTTGCCCTGATCGTCTGATGAAAAAACAGTGCTTAAAAGCACCAAAACGCCAGCACCACCAAGTGCCGCGCCAAAAATTTGATTACGTGTCATTATTTTCCTCGCTGTTGGTTTATTTTCTTAAACTTATAACCAATCAAAGAAAATATGACCCCAGCTCGGCATGATTGCAAGGCCCTGCACAAATTAAAAGCCCATCATGTTCCGATGTTCTTTGGGTACCCGAAGCACCAAACCATCTAGTTCAGGCGTGATAACAACCTGACAGCCCAGCCGAGAAGTAGCCTTTAGCCCGAGGGCAAGGTCCAACATCTCTTCTTCCTCTTCAGAAGCTTCCGGCAGCCTGTCGAAATGATCTTCATCAACGATAACATGACAAGTGGAACAGGCCATATTGCCTTCGCAAGCGCCTTCCATTTCAATTCCAAGTTCATGGGCAAGCTGCAGGGCTGAGACGCCCGGCTCGGTTTCTGTCTTTTTCTCTGTGCCGTCAGGCAGGACAAAAGTCACAGCTACTTTGGTCATGGCTTCAATCCTCCCATACTTTCGACGGCTTGAACCAGTACATTTGCTGCATGATCTATTTCGTCATCGGTCGTAAAGCGTCCTATACCGATACGCAATGCAGATTTAGCTTGGCTCTCTGTACGGCCAATCGCCTGCAACACGTAAGACGGACCGCTTACAGCTGAGGCGCATGCAGCACCCGAAGAAACGGCCAGAGACCGAATATTCGCCAGAAGCAAGTCACCATCAAGGCCGCAGAAGCTGACATTCAGGTTGCCGACCCAGCGCCTATCCACGTCACCGTTAATCAAAAGCCCTGGCATTGCAGCCAGCAATTTTGTCTTCAGGCGCTCCATCATTTTGCTGAGGCGGTCGCGTTCTTGTGCCATTTCTGCTTTGCAAAGGGATGCAGCGATACCAAGACCGGCAACCAATGCCGGGGCCTGCGTTCCAGACCGCACGCCGCTTTCCTGCCCGCCACCGGACATCTGCGGCGTAAGGGCTGTCTGCCGCCCTGCCCGTTTGTAAAGCGCGCCCACACCTTTGGGCCCATAAATCTTATGGCCAGAGATGCTCATCAAGTCGATATTCATGGCGTTGACATCAAGGGGAATTTTACCGAAGGCCTGAGCGGCGTCTGTATGAAACAACGCACCCCTCTCGCGACAAATAGCACCGATAGCTTCAAGCGGCTGAATGACTCCGATTTCGTTGTTTACGGCCATAACCGACACAAGAGCGGTTTCTGGAGTTACCGACGCAGCCAATAGATCGAGATCAATAAGTCCGCTTTCCAAAACGCTCAGATAGGTCACTTTGTACCCAACTTGTTCACACGCGCGCGCGGCCTCCAGTACGCATTTGTGCTCAGTGGCGACCGTCACCAAATGAGGTTTCTTCTGGCCCCATATGTCCATGATGCCCTTCAGCGCCAAATTGTTGGATTCCGTCGCGCCTGACGTAAAATAAATCTCTTCCGCCTCGGCACCGATAACCTCGGCTACCTGCTCACGGGCTATATCAAGCGCAGCTTCAGCCTCCCAACCAAATCGATGCGTACTGGAATGGGGGTTGCCGAATTTCTCTGTCAAATAAGGCATCATCGCATCAAGAACCCTTGGGTCCATGGGGGTCGTGGCCTGATAGTCCAGATAAATTGGCGTCTTTACCATCTATGCGCACCCTACCGTCAACGAGCCCTTGTCCGGTTGTAGATGCTTTTCCAAGCGTCTACAAAACGGTCTATGTCTTCCTCGGTTGTACGGTACCCAAGGGAAACGCGAATAGAGCATTCAGCCTCTTCAGGGGCAAACCCCATCGCAGTCAAAACGTGCGACACCTTCACCTTGCCGGAGGAACAGGCCGAGCCAGACGAAATACAGATGCGGTTCAGGTCGAAATGCATCACCTGCGTCTCACCTTTAACGCCCGGCATGATCAAACAGCTTGTGTTCGCGACCCTGTCGCCTTTGCTGCCGACAATTATCACATCATTTGCATGCGCGCGGATGTCTGCCTCAAGCTTGTCCCGAAGGGCAGCAATATGGTTCATGTCACCAAGCGCTACCATGGCCTCCATCGCGGCCACACCATAGCCAGTTATACCAGCAACGTTTTCCGTACCAGAACGGCGAGAAAGCTCCTGCCCGCCGCCGGACACCAAGGCTTTCAGCGGCACCGTAGGCCCTAAAACAACGGCCCCGACACCTTGTGGGCCGCCAATTTTATGGGCGGAAAGAGTCATGTAATCGACGCCAAGCTCCTTGAAATCGAGCGGCACCCGGCCCGCTGCCTGCACTGCATCAGTATGAACCAACGCATCATGCGCCTTGGCAACCTTCACAACAGCTTTCAAATCCTGAAGGATACCCATTTCATTATTGGCATACATTATGGATACGAGCGCAGGCTTCTCAGCCTTCGTCAAAAGCGTCTCCAGCGCATCCAGCCTGACAGAACCGTTTGCATCGACAGGTATAACCTCAACCGGCACGCCAGCTTCTTTGGCTGCCGCAAAGCCACATTCATGTTCGATGGCCGAAAGCAGTATCGTCTTCGCACCACAGCCCCGAATCACAGTATTTGAAGCTTCTGTGCCGCCCGATGTAAAAACCACATCCCGTGGGCGTGCATTCACAAAGGCGGCCAGTTGCGCACGCGCCTCTTCAACTCGCGCCCGTGCATCACGGCCTGCGGAATGAACAGATGAAGGGTTACCAACAGCCTGCATGGCCGCGGTTACCGCTTCAATAACCTCGTCCCGGATTGGGCTTGTTGCGTTATAATCTAGGTAAATTGCGCTTTTCATAGCTCAGTCACATAGGCCCTTAAAAGGGGCTAATCAATTCTAATTTTCCCCATAAGCATGAGATTGCTTGCGAATCAGTACCAAAACTCTATATACGAGGATCAGGATACATGATGGGTTACCGTACCCAGCAAAGCCATCATTAACCATAAGATTATAAAGATCGCAAATGCCCGAAATCATTTTCAGTGGACCAGCTGGCCGTCTTGAAGGCCGTTACCAGCCTGGCAAGACCGACACAGCACCTGTAGCGCTTATCTTGCACCCTCACCCGCAATATGGCGGCACAATGGATAATAAGGTTACTTATTACCTTTATCATGCTTTTGCCCATCGCGGTTTCGCAACTCTCCGCTTTAACTTCCGTGGCGTGGGTCGCAGCCAGGGCGAATTCGACAGTGGCACCGGCGAACTCTCAGATGCTGCTGCGGCCCTTGATTGGCTCCAGTCCATGAACCCGAATTCAACCGGCACCTGGATTGCAGGTTTCTCGTTCGGGGCCTGGATTGGCATGCAGCTTCTGATGCGTCGCCCAGAAATCAAAGGCTTCATTTCAGTGGCGCCGCCAGCCAACCTGTATGATTTTTCATTCCTAGCGCCTTGCCCATCTTCCGGCCTGATCATTCAAGCCGACCAGGATGACCTTGTGACGCCGATTTCCGTTCAGAAGTTGGTAGAGAAGCTGAAAACCCAGAAATCCATCACGGTTCACCATGACAACATCAAAGGAGCGAACCACTTCTTTGAATCCGAGCTGAACCAACTGATGGCGTCAGTGAACAATTACCTGAATATGCGGCTAACGTCTGGCGAATAATCGCCTTTCATGACGACGATTTTCTGGGCATGTCTGCTAAGCAGGCGTGCCCTTTTCTTTGATTAACGCCGAATACGTCGGGCCCTCGGCTCATGCACAACACCGCCCGTTACAGGCCCAATGCAGCCAGTTGTACTGGGAACCGTCAAAGGAAGGCCGCGTTCAGAACGGGCGGCAAGAAACGCAAAGGCTTCTGCTTCCAGCGCATCACCGCGCCAACCTAGAACCTCAACAGGATCCACACATACCGGCATCCTGCGCCGCAGCCGACGCATCATCGTAGGATTGTGACGACCGCCGCCACAAACATACCAGGCCTCAGGCGGGCACGGGAAATGGCTCTGCGCCGAAACGATGGACTCCACGACAAAATTTGTCAGCGTTGCAGCCCCGTCTTCTGCCGAAAGTCCCCGCACTGCCTGGATATTGAAATCATCTCTGTCCAACGTTTTGGGCGGCTTTTCGTCAAAATAAGGTGACGCCATAAGGCCCATGACGACCTCGTCGTGGCTCAATCCCCGCGCTGCCAGGTTGCCGTCCACATCCACAGGTTTTCCTGTATGGATTTCCGCCCAATCATCCAGCATGGCGTTGCCCGGCCCCGTGTCAAAAGCAATGATCTCCGGATCATCGCTATCCGCACTGAAACGAACCCACGTAACGTTGGCAACCCCGCCAATATTTAAAACGGCAACAACATCGTGGCGTCGGCTGCGCGCGAGCAAAGCGGCGTGATAAAGCGGTACCAATGGCGCGCCTTCCCCGCCTGCAGCCACATCTGCACTGCGAAAATCATTCACCACTTTCACACCTGTGAGGCCCGCCAAACGGCCGCCGTCACCAAGTTGCCATGTCCAGCCGCGGTCTGGACGGTGTGTCAGTGTTTGTCCGTGAAAGCCGATCAGATCGACTTCTTCGGGGGATTGGCCCGTAACGTCCAGCAGTTCAAAGACAGCGTCTGCATGCCAATCAGCCAGATCCATCTCAAGCTTTCTGATCTGCTCCGGTGGATTGTCCTTGCCAGCACACCCTGCTGCAATCTGAAGACATTCCTTGACCTGCGCACGCATTTCCGGCGTATAGGGCAAGGTAAGCGATGGCCCGTGCCGTTCGATGCGAACGCCATCCGTGTAAATCATGGCAGCATCAATGCCGTCCATGGACGTGCCGCTCATAAGGCCAATCACACACTTGATTTCACCTGGATTGCCTAAAATAGACATAAAACACCTGTCTCCAACCACCTAACCCCAGTAGGGGCTTTGCCTAAGCGCCACCGTATGCTACATCAGCCCGCTCTTAAATAACTTTATTTTCAAAAACAGTATCTATTTGGACCAGACTAATGACCAACTTGAAATCGGAATTTCTTCAAGTCCTGACAGAACGGGACTTCATCCACCAGACGACTGATCTGGAGGGTTTGGACACAAAAATGTCTGAAGGCCCGATTTCAGCCTATATCGGCTTTGACTGCACGGCGCGGTCGCTGCATGTGGGCAGTCTCGTTCAAATCATGATGCTGCGCTGGCTTCAGAAAACCGGCCACAAACCGATTGTTCTGATGGGCGGCGGCACCTCTAAGATCGGTGATCCATCAGGTCGCGATGAGAGCCGCCAGTTGATGACCAACGAGATCATCGACGACAATATGGGCGGCATCCGCACCATCTTTGACAAGCTCCTGCACTTTGGAACAGGCGATAACGACGCCATCATGATCAACAATGGCGACTGGCTTGACCATCTTGAATATATCTCATTCCTTCGGGATGTAGGTCCGCACTTCACCATCAACCGTATGATGACTTTCGACAGCGTGAAGCTGCGTCTAGAGCGCGAGCAACCGCTGACGTTCCTCGAATTCAATTATATGATTCTGCAGGCTTATGACTTCATGGAGCTGTCGAAGCGCTATGACTGCGCTCTGCAGATGGGCGGGTCTGACCAGTGGGGCAACATCGTCAACGGCATGGAGCTCGCGCGCCGCAAAACCGGCAAGCACCTCTTTGGCCTGACAACGCCACTGATCACCACAGCTGACGGCAAAAAAATGGGCAAAACAGCCGCTGGTGCCATCTGGCTGAATGAGGACCACCTGCCCTCTTATGATTTCTGGCAATTCTGGCGCAACACACAGGACGCCGATGTTGGCAAGTTCCTGCGACTGTTCACTGACCTGCCGATGGATGAGGTGCGACGCCTTGAGGCCTTGGGCGGCGCTGAAATCAACGATGCAAAAGTCATTCTTGCAAATGAAGTTACGAAGCTTTGCCGGGGCGAAGACGCTGCAAAGGCCGCCGAAGCCACAGCCCGCGAAACTTTTATCAAGGGCGGCGCTGGTGCAGACCTACCGACCGTGAATGTTGACAGTGCAGCGCTACAGGTTGGCATGAATGTCGTAGATCTCTTTATTGAGGCTGGATTGGGCAGTTCAAAAAGTGAGGTTCGCCGCCTGATTAAACAGGGCGGTGCCAAACTGAATGACGAGAAGGTCGAAAGCGAAGAATTTACTGTCAGAAGAGATGCGCTGAAGGACGGTCAAATCAAGCTTTCTGCAGGCAAGAAACGTCACGCGCTGGTTCGTTCCGAATAACGGCCTTCAGTCACAACAGCCCATAAGCGACCCACAGTGTAGATCAATACTGTGGGTCTTCTTTTTGTGGAGGTTCTTGCTCTTGCGCTTCTTGCCCGGTATCCAGAGATGGATCGGCTGTTTGTTGCCCTGCCTCAGCGTCCGGCACCGGTTTCTCATCTGGTATTTTGACGTCTGCGATCTTGCCTTTGCGGCCCTCAAAAAGAAGGCGAAGGAAACCAGGAGCGAGACCAGAGACGGGGTTTATCGAGAAATCAGGGTTATCCAATGGCCCTTTGACACGGTAGGAAACCCCAAACACACCTTTGCCTTTGCCGCCAGTCAGCAACGACCCGACGATCGGTATCTTTCCAAGCAATGCGTTGAGGCCATAGGCAGGAACGAATACACCGTTTACATTGATTTTTCCCTCGCGGGCCGAAATTTGGCCCTCCATCGTCATACCAAGCGTAGGTCCATTTGCTTTCAAACCTGAAAGGTCGAGAATACCCAGGCGGTAATCGAATGGAATTTCAATATTGTCCAGCTCAACAGGTCCTTTCGAAACGAACTCGTCCAGCCCACTGACAACCCCCTCCTCAACCGACGGGCCAAGGTTTGCCTGAGAAACAAGCAAGCTATCCTTGATCTTGGCTTCACCTTCGATGGTCAAATCATTTCCCCAACCCGAGGTAAATCCATCCATCTTCAACGTCCCGTCACGAACATGAGAGAAAAGCCCTAAACCGCGCAAGAACTGGCCAGCATCTTCGCTTTGTATCGCCAAGGCCTGACCTTTTGGGTCGTCATTCTCAGAAATTGACATCAAGACAGGTTTATTCGTGCCACCAACTAATGCCTCTAGCGTGAGACTAGTTGGTTCCCGCTGCCTGAACTGCGTTTCGAACGAGACATTGTCAAAATACTCCCCGTTGAGCATCACCATTCTGTCCGCCGATAGCACAAGATTCAGATCCGCACCTTCGGATTGTTGCTCTTCCTGACTTTTTACTGCTTCTGGGGTTGGCTCACTCAAGCCTGCCAAATATGCACCAGCGTCAAATTGTGCTGCCTTGATCTTTACAGTTGTTGGGCTTCCCGATCTCTGATCAACAGTACCGGTAAGTTGATGGCGACCAAGACTATTAATGGAGAAGTTCCCGAAAAAAACACCAGATTCCTTGCTCCTCCAGCTAAAGTTCGCGTGAACATCAATACCTTCGCCTTTTACGACAAGGGGTGCCAACCGAGTTTCATTGTCAGCGAACTCAACAGTGCCCGTCACCATTGCCGGGCTTGCACTAGCCTTCTCCCACGCAAGTTGCGGCACCTTCAGGATTGCACTGGATGCATCTGCCGAAAACTGGCCCGTACGGAAGCGCAAGCTTCTGCCCAGGAAAATTGCCTCCCCCTGTGCCCTACCCTTTAGAAAATCTGAAACGTCAACACCCAGTGCTTTCAGGTCATTTTCATCAAAGCTTCCCGAAAGCACCATTTCCGTGGTGTCTGCCTCTGCATTATCCCGGCCTGCTTGGAAATCCTCGCGCCAGAAAAGCTTCAACGGCACACCGTTCAACCGCGCAGTGCCTTCTAGTGACAGATTGTCACTATCTAGCCATAGCTTAACAGCACCATCCCTAATGCCCTCTCCGCCTAAAAGGTCCGCCACTTTCGTACCTGCAATTGATGCCTGGACATCATACTTCACAGCTTCCTTGGGCATGGATTTAATTAGTGGTAATTCGATGGCAACCTGGATTGAAGCATCACCGCCGAGCCTGTCGGGGTCAAAATTCATCTTCTGAGGCACATTCAGCGGTTCATAGGAGATCAGCTTCATGATGGAGGGCACATCACCCTCTAGCTGAATATCAAACTCCCCAATCCCCTCGCCCGGGTGGTGAATGTTGTACATATGCGCCTTCGAACCATCGATCGGCATCTTCATAACCGTTCCGCGTTCAATCGCGACATCAAACACTTGTCTTGTAAGGGAAGCATAGCCTGAGGCACCCACAATCGGCGGCATGTCGCGCAAATACCGCGTATCGATGTCCTGAAAATCGAAGGTCAGTTTGAAAGCGCTGCCATATTCAAAGGCTCCGCCTTTTTTTGGGGACCAATCCACTTCGAACCGAACATCACGTGCCAGACCATCAATCATATTTTGATCAACCCAAACACGGGCGCCACGCGGTGTTCCATCCGGATATGTTGCTATCGGCCAATATTGCTTTACTTCTGCAATCGACGCAGCGTCTGTGATGAGAGTGAATTGAGCCGCAGGCTTGTCCTGTCCCTCCAACCACTGGAGCGCTCCATCGCCTGAAATAGTTCGCGTGGGGGTTTCCAGTTCAATCGCTTCAAAAACAAGCATTTCTTCCGCAGCATCATAAAATCCATCGATATTGCCAAACTCAATGGCTCCCGGCGTCGGGAACCGAACAGGATGGTTTACAAAGCCTTCGTCAATTGAAAGGTTAAACTTGGCACCGCGTAGCCCTATATTGGACGCCAGCTCCAGTTCCAGATTCAGCGTGACGGGAAAATCAAGATAGGTAATTACTTCGGGCAATTCCGCTTGAAACCTCAGATCGCGCGGACGCATTTGGCTAAATGCAACGGCGAGCATCATCTCGCCTACATCTGGTTCAGCCTCGCCCTGCAGCCGTAGCTGGACCGGGCTGCCGCCCATGCTAATATCTGCAAGCGCCTCAAGCTGAAGCCGATCTTCCCTTTTTCGCAACTCCAGCCTAGGCACAGCAAAACGGGCACTATCGTAATTCTCGCCGCGCATTATCTCGACTATGGAACTGGTGAGCAGAATATTTTTTAAGCCGGGCGCACGCGCCATCAACCTTTCGCCAAAGCGGCTGAAGCCTTCGGTAACGGGGCGAAATACCGCCGGTTTTGGTATTCCGCCCGTGCCAAACAGTTCAGAAAACATGCCACTGCCCGTCGCATCGCTGAAACCTGCCAAGTCGCTAACGATAACGTTCGCAGCATCAAGCTCGATGGTAGACAGCCCTACGTCACCAAGCAGACTTGCAAACGTAACGCCCACCTGCGCCTGCGGGATCGTTGCTGTAAGCCGGTCAGCCCTGTCCACAAGACGGAGGTTTTGTATAGAAACCCAAGGCCTGACCCGGCGCCAATCCCACCCGATTTCTGTCTGGTCAAAGCTAATCTGCCAACCGGGCAAAATCCCTTCTGCTTGATCAATCAGCTGTTCCTTGGCGAAACCAAGATCAATCGGCGCAAAAAGCAGACGCGCAAACAGCATACACGCCAGCATAACTGTGGCTGTAGCAACCCAAACACCTGCTCTAACTGCAATTCCTAATGACTTTTTCAAAGATGTCGTCCGATTGGCCTAATTACCCTTGATTTGAAGCGGTAAGGTATGAACACTTCTTTTAGTTCGCAAATGTAAATTCAGAAAGCCGATTTTCTGCATGTCAAAGCAATCACTCTCATTTCCTGCCCCCTATCATAAAGACAAAGCCGACGAAATTTGGGCAATGGTTGTCGGAAATGAAAAAAGGCTGGACGAAAACACGGAAACCAGAGCTCTGGCCTTGGCCTTGTTTGGCCATAGCCATTTTCTATCATCCATTGCTCGCAGACAGCCCCACCTTGCCGCCAATTACCTTTCCGGTGAACCAGATCAAAATTTCGACAAAATTCTCCGATGCCTTAGCAAACCGCGACCTGAAGGAGAAAAAACAGAAGACCTGATGACGTTTTTGCGCGAAAAAAAGGCCGCAGCAGCTTTCCTGATCGCAGCGGCTGACATCGCTGGCTGGTGGACACTTGAACAGGTAACGATTGCGCTCAGCCAGTTTGCAGATGCTGCGCTCGAATTATCGCTCGCACATCTGTTGCATCAACGAATGCGTACAGGCGAACTACCATGGCCCAAAGGCGATCAAGAACCGGTAAGCCCTGCGCTATCAAGGAATAGCGGATATTTCATTCTCGGCATGGGTAAACTTGGCGCCTTCGAACTCAACTACTCATCAGACATTGACCTGATAGTCCTCTATGATCCAGAGCGAACCACCTACAACGGCACAAAAAGCCTGCAAAATTGCTTCGTGAAACTGACGCAAGACCTCGTCCAGATCATGGAAGCACGTACCATGTATGGTTATGTATTTCGCACAGACCTGCGCCTACGGCCCGACCCCGGCGCGACACCTGTAGCACTTTCTGTTGGCGCGGCGGAAAACTACTATCATTCAATGGCCGTCAACTGGGAAAGGTCTGCGATGATCAAGGCGCGTGTTGTAGCGGGAGATCAAACCGCAGGCGCCGCCTACCTTGACACGATGGCACGTTGGGTTTGGCGTAAAAATATGGACTTCGCCGCACTCAACGACATCGCCGCCATCAAGAACCAGATCAATCACCACTATAGGCAAAGCCCAACCGCGTTTCGCGGCTTTGATGTAAAGCTTGGTTACGGCGGCATCCGCGAAATCGAGTTCTTCGCCCAAATCAACCAACTGTTACACGCCGGTCGTCACCCCAACCTGCGAGTCCGCGGAACACTGGATGCGCTTGATGTCTTGGCTATGGACCAACTGATAGACGGAAAAACTCACAAGCGCCTTTCCTCCGGGTATCGCTTCCTTAGAACTCTTGAACACCGCATACAGATGGTGGACGATCAGCAAACTCATACAATTCCAGAAGATGACGAGGGTTTCGCCCGACTGGTTTCATTCATGGGGTATGCAGACACAGAGAACTTCAAGGTCGCGCTGAAGAGCCATACAGACGAAATCAGCAAAATATACGATGGCCTGCTGCCAGATGAAGAAGGCACAGGCAAAGACGGATATTCAGAGACAGAACTGCCAGAGACGCTCGCGAATCTAGGCTTTTCTGATGTAAGTGGGGCAGTTTCAATTATTGAGGCATGGCGGCGCGGGCGCTACCGGGCGCTACGGACAGAACGAGCCAAAAGACTTTTGGAAGTGATCCTGCCCGGACTGCTGGAAGCCTTCTCTAAAACGCACAATGCTTCAAGTGCCCTTACAAGGTTTGACAAATTCATCTCGCAACTGCCTGGCGGCGTGCAGCTATTTTCGTTGCTACAGTCCAATCCCACGTTATTTCGATTGCTCGCCCGTGTCATGGGTTTGGCCCCCGCGCTGGCTGAAACCTTGGCGAAAAAGCCCGACCTGTGGGATGCAGTCCTAGAACCCGACTTTTATGCGCCACTTGAGGCGGAGAAGGACCTACGAGCCAAGCTGGAAGTCTTGATTAAGAGCGCTCGAGACTATCAGGACATCCTCGATATCGTCAGGCGCTTTGTGGCTGAGCACCGGTTCAGGATAGGCGTTCAACTACTGGAATCTCTTGCCAGCGTGAAAGAAAGCGGCGATGCACAAACCCGCCTTGCCGATGTCACACTGAAAGCACTTGTTCCCCAGGTAGAGGACGAATTTGCATTGAAACATGGCCGTTTCCCGGGGGGAGGAATTTCAATCGTCGCAATGGGCAAGTATGGTGGCGGGGAACTTACCCACACCTCAGACCTAGATATCGTCTTTCTATATCACGTACCTGACATGGATATGATGTCCAATGGACCAAAGCCATTGATGCCTAGCCAATATTTCTCCCGTTTAGGCCAACACATCATTACGGCGATAACAGCTTTAACGCCAGAAGGGCGGCTGTATGAGGTGGATACGCGCTTGCGGCCATCTGGTAGCCAGGGTCCGCTTGTTGTAACCTTGAAAACCTTTTCAGATTATTACACCGGCTCTGCGTGGACATGGGAGCATATGGCCCTTACCCGTGCTCGCATTATCCTTGGCCCGCCAGAAGAGCGTCAGCTACTAGAAACGACTATCACGAATGTTCTAACAGCACCGCGCGACGGAACTGAACTCCTCCGTGCCGTAAACGATATGCGCGGCAAGCTTTTTCAGCAGTTTGGAACCGACAATCCTTGGGCAATCAAGCACACGCGCGGAGGCCTCGTCGACATGGAGTTCATTTGCCAATATCTCATGTTGCGAGAGGGGAATCGCCATCCGGGGATGTTCCACCCCCAACTCCAAGAAAGCATAAAACGATTGGCCGCCGCCGGCGCGCTGTTGCCCCAACAAGCTGACATGCTGTCGGAAGCCCATCAATTTCTTCAACAGGTACAAAGCTTGCTCCGACTATGTCTCGGCGGCAGCCCCACTGACGATACTGCGATCCCAGAGGGGCTTAGATCCACATTGTGTCACGCGACAGGTTGCAAAACCTTTGACGCCGTTAAGGACAAAGTAAGGGCTCATGAAACTGCCATATACAGATTATTCCAAGATGTGATAGAGGAACCAGCAAACAACCTTGCTGAAACGCAAAGTTAAGCGCTCAATATGGTAAATGGAGGAAATCAAGTGTCTATAGAAGTTGGTGAGAAGGCCCCTATTTTCACGCTGCCGGCCGACGGTGGTGAAACGATCTCCCTAGAAGACTATAAAGGCAAAAAGGTTGTTGTTTATTTTTATCCGAAAGACAGCACTCCTGGCTGTACGACAGAGGCAAAAGATTTTTCATCCCTGATCACAGAATTTGAAGCTGCAGATACAATTGTGCTTGGCATGTCCAAAGATTCTGTACGGCGCCACGACAACTTCATCGCAAAACAAGACCTTAAGGTCCGTCTCGTCTCAGATGAATCGGGAAAAACAATCGAAGACTATGGCGTTTGGGTACAGAAAAAGCTTTATGGCCGTGAATATATGGGTATCGAGCGCGCAACCTTCCTGATAGACGAAAAAGGCATTGTTCGCCAAGTTTGGCACAAAGTTAAGGTAAAGGGGCATGCAGAAGCTGTCCTAGCGGCGGCACAGGCACTGTAAATCAATCATGACCAAGGTTTGGCGCAATATAAGTGAAGCTGCAGTGGCCGTTTTGATGACCGCTCGCCCGCGAGAGAAAGCAGAAACCGCCAGGATGGCGGCGGCGGCATGGCGCGGAGGAAAACTGCCTTTCGAGTTCACCGAGCGCCCTCCTTTGCGCCCCGCAAGGCCCGACAAACCACAGTTATTGCCCCCAGGGGAGATGCCGAAACGGCGCAAGGGCGGAAACGACGCAAACAAACGCGCTTTGTTGCACGCCGTTGCCCATATCGAGCTCAACGCCATCGATTTGGCCTTTGATATGGTGGCCCGTTTTGGAGATCTGATGCCTCGGGGCTTTACGGATGACTGGGTTAAAGTCGGCGATGACGAAGCCCGCCATTTCAGCCTGGTGAGCGCCCGCTTGAAATCATTTGAATGTATATATGGCGACATGCCTGCGCATGATGGCTTGTGGCAATCGGCCATGGATACAAAAGACAGCCTACCAGCTCGGCTGGCCATTGTTCCCATGGTCCTTGAAGCCCGAGGACTAGACGTTACGCCTAAGATGATAGAACAGTTCCGAAAAACCGGCGACGAAACCTCGGCCGACATTCTTCAAACGATTTATGAGGAAGAGATCGGTCATGTCAGCGCGGGAACCCGTTGGTTCAAACACCTCGCCAAACAGGGCGGCCTTGACGACGAGTCTTGGTTCCATGAAATGGTCCAGGCGTACTTCAAGGGCCAACTTAAACCCCCCTTCAATAAACCAGCCAGGAACCAGGCTGGTATGCCCTGCTCTTTCTATGAACCACTGGCCGACTTGCTGGATGACGGACAAGAAGCTTGACCATTTCGGCAAAATTGGGTGGAATGAGAAAAAACAACGATAAATTATGACTTTATTAGCTTGTCACGTGCCTTTATATAGGTGCCAACAGGCGATAGGGAAAACAGGGTGAGGACGCGCTTAGCGTGATATCTGGTTGAGTAACGATCTGACATTGTTGGATAAATTCCAAAATTTCCGGCAGAAATATTTTCCGGAAAGGCAGCTGTTTTTGCGCAGCGAAGGCCGTGTCCGCTTCGTTACAATCGGCAGCTACACTCAAATGGCGGCGACGTCGGCCCTATCCATCGCGATGATTTGGGGTGCAGTTACCTCCTATCACTATCTCACTAGAGATAAAGTTCTCGAGGCCAAGAACCGGACTATCAATACGATGTCCGCGCAATATGAAGCCCTATCAAACGACTTTTCAGCCTTGGAAGTAGAAGTTGAACGCAAAGCTGAACAGCTAGAAACACGCCAAAAATTTCTTGAAGAAATGATCGGTGTAGACGCGGTTGACGTTCCTGCCTCAGAAGTCGATGAATCGACTGAAACTGCTGATACCCCAAAAACATCTGCCGCTTCCTTCACTGTAGAGCAAGACAACAGCATCCTCGGCGAATTATTTGGTGCGGGTACTGCACAGGCAGCCATTGTTTCGAATACAGATCGGCGTAAGAACCTTCTGGACCGCCTCAAAGAAACCGATACACGGCAACAACGCGTGGTCAAAAAGCTGCTGAACGAAGCGGAAAGCAAAATTGCGACAATCGACAATGTGCTTGCACCTGTCAGTTTGACCAATGAAGAGCTTTTGAAGAAGTCTCGTAAACATTTGGAGACCCTTGCGATCGGTAGTGCCCCTGTTGCTGAACTCGAGCCTGTTTTCGATCTGCAAGATCAACGGCTTTTCCTTGATTTGATCAGTACACGCCAGCGCCTTGATATGGTCACAATGGTTCTCAATAGTTTTCCGGTCGGCAAGCCGGCAGAGGATTACTATCTTTCTGAACGGTTTGGATACCGAATTCATCCGGTTACCAAAGCACCAGACAACCACAGCGGCGTGGACCTGGCTGGCTGGCCCGGTACCGCTATTTATGCGACCGCGCCAGGCAAAGTCGTACGGGCGGGCTGGTTTGGGGCTTATGGAAACATGGTTGAGATAGACCATGGCAACGGTTTTCGGACCAGGTATGGCCACATGAGAAAAGTACGAGTTAAAAAGGGGGATGAAGTAGATCTTGGCCAGCGCGTCGGCGATATGGGCAAGACAGGCCGGGTAACCGGTACTCATCTGCACTATGAAGTCTGGTTTGACGGCAAGGTGCATGACCCCATGCCCTTTATGAAAGCAGCTAATGATGTTCTCGAAATCCAAGGAAGACATGAAGAAACCAGTCAACAATAACGTGCAGGCGCCTCGTTCAGGCGGTGCAACCACCCCTTCCCTGATTGCCTCAGATGTTCAGATCGAAGGCAATGTTACCACCAAGGGTGAACTGCAACTGGATGGCTCCATTACGGGCGATCTGGTTTGTGGCGGTTTGGTGATGGGCGAAAGCGGCTCAGTTCAAGGCACTATAGCTGCAGACAATGTTACCATTCGCGGTGCCGTCAAGGGCCAAATCAGGGCTCGCTCCGTGCGCCTTGAAAAAAGTGCAGTGGTAGAAGGTGATGTTATTCACGAAAGCCTTTCGGTTGAAGCTGGTGCAAAACTTACTGGTCGTTTCGCGCACACGGACAATCCATCTGACGCCATGGCTTCTAAATCAGCGGCATCCGGTGATGAGACGCCCTCTTTTGTGAAAGCAAAGCCCGCTGCAGAATAAAGTTTTGCACTCAATAGAGATCAAAAAAAGGCGCCCTACGCGGCGCCTTTTTCTTTGTCTTTTTATGAAGAGCTAGTCGATATCTTGCACTTCAGCGTCTGTGCCGTGGACGCGGGCCGCTAGTGCTGCAGCCATGAACCGATCCAGATCCCCATCCAAAACCTTGTCTGGTTGCCCGGATTCTTCACCCGTCCGCAGGTCTTTGACCATTTGATATGGCTGCATGACATATGATCGGATTTGGTGCCCCCAACCAATCTCAGTCTTAGTAGCGTTAACCGCGTTAGCTTCCTCTTCCCGGCGTCTCAATTCAGCTTCATAGAGCCTTGCCTTCAGCATGCTCATCGCCGCCGCCCGGTTCTTATGTTGCGATCGCTCGGCCTGGCACTGAACGACAATTCCTGAGGGTTGGTGGGTGATCCGCACCGCACTATCTGTTGTGTTTACGTGCTGACCACCGGCGCCGGAAGCCCGATAAGTATCTATCTTCAGGTCGCCCTCATTGATTTCGATATCGATACTGTCATCAATAACAGGATAAACCCATACAGAGGCAAAACTGGTATGACGACGTGCATTACTGTCATACGGCGAAATTCGAACCAGCCGATGAACGCCGGATTCGGTTTTTAACCAACCGTAGGCATCCTCACCTTTCACCTGAATAGTTGCAGACTTAATGCCTGCCTCTTCGCCAGGCATATATTGAACTGTCTCTACCTTGAAACCGCGCTTTTCAGCCCAGCGCATGTACATGCGGTGCAACATCGAAGCCCAATCCTGGCTTTCCGTGCCGCCAGCGCCCGAGTGAATTTCAACGTAGGTGTCGTTGCCATCTGCTTCGCCGGAAAGCAGCGCTTTCAATTCAGCGTCCTTCGCCTTTTCAGCCAAGCCTCTAAGCGAATCCTCTGCCTCCGACTCCATTTCAGAGTCGCCTTCGAGCTCAGCAAGCTCTAGAATTTCAAGCGTATCGCCCAGATCAGTCTCGATTTCCTGAACGGCACTGATTGCATCATCAAGCTTGGTTCGCTCACGCATTAACTTTTGCGCATTTTGTGGGTCATTCCAAAGATCAGGGTCTTCGGCCAGAGCATTCAGTTCCTCTAGTCGTAATAAAGCCCGATCCCAGTCAAAGATGCCTCCTCAGCAGTGCCATCGACTGCTGGAGTTGGTCTACGGTTGCCTGAGCTTCCGCACGCATAAAATACTTCCTTCTTTAATTAGACAGGGCAACAGGCATCAATAGATGCCGCCAGTGCCCTTGCGAATAGTGCTCTTGGTTTTACCGCTTTCCAGCGAACCGTCAAGTACCGCATATTGACCAAGACGCGGCTCAGTGCCTGGCTTGAAGGCTTCAAGGATAACATCGCTGTCACCAAGCGTAGCCGGCTGGCCATTTTTAGCATTCACACGCACAAGCCGAATTCCTGAAGGCATACGAAATGGCACGCCAGGCTCGTCTTTCAATGCATCTTTCATGAAATCCCTGAAAATGGGTACGGCAACGCTAGAGCCTTCTTCGTAGCGGCCCAAGGAACGCGGTCTGTCAAAGCCCGTGAAAACGCCGACTGCCAGGTCAGCGGAAAAACCAACAAACCAAGCATCCGTGGAATCGTTAGTTGTTCCAGTTTTACCGGCCAAGGGCTTTCCAAGCACCTTAATCTTTCTTCCTGTACCGTTCTGAACCACGCCTTCAAGCATGGAAACAACCTGATAGGCTGTCAGTGGATCAAGTACTTGCTCCCGCACGTCAGGGATTGATGGCTCACGGCTAGACTGCCCCCAGCTAATCTCACATTCAACACAGGCACGTTCGTCATGTTTGTACACAGTGCGGCCTCTGCGGTCTTGTATACGGTCTATCAGCGAAGGCGTGACTTTTTTACCGCCATTCACCAGCATGCTATAGGCGCCCGTGAGGTCCAACAGCGTTACTTCACTTGCACCAAGCGAAGACGCCAATGTTGGCTCCATATTATTCCCCAGCCCGAATTTTTCGCCGTATTTCATCACAAGCGGCATACCAAGGTGCTGCGCAAGGCGTACGGTCATCAGGTTCCGCGATTTTTCAATCCCCAACCGCAAGGTGCTGGGCCCATAAAACTTATTGGAACTGTTCCTTGGTTTCCATTTCCCACGGCCGTCGCCCTGATCGATTACAAAAGGAGCATCAAGAACCAAGCTTGCAGGTGTGAAGCCGTTATCAAGTGCGGCCGCATACACGAAGGGTTTGAAAGCAGAACCCGGCTGCCGCTCGGCCTGCACCGCCCTGTTATACTGACTGGCGTCATAATCAAACCCACCAACCATGGCGAGCACTCGGCCTGTGTGCGGGTCCATTGCAACGAGCGCACCTTCAATGGCTGGAACCTGTCGCAAGCCATAGCGCGGTAAAGCGCCCACAGGCTGACCCTTTTCGTCCAAAAAGTCATTCACTTCATGCGCGTCGACATAGATTTTTTCTACAGGAACCACATGCCCAACAGAAACTACTTGCGCCGGGTCTGTTATTTTGGGGCCAAGAGTTTCACGTTCACGCCACGCACGCGCCCATTTAATTTCATCAAAGTGAACAAAACCGAAGCTGCCGTCTTTAAGCCCAATGATTGCTCCATCCGCGCGGACTTCATGCACAGCTGCCAGTTGCCAATTGGGAAAACCAAGTGGTTGCTTCACCGCCTTTAGTTTCTGCTGCCAAGTATTATCGATCACTATCCGCGTCACTGGCCCGCGCCAACCATGGCGACGGTCATAAGCCTCAAGCCCTTCCCTCAACGTTCGCTCAGCGATGGCCTGCAACCGTGGTTCCAACGACGTCCGAACCGAAAGGCCACCCTCATATAGCTGTTTATTGCCATACATGCGCCCTACCCGGCGCCGAACCTCTTCTTCGAAATGAGCTGCTTCGAAGCGGGCTTGATCCGTCTCTGTGGCCATCTCCAGCGGCTCAGATAAGGCTTCCTGGTATTCATCCTCATCAATATAGCCAAGCGTATACATGCGAGAGAGCACCCAGTTCCTGCGACCAACGGCCCGATCATGGTGCCTGACCGGATGATAATTGTGTGGTGCCTTCGGCAACGCGGCCAGAAAAGCCATCTGCGCTGTAGTCAACTCATTCAGCGCCTTGTTGAAATAGTTCAACGCCGCTGCAGCAACGCCATAGGAACGATTTCCAAAGTTGATGTCGTTCAGATACAACTCAAGTATATGGTCTTTGGAAAAAGCCCTTTCGATCCGTAGTGTCAGGATCATTTCCTTGATTTTACGATCAAGCTTCTGATCGAGCGTCAACAGGAAGTTCCGCGCAACCTGCTGTGTAATGGTTGATCCACCTTGAAGCGGGCGGCCTCGAACAACATTGGCCACATTTCGCAGGTTACCCCTTATCATGCCCATATAATCTAGGCCGTTATGCTCATAGAAGTTCTTGTCTTCAGCGGACATGAACGCCTGAATGAGCTTTTCAGGCACAGCATTGATTGGCACAAACACGCGTGGCTTCACCGCATATTCAGTGAGGAGGCTGCCGTCGCCAGCATGTACCCGGGTTACAACAGCGGGCTCATATTGTGCCAATTGTCGGTAATCAGGCAAATCGCGCCCATAATAGATAATGGCCCAAACAACTGCCACACCAACAGCAACAGTGCCAGCAGCACCCAGAATCAGGCAATACTTCAGTAAACGCCGCCACATGGGGCGCTTAGCCTTTTGCTTCTTCTGATTTTCAACCTGTGTTTCGTCAGCCATTTAAACCCTGACAGGCCCTAAGATGCCTGCACCTAAATACTTTTATTCATTGAAGGTGATGACAACAGAATGTGTCTCTCTTGTGGCAATCAGCGTCCCAATGCCACCATTTGCTCGAAATATCGATCAATAGCGCGCCGAACAGCCCGCGCAATGCGCCGCTGTCCGTCCGCACTATTCAAAAAGCGCGCATTCTGTTTGTTAGTCAAATACCCAGCTTCCAACAGCACAGACGGCACGTCTGGCGCTTTAAGGACACCAAGATTGGCGAAGCGGTGTCCTCTCTTTAGCATGGGAACATCCCGTTCGAGTTCAGAAACCAATATGGAGGCAAACTGTGCGGAGAAGTTCATCGTCTCCCGCTGGGCCAATTCAATAAGAATGCTTGATACTTCATCATCTGCAGTATCAAGGTTTACGCCCGCGATAACATCCGATTTGTTTTCTCGGGCAGCCAAGCGCGCTGCTTCTTTGTCCGATGCGGTTTCTGACAGATTGTAAACACTTGCGCCACTTACATTCGGTTTGCTGATAGAATCAGCATGGATGCTGATAAATAAATCCGCCCCATGACGCCGTGCAATCCTGAAGCGTTCGCGAACCGGCCAGAATATATCCCTATCCCGCGTCATACGCACATCGTAACGGCCACTTGCCTCGAGCTCCTGCCGCACCGCTCGGGCAATTTTCAAGACGATAACTTTTTCATGCACGCCGATAACGCCAAGGTTGCCAGGATCCGGCCCTCCATGGCCAGGGTCGATCACAATAACCCGCTTACCGCTTACACGTCGGCGCGGGCTCACAACATCAGGTGTTTCCTTGGCTGCGAAAACCGGGCGTGATTTCTTGCTCTCACGCACTGCGGCCATGAAATGGCTACGTGAACTGGCCTCAAGGTCGACAACTAAACGGTGGCCGTATCCGCCCCGAGGTGACAGGTGGAATGACTTCTTCACTGTGGCTGGCCGATTGAGATCCAAAACAATCCGGTAAATCCCAGGGGAGAACAGGCCATGCCTGAACCCTTCAACAGCGCCAACCGCAGTAACCTTGTCGCTGGCATGCCAATTTGCCTCGGGCAAGTCGATCACAACCCTGTAAGGGTCAGCTAAAAGGAAAATGCCGGGTTTTGCCTGCTCTGACACATCCAGCACAAAACGCGTGACATTGCCATCCTGACCAAACCGCAGGCCGGAAATGTCAATGTCTTTTGCGAAAACGGCACTACTGGCCAAAATCAGGCCAAACGCGAGAACCAGCGATCGTATTTTACCCAAAACCACACTCTTCCCCGAAAAACGGCTCAGTTTCATTGACTATTGCCCCCATAGTATGAACAACCGCTTAATCCGACAAGAGAAACAAAACAACGCCTTCTTTTGACGTTTGAAGCGGTTTTATCTGCTCTTGGTAACAATTTAGATTGTAAAGACCTTCCGAGTTCACTATTTTAAAAGTGCGAGTTTATCGATCGGCCGCGAATACGGCGGCAGGTCGCGGTCTTGAAGGGACGCTCTCGCGATCTTGAAACATTAAAAAGATCGCCACCGAACCCAAGACCAAACAAGGACAAGAACCGGCCATGGCCAACAGGCTTTGCGCATCGAAAACAACATTTTCACGTCGTGTAACATATGATTCACGGCGGCGTTTTGCGTTGACCGACTGTATTCCGGGGACTGCCTACTCCACTCCTACAGTAAAATCATACTTATTGGACCCTGCCTGCGCCCCCCTTCCTAGCGAGGGCGAGCACGCGCGGCAGTCAGTCCGGAGAACAAATATATGTCGACAAGAATGCTTATCGACGCGCGTCACCCAGAGGAGACACGCGTTACAGTTATCAAAGGTAGCCGCGTAGAGGAATTTGACTACGAATCAGCCAGCAGACGCCAACTTAAAGGGAATATTTATCTTGCTCGGGTTACCCGGGTAGAACCTTCCCTACAAGCAGCTTTCGTAGAATATGGCGGCAACCGCCACGGCTTCCTTGCTTTTAGTGAAATTCATCCTGACTATTACCAAATTCCGGTTGAAGACCGCGAACAGATCATTGCGGAAGAAACGCAGGCTGTTGCTGAAGACGCTGAACAGGAAGACGTTGGTGCAGCAGTCAAGGAAGATGACGCCAGTGAAGATGGCACCGAAACTGAAATCCAGGATGGTGACGAAGAAGAAAAGGATGCGGAAATTGAAGAAGCCGCAGCCCGTCGTCGTGGCCTAAAGGCACTTAAGCGCAAATACAATATCCAGGAAGTAATCAAGCGTCGCCAGGTGCTGCTTGTTCAGGTTGTCAAGGAAGAGCGCGGCAACAAAGGCGCTGCGCTGACGACTTACCTTTCTCTTGCTGGTCGCTACTGTGTCTTGATGCCAAACTCAACCCACTCTGGCGGTATCAGCCGCAAGATCTCTAGTGCTACTGATCGCAAGCGTCTGAAAAAGATGATTTCTGATCTGCATGTACCGGAAGAAATGGGCCTGATTGTCCGTACGGCCGGGATGAAACGTACGAAGACCGAAATCAAGCGCGACTATGAATATATGATGCGCCTTTGGAACGGTATCCGCGAGAAAACCCTCGAGTCCGTTGCCCCTGCCCTCGTTTACGAAGAAGGGAACCTTATCAAGCGTACCATTCGCGACCTGTATACTCGTGAAGTCGACGAGATTTTGGTCGAGGGCGAAGAAGGCTATCGGGCGGCGAAAGACTTCATGAAATTGTTGATGCCGAGCCACGCGAAAAAGGTTCAGCATTACAAAGACCGTATTCCGCTATTTCACCGTTATCAGGTGGAAAGCCACCTGGAAGCAATGTTCCAGCCCGTGGTGCAACTGAAATCTGGTGGCTATATCGTTATCAACCCGACAGAAGCCTTGATTTCCATTGACGTGAACTCAGGTCGCTCCACACGGGAACACAATATTGAAGAGACAGCCCTCAAGACCAACCTTGAGGCGGCAGAGGAAGTTGCGCGCCAACTCCGCCTGCGCGACATGGCCGGTCTTGTTGTGATTGATTTCATTGATATGGAAGAACGCAACAATAACCGCGCTGTTGAACGTCGTATGAAAGATGTTCTGAAAACAGACCGTGCCCGCATTCAGGTCGGTAGGATTTCCTCTTTTGGTTTGATGGAAATGTCCCGGCAGCGATTGCGCCCTAACCTTCTTGAAGTAAGCATGGAAACCTGTCAGGCGTGCTCTGGCACAGGTATCGTGCGTTCGGTTGAATCTGCATCGTTGATGGTGCTTCGTCAGCTCGAAGAAGAAGGCATTCGTGGTCGCAGTTCTATCGTCCGTGTAACGGCAAGCCCGGAAGTGGCGATTTACCTGCTTAACAAAAAGCGGCAGATGCTGTCAGAGCTGGAGACAAGATATGACTTTGTCATTGAAGTTGTCTCTTCGCCTTCAACCGGGCCATCAGAAATTGAGATCACCCGTGAAGCAATTGCTCATGGTGCTAAAACAGAACAGACTGAACGTGCTGTAACGCCTGACAGTTTACCCTCTGAGCCAGAGCCTGTCGCCGTCAGCAACGATCAGGAAGAAAAATCCGAAGACGACAAACCGCGCCGCAAACGTCGTCGCCGCCGTCGTCGTCGCCGCGGTGATCGCCCTGAAACAGATGCTCAGTCGTCTGATCAACAAGGTACTGTTGACGAGGATGCTTCTGAAGAAGGCGATAACAAAGAAGCTAGTGTCAGCACAGATGAGCAAGATGACCAGAATACTGAAAAGCCTCGTCGGCGGCGCGGCAGCCGTGGCGGACGTCGACGTAAGCCACGTGAGGGTTCGCATCAGAGTGAAGGTCAAGCCGAAGGACAAGAAGTGGCTTCTGAAGGGAGCCCTGAGGCAGCTAAGACGGAAAGCGACGAAACTCAGGTTGAAGAAAAACCAAAGCGTCGCCGCCGCAGAGTGAAGGCCGCAGAACCTGTTGAGGCTGAGCAGTCAGTTGAAGGCGAAGCTGCGAAACCCGCCGCTGAAGCGGAAGCTGAGGAAACACCGAAGCCACGTCGTCGTACACGCAAGAAGCCTGCAGTAGCAGAAACGGCAGAGGCGCCTGCTGACAAGGCAGAAGGCACTTTGGCCGAGGCAGAAAAGCCAAAGCGTCGACGCCGCACTACCAAGAAAGCTGAAGCAGATACTGAGGTTAAAGCGCCAGAGACTGCGGATGAGGAAAAGCCGAAGCGCCGCCGCCGGACAACGAAGAAGGCTGAGGCTGAGTCAGAAGCTAAAGCTACAGAGGCCTCTGTTGAAGAGAAGCCAAAGCGCCGCACTCGCAAAACCGCGAAGCCAAAGGCGAACGGCCAAGCTGCCGAAGAGCCGGTGAAAACAGAAAAGCCGAAGGCAGCAAAGGCTACGCCAAAGCCAGAAGATAAGCCTGTGCAGAAGATTTCAGTTTCTTCAGGTGGCGATGATCAAAAGTCAGCCCCTGTGGAACCAGAGGGAGATGCGGGCCCAAAGCGTAAAGGTTGGTGGCAACGCACCTTTGGCTAGACTAGCCAGAAACCAAATAAAAGGCGGCGGGGCCACAGCTTCGCCGCCTTTCTTGTTTATGACATCAAAGGTTGATTTTCACGCGCTTGTCATTGCTTGTTCATTGACGATTAAGCCCATCGGCCATAGCTTGGCCTAGAGTTTGGAGACGATCGTTGCGCCTATTAAAAATATCGATTGCCACTTTAGCAGCCCTGCTAATGCTTTTGCCTGCCCCAGCATGGGCGCAGTCGATCTTGAGAGATGCCGAAACCGAAGCCTTCTTTCGGGCATCTAGCGATCCAATCTTTGCAGCCGCTGGCCTGACACCCCAATCTGTCCACATGTATTTGCTTCACGCCAATTCCATAAACGCGTTTGTCACTGGCGGCCAAAACATCTTCATTCACTCCGGCCTTCTTCTGGAATCGGACGACGTGAACGAGTTTCTCGGCGTCATAGCGCACGAAACATGTCATATTGCGTGTGGTCACCGGCTGCGTACAGGCGAAGCCTATGCAAGCGCGGGTGCCACATCAGTGCTATCAATGGTGCTTGGTGCCGCAGCTATTCTTGCGGGTGGTACGGATGCCGGCATGGGTATCATGATGGCGGGCCAATCCATGGCGCAAGGTCAGTTCCTAGCCTATAGCCGAGGCCAAGAAAGCGAGGCAGACCTTGCCGGTGCGAGGTATCTTGAGACCGTCGGCATGTCTGGCGAAGGCATGATTCGCTTCTTTGACAAACTGCGGGACCAGGAAATTCTGGCCCAGGTACGCCAAGACCCATATATCCGAACACACCCGCTGAACCGCACCCGGATACTTCAATTGCAGGAAGCGGTTGAAAGGAGCCCATATTACGGCAACAAGCCCAATCCAACGCTTGAAGAACAGTTCCAGCGATTAAAAGCCAAGCTCCTCGGTTATCTCTATGAACCGCGCCGCACGTTGCGGTTATATCCGCCCAGCGACACAAGCCTCGCCGCCCGATACGCACGCGTCTATGCTTACAACAAGGCGCTGGAATGGGATTTGGCGCTTGAAGAGGCCAAGGCGTTGGTCGCAATGGAGCCTGAGAACCCTTATTTCCATGAAATCATGGGCCAGATCCTTTTTGAAAATGGCCGTGTGAAAGATTCCCTTCCCGTCTTCCAGAAAGCTGTTGACCTAGCCCCGGACCAGCCACTGATTTCAACGGCGCTGGGGCAGGCCATGGTGTCGCTTGAGGATAAAGCCCTAATGGAAAAGGCTATCCCTATTCTTGAAGACGCCACACGTCGCGACCGAGGCAACAGCTTCGCGTGGTTCAATCTAGCAAAAGCTTACAGCTGGATGGGCCGCGAAGCAGAGGCAAGCCTTGCAACTGCTGAACGCTTTTATTCGGCAGGCAATCCAATTCAAGCCGTGATGCATGCACAGCGGGCCGTAGACAGCTTCAAGGCCGGTACGCCTGAGTGGCTAAGAGCCCAGGACATCCTTTATGTGTCGCAGGAAGCCGCCGAAAAATTCCAGAAACAACAGCGGCGGCAACAACGTCGTCGCCTTACATTTGATAACCAGGAATAATCAACCGTGAAAATTTCAAACTTTATGATCGCCGTCTTGGCGACCTTCCTAATGATTGCCTCCCTGGGCAAGGCTTTCGCGCAAGATACTAAAATTGATCCTGCCGAACGCGCGAAAATTGAACGCGTGATCGAAGACTATCTGATAGAAAATCCGGAAATTGTCGTTAAGGCCATCCGTGAATTGCAGCGCCGCCAAACACTGGCCCAGATGCTGCCCTCTATCCAGATATATCGCGACTTTCTTGAAAATGAAGATGGAGCCCCCGTTCTTGGGAACCCCAATGGCGACGTAACAATCGTTGAGTTTTTTGACTATCGTTGCGGCTTTTGTCGTCGGCACTTCCCATCCGTGATGAAGCTCGTAAAAGAAGACGGTAATATCCGTCTTGTGCCACGCAATTACCCTATTCTTGATCGGCCTGGACAGCCTGCCGTTTCAATGATGGCTGCAAAGGCTGCATTAGCATCGCACCGGCAGGGAAAATACGCTGAATTCCATTCAGCTCTGATGTCTGACCCTGCCCAACTGACAGAACAACGCATTTACGAAATAGCCGGATCAATCGGCCTTGATGTTACCCGCCTCAAGACTGACATGCAGGATAAACTAATAGATAAAAACGTCAAAAACACGCTAGCAATTGGCCAGGACATCGGCTTTGAAGGCACCCCCGGGTACATTGTAGGCGACGATGTTATCCTCGGCGCTGAAGGCTATGACCGGCTGCGCGAAGCGGTTGCCCGTGCGCGGAAAGCCAAAAACTGATTAGCTCCCTGTGTAAGCACCCAAAACAACAAAAGGCCGCATGATGCGGCCTTTTTCTATTCTCGCCCTACCCTGCCCCTAAATCAGGCCGGAGAGCGGTGAACTTGGGTCTGCATACAGTTTCTTAGGCATTCTACCGGCCTGATAAGCCAAACGCCCACTTTCGACCGCAAGCTTCATCGCGCGCGCCATCTTGACCGGGTCTTTCGCTTCGGCAATGGCCGTGTTCATCAACACACCGTCACAGCCCAGTTCCATTGCCACAGCCGCATCAGACGCTGTACCAACACCTGCATCAACCAAAACAGGCACATTTGCCTGCTCGATCATCAAACGAATCTGAACCGGGTTCTGAATTCCAAGGCCGGACCCAATTGGTGCGCCAAGCGGCATGATGGCAACGCACCCCATGTCTTCAAGGCGTTTCGCAGCGATTGGATCATCTGCACAATACACCATCACCTTAAAGCCTTCTTTGATCAGCGTTTCCGCCGCAACAAATGTCTCAGCCATATTCGGGTACAGCGTTTTCTGATCTCCAAGGACTTCAAGCTTCACCAGATCCCAGCCGCCGGCCTCACGGGCAAGGCGCAAGGTTCTAAGGGCTGAATCCGCGTCAAAACACCCTGCAGTGTTTGGCAGATAAGTAATTTTTTTAGGATCAAGATAATCAATCAACATCGGCTGGTTCGGGTCAGAAACATTTACTCTGCGTACAGCAACAGTAACGATTTCGGCGCCTGAGGCCTCAACAGCCTTGGCGGTTTCCTCGAAATCCTTATATTTTCCTGTCCCTACAATCAGGCGCGAATGATAGGTTTTTCCAGCCAATGTCCAGCTATCATCTGTTTGAGACACGGTTTCTTGTCCTCCGCCAATAAAATGAACAATCTCTAGCCGGTCTCCGTCCGTCAGGGAAACATCGGCGAATGTAGATTTTGGAACGATTTCCAGATTGCGCTCAACGGCCACCTTTGCGGGGTCCAAACCCAAGCCTTCAAGGAAACTTTGAAGGCTTGTTGAGCCCTCCAATGTTTTCACCTCTCCGTTTACTGTAATTTGCATCTGAACTGCCAACCCTTTTCACTCAAAAAGTTAATCGCAAAAAAATACCGAAGCTGCTTTGCATGCCATGCATATGGCATTATACAGGGGGCATCAAGCGATCTGTCGAAACATTTGGATTCGATTATGGGTGACACGCAAATGAAGAAGATCATGGTCCTGAACGGCCCCAACCTTAATCTTTTGGGGACACGTGAGCCAGAGACCTATGGCAATCTGACGTTGCCCGAAATCGGCGCTATGGTGAAAGACCATGCGAAACGCCAAGATCTGGATGTTGATTTTCGGCAGACCAACCACGAAGGCACACTTGTTGACTGGATTCAGGAAGCCGCGGACGAGGCCAGCGGCATCATCTTGAATGCCGCAGCCTACACGCATACTTCCGTTGCAATCCGTGACGCAATTGCTGCCATAAACACACCAGTTATTGAAGTACATCTATCCAATGTCTACGCGCGGGAGGAATTTCGGCATCATTCGTTTGTGTCTGACAAGGCTGCAGGCGTTATATGCGGATTTGGCGCAACTGGATATGTGCTTGCGCTCGACGCGTTTGCCAGTATGCTGCGCGCAAAATTATAACTAGGGGTTAAAGGCTACTTACATGTCTAAACTTAAAGATTACAAAGAGCTTGTGCGCGAGCTCGCCGAACTTCTCGACAAATCCACCCTTTCAGAAATTGAAGTGGAAGAAGATGATTTCCGCGTGCGCGTAGCGCGTGAAGTGCCTGCCAGCATTAATTATGCTGCACCTGCCGCGGCACCAATGGCCGCTCCGGTGGCTGCACCAGCGCCTGCGGCTCCTGCAGCTGCGCCCGCCGCTTCTGAAGCACCCGCCGCAACTGCCAGCCCAGCGGACCACCCTGGAATGGTACCTGCGCCGATGGTTGGCACAGCCTACACCGCCCCAAGCCCGGACGCAGATGCCTTCATCAAGATTGGCGACAAGGTCAAGGAGGGCGACACGCTGCTTATCATCGAAGCGATGAAAGTAATGAACCAGATCGCAGCGCCAAAGTCCGGCACAGTAAAAGAGATTTTCTTTGCCGATGCGCAGCCGGTTGAATTCGGTGAACCCCTCTGCATCATCGAATAAGGATTGGCCTCGATGTTTAAGAAAGTCCTGATTGCCAACCGTGGCGAGATTGCCCTCCGGATTCACCGGGCATGCCACGAGATGGGTCTCAAGACGGTTGCCGTTCATTCCACAGCCGATGCAGATGCCATGCATGTGCGTCTGGCTGACGAATCAGTTTGTATCGGCCCGCCGTCTTCGACCGACAGCTACCTGAACATTCCCGCTATTATCTCAGCCGCAGAAATCACTGGCGCGGATGCGATCCACCCTGGATATGGCTTCCTGTCAGAAAATGCGCGCTTTGCCGAAATCGTAGGCGAACACGGTATCGCGTTCATCGGCCCATCCCCTGAACATATCCGCATGATGGGGGACAAGATTACAGCCAAGGAAACGGTGAAAAAACTGGGCATCCCAGTTGTTCCCGGTTCCGAAGGCGGTATCACCGATGATGACGAAGCCAAGCGCGTCTGTGATGAAATCGGTTACCCTGTCATCATTAAAGCTTCTGCCGGTGGTGGCGGCCGCGGTATGCAGATCGTACGTGCTGCGTCCGAGCTTTCCACGAAGCTGAAAACATGCCGGACAGAAGCCAAGGCGGCGTTCGGTGACGATGCCGTTTACATCGAGAAATTCCTGCAGAAGCCTCGCCATATTGAATTCCAGATCATTGGGGACAAGCATGGGAACTGTATCCACCTTGGCGAACGTGACTGTTCCCTTCAGCGTCGCCACCAAAAGGTACTCGAGGAAGCGCCCTCCCCTGTGATCGATAGCGAAACGCGCGAGCGCATGGGCGGTATTGTTTCAAAGGCCATGGCTGATTTCGGCTATTGCGGTGCGGGCACAATCGAATTCTTGTATGAAGATGGCGAGTTCTATTTCATCGAAATGAACACACGCCTGCAGGTGGAGCACCCTGTTACAGAGATGATCACGGGCATTGATATTGTTCGTGAGCAGATCCGCGTTGCGTCAGGTGAAAAGCTCTCATACACGCAAGACATGGTTCGTTTCTTTGGCCATGCTATCGAGTGCCGCGTGAACGCAGAACATCCGTTCACCTTCATGCCAAACCCGGGCAATGTGACGCAGTATCATCCGCCAGGTGGCCTGAACGTGCGCTGCGACAGTGCCGTTTATGCCGGCTATCGCATCCCACCATATTATGACAGCATGATCGCCAAGCTGATCGTGTCCGGCTACACCCGCGAGGGCTGCCTGCTGCGTCTTAGGCGGTCACTGGAAGAATATGTGATCGACGGTGTGGTTACCACCATCCCACTCCATCAAGCCTTGATGGATGACGAGGATTTCCAGAAAGGGGATTATGATATCCACTGGCTGGAAAAATTCCTTGAAAAACGCAAAGGCGAATAAGATAGATTAGGGGTTATGCCAAATGAGACCATAACCCCTGATCTTCTCCTGCAGGCCTACGCCTCTGGCGTCTTTCCGATGGCCGATAGCCGCGAAGACACGGAACTGTTCTGGGTTGATCCTGAAGAACGCGGCATCATCCCCCTTGAGACATTCCATGTTTCTAAATCACTTGCAAAGCTGATCCGGCAGGAAAAATTCACCGTTACAACGGACACGGCCTTTCGCGATGTGATGAGGGCATGCGCCCGCCCCGCCCGTGGTCGCGACACCACCTGGATCAGCGAACGCATCGAAGACCTTTACACAGATCTCCATAAACGTGGCTTCGCGCACTCAGTAGAATGCTGGCAAGATGGCGAACTTGTTGGCGGCCTATACGGTGTGACGCTTGCAGGGGCCTATTTCGGTGAGAGCATGTTTCACACTGTGCGGGATGCTAGCAAGGTGGCGCTTGCCTATCTTGTTGCCCGCCTGAAGGCTGGCCGATTTGTTTTGCTGGATACGCAATTCATAACGGATCACCTGAAACAATTCGGTGCCATTGAAATACCTCGGGATGAATACCAGCAGCGACTACGCGAAGCCTTTGCTGTGCATTCAGCAAATTTTGAACAGATGGATCAGTCCGTTTCCGGTGACACCGTTTTGCAGTTGATTACCCAAACATCATAGACGGAGTGTTCCAAGGGATTTAGCGCCGGGGATGACGCAACCATCCACCCTTCAAACACGCGTTCGCGCTCGTGATTGCGTTTCACGTCATCTATTTCCAAGTAGGCGAACGTTTCCGGCTGTTCGATCGGTGGGCGGGTACGACAATAGAGTGCCTTCAAAACAAGTGTGCCGAACCGACCTTCTTCATCGATAGGTAGCTCAATTTCCGTAATCCGGGCAGTGATTTTGTCCAGCGCTCGCAGGACGACGGCTTGGTGCGAAATATTATCTTCATGATTGGCATCGCTCGAGAGGTCTTCCTGCGCTACTGCTGTAGCGGCGCCGAAGACGGCCATCAAAGAAAAAACAATGTACTTTAGGCTAGTTGTCATCTTTGCTATCGCCAGTGGCGAACTTACCAAACAGGCTGATCAGGTCAACGGCGTCCTGCGTTTCTTCGATTTCATCACCATCCGCCAACACTTCCAGCATACCGCCCGGCAAAAGCCGCAGATATTTACCACCAAGCAATCCTTCCTGGCTTACCGCAGCCGCAGTATCGGTAGGAAGGTTGATGCCAGACTGAACAGAAAAACGAACAACGGCTTGGAAGGTTTCCTTGTCCAGCGTGTTCGAAACAACCGAGCCGACCTTCACACCAGCCAGTCGAACGTCAGAACCTACATTGATTCCATCAATCTGGTCAAACCGGGCGACAAGTGTATAGCCACCAGCCATTCCGGCGTCCGTCCGCTCGTAAGCGAACATCAAAAACCAACCTGCGATCAAAAGAACCAAAGCGCCAATCAGCGATTCAACAAGATTGCTAGACATAAAGTACTTTCAAAAAACCAGCCCAATCTTAAGGGCGCCAAGCCTCATAATCTGCAGTGGTAGCTGCACGCTCTGCAGCATTCACAGCACCCGCAGGCAGGTAAGCTTGATCTGTTCCAGTCATGTTTGGCTGATGCTCTTTTTCCCAAGGTTTCACAACAGGCGCTTGTTCGGTCGGCGGTACATCAACAGTGTAATGAAGCCAACCATGCCAGTCCGCAGGAACGCGGGAAGCCTCAACAGGACCGTTCTTGTATATAACCCAGCGACGGTGCCCATTCTTTTCCTGATAGTAGATATTGCCTTTGTTATCTTCACCGACCTTCACACCCTTGCGGCTTGTGAAGAGGCGCGTGCCGAAGGTTGCCGAATTCCACCACGTGAAAATCGGAGATGAAAACAACTTAGAGATCAAACCAGCCATAACAATTTTTCCATTAATTGCAGGAACATTCGCGCCCGTTTAGCACGTTTGCCAGCGAAGGAAAAGCCGCAACCGCCCTCAAATTTCGCAATTGTGACATTTCTTTACCACGGCCAACACCCGGCTTTTGATTCGGCATGTGCGCACCCGCAATAGTCTGTGAAAGAATTGTTACAGGTGATTTGAGGAATTTTTGTGGCAGTGGAAAAAAACAACTCCGTTTTGAAAGACTCACGGCAGTGCAATGAGTCGTAGCTCGAGCATCATAGAAAGCACAAATGTCAACGCCATTAATAAAAAATAAACTCTTGTCGCCCCGCCATTTTAAACCATAGGATTGGGGCCGCTCTTGGGAGCCGCTACTAGATATAGTAGTCGAGAATAGAAATTTGGGGCTGGGCCGCACACGCTTGACTTGGGGCAAAACGGGCAAGTGGCAGATGCATAATAATCCAGCAAAACATGGGTGGATTAACCTAACGGGGGAACCGCATGCGTATTGAACGCCGCTTTACGAAAGATGTGTCTTGTCCATATGCAGGCCAGGAATGGCGCAATGCTGTCAGTGAAATTCGCAATCCTGATGGATCGATCGTTTTTCATATGGATAATGTCGAGGTACCTACCAATTGGAGTCAGGTTGCGACTGACATCATCGCGCAGAAATATTTCCGGAAAGCAGGCGTACCGCAGGCGCTAAAAACCGTTGAAGAAAATGACGTTCCAAGCTGGCTATGGCGCAAAGAAGCCGACCTCGATGCCCTCGAGAATATGCCGAAAGATCAGCGTTACGGCTCTGAGTCCAGTGCCAAGCAGGTTTTTGACCGTTTGGCAGGCACCTGGACCTACTGGGGCTGGAAAGGCGGTTATTTCGAATCTGAAGAAGATGCACGCACCTTCTTTGATGAGATGCGCTTCATGCTCTCTAACCAGATGGCGGCCCCGAATAGCCCACAATGGTTCAACACCGGCCTCCACTGGGCCTATGGTATCGATGGCCCTGCCCAAGGTCACCACTATGTTGATTTTGAAACCGGCAAGCTGGTTAAATCAAAAAGCTCATACGAGCACCCACAGCCACATGCATGCTTTATCCAAGGCGTATCCGATGACCTCGTGAATGACGGCGGCATCATGGACCTTTGGACCCGTGAAGCCCGCCTCTTTAAATACGGCTCCGGTACTGGTTCAAACTTCTCGAACATCCGTGGTGCAGGCGAAGGCCTTTCCGGCGGTGGCAAGTCTTCCGGCCTGATGAGCTTCCTGAAGATTGGTGACCGCGCGGCGGGCGCCATCAAGTCTGGTGGCACTACCCGTCGGGCTGCCAAGATGGTTGTCGTCGACATTGATCACCCTGATATCGAAGAGTTCATCAACTGGAAAGTTCTTGAAGAACAGAAGGTTGCTGCGCTTGTTTCAGGTTCAAAACTGAATGAAATTCACCTGAACCGCATTATCAAAGCCTGCTATGACGCCAAGCCAGACCTTGGTGAAAAGGCATTTGAGCCCAAAGAAAACAAACTGCTGAAGAAAGAGATTATCGCTGCACGCAAGGTGATGATCCCTGAGAACTATGTTCAGCGCGTGATCCAGTTCGCAAAACAGGGTTACACCTCTATCGAGTTCAAAACCTACAACACAGACTGGGATTCCGACGCCTACCTTACGGTTTCCGGCCAGAACTCCAACAACTCTATTCGCGTTACTGACGACTTCATGAAATCGGTAAACGATGGCGCAGAATGGAACCTTGTAAACCGGATTGACGGTAGCGTTGCACGGTCTATTTCCGCCAAGGACCTGTGGCGCGATGTTGGCCATGCTGCTTGGGCGTGCGCTGATCCAGGCATCCAGTTCCACACCACGATTAACGATTGGCACACCTGCCCTGCCTCCGGCGACATTCGCGCGTCCAACCCGTGTTCGGAATATATGTTCCTTGATGACACGGCCTGTAACCTGGCGTCATTGAACCTGATGACCTTCCGCAGCAAGGATGGCAGCTTCAAGGTTGAAGACTTCAAGCACGCTTGCCGCCTGTGGACCATGGTTCTGGAAATCTCCGTACTGATGGCGCAATTCCCATCCAAGGAAATTGCCAAGCTATCCTACGAATATCGCACGCTAGGCCTTGGTTTTGCCAATATTGGCGGCCTGCTGATGAGCCTCGGTATGTCTTATGACAGCGACGAAGGCCGTGCTCTTTGTGGTGCTATTACAGCGCTTATGACCGGTGTAGCATACGCAACATCGGCCGAAATGGCGTCCGAGCTTGGCGCGTTCCCCGGCTACAAGAAAAATGCGTCACACATGCTGCGCGTAATCCGCAACCATCGTCGCGCCGCCTATGGCCAGGAAGACGGCTATGAGCAACTGCACACCAAGCCTGTACCGCTGGACATTGAAAACCTGACCGATCCGGCCATTGGCGTAGCTGCAGGCGAAGCTTGGGACCAGGCACTGGAAATCGGTGAAGAGCACGGCTTCCGCAACGCGCAGGCAACGGTGATCGCACCGACCGGCACCATCGGCCTTGTGATGGACTGCGACACCACTGGTATCGAGCCTGATTTCGCGCTTGTGAAATTCAAGAAACTTGCTGGTGGCGGCTACTTCAAGATCATCAACCGCATCGTGCCACAGGCCCTTACTGTGCTGGGTTATGACGATGATCAGATTGATGAAATCAAGCGATACGCCGTTGGCCACAGCACGCTGAAGGGCGCGCCTGGTGTAAACCACGAAACGCTTAAAGAGCGTGGTTTCACAACCAAAGAGCTTGATCTGGTTGAAGAGCAGCTCAAAAACGCGTTTGACATCAAGTTCGTGTTCAACCAGTGGACACTGGGCACAGATTTCTGCAAAGAAACGCTGGGCCTGACTGACGAGCAACTCAACGACTATAATTTCGACCTCTTGGCCGCCATCGGCTTCGACAGGGAAGAAATCGCGGCAGCGAACCTTTACTGCTGTGGTGCCATGACCCTTGAGGGTGCACCGCACCTGAAGGAAGTGCACTATAGCGTATTCGATTGCGCCAACCCATGCGGCAAGATCGGCAAGCGGTCACTGAGCTGGCAGAGCCACATTTACATGATGGCGGCAGCCCAGCCTTTCATCTCAGGTGCGATTTCCAAAACCATCAACATGCCGAACAGCGCAGACGTAGACGACTGCATGGCTGCCTATGAGCTGAGCTGGTCGCTTGCGCTGAAGGCCAACGCGCTTTATCGGGATGGCTCCAAGCTCAGCCAACCTCTGAATGCAGCCCTGCTTGATGACGCAGACCTTGAAGAAGAGCTTGAGGAAAAGAGCGTTGCCGAGAAGGCAGAAGTTGTTGCTGAGCGCATCGTTGAGCGCATCGTTGAAGTGGAACGTGAAGGCGGCACCAAGCGCAAGCGTCTGCCAGAACGGCGTAAAGGCTACACTCAAAAGGCAATTGTCGGCGGTCACAAGGTTTACCTGCGTACCGGCGAATATGACGATGGCAGTGTCGGCGAAATCTTCATCGACATGCACAAGG
>JABXIV010000145.1 GCA_013372925.1 Alphaproteobacteria bacterium
GAGTGGCAACAACAACGCCTGCATGCGGGCCGTGCCCGTCATTGCACCTTCCTGCCTGCCAGGTTACAGGGCCGATGTCTCCACAAATGTCACCGACACGGTGGCTGTCATCGTCTGGTCTGCTCCCGCGAGAAGGGCCGGAAGCGAAAGCGGGCAGGCAATCGTGCAGTTGGTTCTAACCCCAGACGGGGCGATACGTTTCAACTTTGGACGCCCAGTCGAACGCTGGTCGCTGGTTCTCGAGCGTGCGATCGGAATCCACAGAGGGGATGACAGAAACCTGACAGGGACAACATTGACCACCTTGCCGCTGCTCAGCGGGCAGGGGGAGGCGCTCTGGTTTGATCTCCAGTACGGTCAGTTGCGCAAGGTCCACGCCCTAATGTGGCCGGTCGCCATCTTTCTGGTTGCTTCGACCTTCGCGGTGGTGTTCATCTTCCGGCCGCTGGTGTCCCGCCTGATCGTCGAGCCCTTGCGCACCATCAGGGCGGGGCTGGCGCAGGTGGATGAGGGGCGCCTTGATCAGGCGCTCAGCGTGACAACGCGCGACGAGTTCGGCGACATCGCAAGCGGCTTCAATGACATGATCCAGTCTCTGGCGGAAGCCAGGCAGACAGCTGATGAGCAAACCGAAATTCTCGAGGCCGAGATCACTTACCGGACGATCGAGGCGGCAAAGAATATTGATCCGGAGATTCTGTCCAAGGATCAGGTATTTGAAAACCGGCTGCGGAGCGTCATTGAGGAAAATCTCGGCGATTTCAATTTTCAGGTTGCTGAGCTGGCCGATGCCATGGCCATCAGCACGCGCCAGCTGCACCGCAAGGTCGTCAACCTGACGGCCCAGACACCGGCGGCGTTAATCCGCAGGCTGCGGTTGGAGCACGCGCACAAGCTTCTGGCCGCGCGTGCTGTCAATGTTTCCGAAGCGGCATATAAATGCGGCTTCCGGGACGTCAGCTATTTTGCCAGGTTGTTCCAGAACAGTTATGGCAGGACACCTTCTGAAATTCTTGAAGATGCAGCGTCAGGTCAGGGCTAGGCGGTTGCTCTGTACCGCGCCGACATTTCTGCCATTATCCGTGGTATTCCTGCCATGGCTAGGAATTCCCTATGATTGGCAGGATTTTTCCCGCGCACCGTGGCAGTGTCTGATCAAGCCATGACGGCGGCAGGCAGATTGAAGGAGCAATATCATGGACGACATGACGAACACCCCAACCGGCGACGACCGCATCACCAAGGCTGATGTGCAACCGGGTGATATCCTGCTGCTTCAGTACGAGCCATTGCCGGACAAGGAAATTCGCGGATTGATCTATGAAGCCATTGCGGACTGGGTCAGCGGCAAGCCTTTCGATGAAGAGGAAGTCAAAAAGCTCATGCCGCTTGTCCATTGGGCGATCACGATGGTGGACAACAACAAGTTCTTTCATGCAGCCATCGTTGGCGCGGACCGGAACGTCATTGAATCAGGATTGAGCGGGGTCCAGTCAACGCGTCTGGAGGAATACTGGGACGGAGCGATCAGTGTCTACCGCTACCATGACGGCGCGATCGATATCGGCAGCGCAAGCCTGCTCACGGGCCCCGTGACTGAAAAGGCCCAGTCGCTACTGGGGCAGCCCATAAAATATGGCTATTATCATGCCGTGTTGCTGACGCTGTGGTGCCTGTTTCGGCGCGGCGAAGGCGCTGTGATGGCCGAGATCAGAGGTATTCTGGAGGCCCGGTTTGGCAAGTGGTGGACGGATATTCTGCTGGCAGGTGGCCGGGAAGATAAAATCCGCCTGATGCTGGTCAATCTTTATACGCATCTGCTCGACTTGTGGCGGCGAGACCATTATCTGGTTTGTTCCGAATTGGTGGCGGTTTGCTTCAACGAAGCTGAAGGCGATACCTATCATATCAGCAGGCAGACCGATGAAACGGCGGTTCTGTCTGCGGCTCCGCCAGGCGTTGGCGCCCCGTCTGATCCTGTCACAGACAGCGCGCAGTTGAAGCAACTGACAGACCTGATCGATACCGTGTCGATTGCGGCGCCGCTTCAGTCCCTGGAGGTGGCGACACAGGCGGCGAATACTGACATGCTCTACACGCCAGGGGATTTGGCGCTGTCCCTAAGCACACGGCTTGTCGGCAATATGGGTAAATTCTAGGCACAGCAGCAGGGCGCAAAAGCACGCGATCAGGCAACCAGGTTCATCATCCAATATTCATAGCGGCGGTCGCCAACCGGCAGGGCACTCGTCATCTGTAGCGATGCACGGCTGTGCAGGGTGGCCAGATACATTTCCTGGCATTCAGACGGGGCGAACCCGAACTGCTGGCGGAAGGACCGGGCGAAGCTACTGGGCCCCGAAAATCCAAGCCTGTAGGCGATGCTCTTGACAGTGTCTCGTCCGCCTGGACGCGATAGCAACCTGCGCGCATGATGAAGGCGACGTTCCCGGACGAAAGTGGCCACGCCGCCTAACGGTCGGCAGGCTCGAAAGAGACTGGACCGCGAAATCGCCAGACGCTTGCAAATCATATCGGGGCCAAGTGCGGGGAACCCAAGATGCTGGTCGATGAAATTCTTGACTGTCAGCAGCAACGCCTGATCAAGCGTTTCTTGCGCCAGTTCAATAACCTCTGGCGCTTGTCCCACGGTGGCCGCGAACAGCTCGGCTGTTGGCTGCACCAGCCGCTCAGCTTCGCCTTGCGTCATGGCTGAAGCATTATCAAACAAGCTGGAGATATAGGCCCTCAAAATTCGGTTCTGAGGCGTGCCCGCCTGCAAGACTGTCCGGTGCAGCAAATGCAGGGCAGGCATAAGCTGTTCCAGCCGGTCTCGGGCGATAAAAAAGCTGAAATTTTCATATTCGCGGGGGCCGCCGCGTGTTCCCGGCAACAGGCCGTCGCTATGGGTGAACAGTTTGGTTTCCTGCGACATATCCAGAATCTGGATGTCACCGGGCAATGTCTTGATAAAACTATCGCCACTTTGGATCACATTGCCGCCAGCATGGTAATATTGCACCAGGATATGGTCCATACCGTCCCGCGCAACTGTGCTGTTAGTGCGCGCAAACGTCTGTACCCGGCACCGGCATCTGGCTGCCATCAGGCTACCGATCATGAAGCTTTCTATATTGGCGTCAAACCCGCTGTCCAGCGTTTCACTAAGCGGTGCAACGTCATAAAGGACCGAGATACTATCCTGCCATGCGTCATACCGTTCCGGCGCGGCCAGCGCAGCGGTGGTGAAATGTGACCGCGCGATCAGATCCCCGGTATCAATGCCTGTGTCTGTATCTGTATTTTGCATCGCTCCAATCCCAAGCAGCTGCACCCTATGGTGGCATAGTGTGATCGTATCGTTGAATTACTGAGAACCTGGTACGCAGTGTATAGCTTTGGACACGCTGCGTATAGCCTTGTTTATTGAGCGACCCCGCCAGCTTCGCGAAAATATTAGGCGAAAAAGCTTAGGGATTTCAAAGGGAAGCACGTGGTTTCCTATCGCCTGCCTGCTCCGTTTGGCAGACATTTCTGCCATTGATGTCCGACATATCTGCCATGGCTGGAATGGCCGGGGGATTGGCAGGATTTTCAGGCGAACCCTGTGCAATTTTTATCTGGCGCCATGTGGCGTAAGGGCCAAGCGGATCATCCCTTGGTGAGAGACAGGGTTGACCATGAGAGACATAGAATTTTCAGGCCTAAACGGCACAGACGGCTTCACCATCAAGGGCGAGGTGGTGTGTGACATTTTAGGCTGGTCGGTGGTCAATACGGGCGAGGGGAAACCGGGAGAGACTCCATGACTATCTTGAATGAAGCCTTTGATCATGACGCGCGCAAAAGCCATGAACTGTTGATTGTCGATAGCGACATTGCCGACGCGGATATCCTTCTGAGCGGCCTGGCGCGGCCCATGCCGGTGGTTGCATTGACGGTGGGAATAGACCCGGTCGCCCAGATCGTGCAGGCGCTTTCCCAGCATTTCGGGGTTCGAAAGCTTCATATCCTGGCCCATGGGGAGGCCGGGGCGCTCAGGCTTGCAGGCACCTGCGTTGATACCGCCTATCTCGATGCACACAGCGAAGCCCTGGCAACGGTGAAATTCGCGCTGGCGCGGCCCGCGCAGATTTCCCTCTGGGCCTGTTCGGTGGGCGAAGGTGTTGCGGGCAAGGCTTTTGTTAGCGCGCTATCTGCCCATACGGGGGCGGATGTTTTTGCGGCGGAAGGGCCCGTTGGCACGCCAGACATTGGCGGCACATGGTCGATCGGCACACCGTCCCCCTTCATGCAGGCAGCAGAAGCCGCCTATCCGCATACGCTGCCGACGTTCGACTTTCAAAGCGGCGTATCCGGTATTTCTTCCTCGGTTGTGACACAGACCGTGGATGGCGTCCAAGTTACCTTCACTTTGAGTAATGCTGCCACATGGACTTACGCAAGTGGGGCAGCTTTTGATGGTTTTGCCTTGGCATTGCAACCATTTGGTGCGAATAATCGCACTGACAGCGTCACTGTTTCTTTTGATATTCCGGTGACAATTACAAGTTTCGACTGGGACGATTTTCTCGATATCGCCACTAGTGACATTGTCTTCACACCGTCCACAGGAACCGCGATCACCATTAGCGCAGCATCCGCAAATGGAGGTACAACGGTCACTCCATCGGATTGGACTGATATCTCCAGCTTTACCGTGACCTCCGCCGCCGATTTCCAGGCAATTATTGATACTATTGTCTTCATACCATCTAACAGGGCAGCCGAAATCGGCGGCGATACCACCGGGTCGGTGGGCGAAGACAGCACGGACACTATCGGCGGCGCGCTGACGATCTCTGACGCCGACGGCAATGGCGACGAAAGCTTCAACGCGGATACAATCACCGGCAGCTATGGTGAACTGACGATTGATGCAAACGGTGACTGGGTTTATGACCTCGATGAGACGCTGTCGGGCGTGCAGGCGCTCTCCGGCAGTGACACACTGCAGGACACGCTAGCGGTTACCTCGGCCGACGGCACCAGCCAGAATATCGTTATCACCATTGATGGCGCGAACGATGCTGCCACCTTCGGCGGCAACCTCACAGGCAGCCTGGGTGAGGATACGGACAGTGTAGGCGGGACCGCGACTGTCGCGGACGTGGATGCAAGTGAAGGCACATTCGCAGCCGATACAATTTCCGGTACCTACGGTGACCTGACTATCGCCACAAACGGCAGCTGGACCTATGACCTGGATGAAACAGACGCCACTGTCCAGGGCCTTCTCTCGGGCGACACCCTGCAGGACACCATCACCGTGGCGTCCGACGATGGCACCACGCAGGACATCGTTATCACGATTAATGGCGCCAACGACGGCGCAACGTTCGGCGGTGACCTGACAGGCAGTCTGAATGAGGACACTGATACGTTGGTCGGCACGGCGACGGTGTCGGACGTAGACGCGGGGCAGGGCAATTTCGGTGCAGACACTGTCACCGGCACCTATGGTGACCTGACGATTGATGCGAACGGTGACTGGATCTATGATCTTGATGAAACAGACGCCACCGTTCAGGGGCTTGCCAGCAGCGATACGCTTCAGGATACGCTCACTGTTCAGTCGGTGGACGGCACCACGCAGGATATTGTCATCACTATTGATGGCGCGAACGATGCTGCCACCTTCGGCGGCAACCTCACAGGCAGCCTCAGCGAGGATACGGACAGTGTTGGCGGAACCGCGACTGTCGCGGATGTGGATGCCGGGCAAGGCACCTTCGATGCAGACACGATTTCGGGCACTTATGGCGACCTTGTAATCGCCGCGAATGGCGACTGGGTCTATGATCTCGATGAGGCAGACAGCGCCGTTCAGGGTCTGACGGCTGGCGACACGCTGCAGGACACGCTGACTGTGGCGTCCGATGACGGCACAGCGCAGGATATCATCGTTACCATTTCGGGCGTAGATGACGCCCCAAGCTTTGGCGGCGACCTGACAGGCGCCATCAATGAAGACGGCACGACAACAACCGGCACAGCAACGGTAAGCGACGCGGATACCGGGCAGGACAGTTTCAGTGCGGAAACCATTGGCGGGGCCAACGGCACATTAGAGATCGCCGCCAACGGCGACTGGACCTACACAGTCGACAATAGCGATAGCGCGGTTCAGGGCCTCGCCGCTGGCGATACGCTGGCGGACACGATCACGGTGGAATCCGCTGACGGCACCACGCAGGATATTGTCGTTACAATCACCGGCGTCAATGATGTGCCGACCAGCTCTGGTGGTGCGGTCTCCGGACGGGAAGACCAGCGCGTGCAGTTCTCGGAGAGTGACTTTAATTTCGAGGATGTCGACACCAGCGACACGTTGGACACTATTGAAATCGTAGATCTGCCAAGCCGCGGGACGTTGAGGCTGTCGGGGGAGGCGGTCGAGGTTGGTGATGTGATCGCGGCCAGTGATATATCGGACCTGGACTATAGGCCAGCCAGCAACTTCAACGGTACGGTGTCCTTTGATTATAGGGTCAGTGACGGGACGGCTTCGTCGGGCAGTGAAGCGACCATGACGATAGATATTGCCAGCGTGAATGACGCCCCCCGGAACTTGAGGCTGGATGATACAACGGTCAGCGAGGTGGTGCCGGGCGCTGTGGTCGGCATCTTGAGTGCATCTGACCCGGACAGTCGCTCCCTCAGGTACAGTGTATCGGACGACCGTTTCATGGTCTCTGACGATGATCAATTGATGCTGAAGCCGGGCGCGGCGCTTGACTATGAAACAGAACCAACCGTCACCCTGACGGTGACAGTGTCAGATAGCTTGGGGGCAAGCAGCTCAGAGGAATTCGACATAACCGTCATCGATGTCTGGGAGCAGACGGGCGGTGCGGATGACGATGTCATCAATGGGCACAATGAAGACGACTTTATCGAAAGTGGTTCGGGAGACGACCGGGTCTCCGCGGGCGACGGGCGCGATACAATCGACGGTGGCGTTGGCAATGACGACATCGACGGTGGCGGTGACGATGATCTGCTGCGGGGCGGCCAAGGGCACGACCTTGTAAACAGCGGCAGCGGCAACGACCTGGTGTGGGCCGGGCGCGGCGATGACGGTGACGACACCGTCAATGGGGATGAAGGCGCCGACACGCTTGGTGGCGGTGTGGGGGATGACCTGATTGATGGCGGCAAAGGTGATGATGTCATTTATGGCCGTGAAGGTGAGGACACGTTGTTTGGTGGTGAAGGGAATGACCTGATCTATAACGGAGAAGGCAGTGATAGCGTCAACGGCGGCAACGGGAACGATACCCTTTGGGGCAGTGCGGGTGATCATGACACGCTGACTGGTGGGGACGGGGAAGACACATTTGCATTCACGGCAATTTCCGGCGATGACGTGGTTGCAGATTTTGATGCGACTGAAGATATTTTGGACCTCCGGTTTGTGGAGGCCGATTTTGGGGGAATCGGTGATGTCCAGGCCGCAGCAACAGAAACATCGCAAAATGGCGCGGATGGACTTCTTATAGACCTTGGGGGAAATAGTGTTTTCCTTGTTGGCCTGACGCTGGATGACCTTAGTGATGCAACCATCACCCTATAGAGGGTGATGGTCAGCTTTGGGTCAGGAAGCGAATATTCCTTCGTAGGAATGTTTGTATGTCGCCAACGTCCCCTTCTGGCAGAAAGCCGCCAAACGTCAGGCGAATATCTTAGATGACCTCAGTGCGCGCCATCCGCAGGGCCATA
>JABXIV010000076.1 GCA_013372925.1 Alphaproteobacteria bacterium
ATTTTCGTGCTGTCCTTCTATGCGGTGATTGCGGGGCAGGCCATGTATTACGGGCTTGAGGCCGCGGGCGGTGGCTTTAAAGGCTGGTCTGACGGGCAGGTGCGGGCGCTTGATGCCAGCTTCAAGGAAGGCGTGCCCTTCATGCTTTTGTGGTCGGCCCTTTTTATGGCCTTCACGGCGCTGATTGTTTCTTTCGATATCCGAACGGGGCTTGAGAAAGCCGGGAAAATCATGATGCCTGCGCTGTTGTTCATGCTGCTGGGGCTGATGGTTTATGCGGGGCAAACGGGCGACATGGCCGCGGCGGCCGATTTCCTGTTCGGTTTTCACCGCATGGAGCTGTCGGCCCACCTGTTCCTTGAAGCGGTGGGACAGGCCTTCTTTACGCTTGGGGTGGGTGTTGGCGGCATCATGACCTATGGCTCCTATATGGGGCGGGATGTGAACCTGCCGCGCGCCACCTTCTGGATTGTGGCGATGGACCTGTTTGTGGCGCTGGCCGCCGGGCTTGCCATTTTCCCGCTGGTGTTCGCAAGCGGGGTGGATGCTGCCGCCGGGCCGGGCCTTGTGTTCCTGACGCTGCCGCTGATTTTCGCGGAAATTCCGGGCGGGGCCGTGGTGGCCTTTGTGTTTTTCCTGTTGCTGACGTTTGCGGCGGTAACAAGCTCGATCTCGCTCCTGTCGCCCACCGTGGCGCGGCTTGAAGAAGCAGGCTGGTCCCGCCGCAAGGGGGCACTTGTGATGGCGGGCCTGTCAGTCCTGCTTAGCCTGTTCACAATCTATAGCTTTGCGGGCGGGCGCGATGTTTATCCGCTCGCTTTCCTGGGGCTTGACGGCATGACCATGTTTGACCTGATCCGCGAAGGGGTCAGCAACTTTGTGCTGCCGATCTCGGGCTTTGCCTATGCGCTGATGGTGGGCTGGGCGCTTTCGCGTGAGGATGTGCGCACTGCCTTGCCGATGCGCGAGGGCACGCTATTTCATATCTGGTACGCGGTGGTGCGCTATATCGCACCGCTCGCCATCGCCGCCATGTTCATCGGCGCGGTGGCCGGATAGGGATCAAAAAGCGAGGGAGCGCTTATGAGCACGCTTGGCACGCCAGATATGGTGCAGGCAAATGGATTTGAACTGGCGGTATACCGCGCGGGGCCGGATGTGGCGCAGGCCGACAAACCGGCGGTGGTGTTCCTGCACGGCTTCCCCGAAATTGCCTATAGCTGGCGCGCACAGGTGAAGGCCTTTGCGGATGCGGGCTATCCCGTGTTCGCGCCCGATATGCCGGGGTATGGGGCGTCGTCTGCGCCTTTGGGCCAAGCGCACTATACCATGGAAAAGCTGACCGGTGCGGTGGCTGGCATTCTGGACCATTACGGCATCGACAAGGCGATTTTTGTCTCCCACGACTGGGGTGCGCTGGTGATGTGGCAGCTTCCCTTTTATCAAGGCGACAGGGTTCTGGGGCTTGCGGGGCTGAATGTGCCGCTGTTGCCGCCATACCCCATCGACCCCATCCAGATGCTGCGCGGCCGGTTTGGCGAGGATATGTATATCGTGCGCTTCCAAACGGAGGGCGCGTGCGAGCCGGTGCTGGAACGCGACCTTGCAGCCACCTTCCGCTTTTTCCTTCGGAAGCCGGGCGCGCGCACCAAGCGGCCAACAGAAATTCCGTTCGCGGAAAAAAGCCTCGACCTGATCGGGCTTCTGGAACTTGGCGAAGAAAAATGGGGGGGTGCCCCATTGATGGCGGAAGACGACCTGAAGGTTTATGCCGAAGCGTACAGCAGGAACGGGTTCACTGCACCCCTGCATTACTACCGCAACATGACCGCCAACTGGCAGGACCAGAAGCGGTTTCTGGACGGCGAAGGCAAGCTGCCGGTGGTGAACCAGCCATGCCTGATGATCACTGCAGACCTTGACCGCGCGTGCCCGCCCGAGATCGCCGTGGCGATGCCCGAGCTGTGCAGCGATTATGAGCGGGTGGACCTTGTGGGCTGCGGGCACTGGAGCCAGCAGGAAAAGGCCGATGAGGTGAATACCGCGCTGCTTGATTGGGCTGCCCGGCATTTCACAGGATAGACGACAGCCCCTCGGCCACTTGCTGCTACTGTGGGCGATCCTGCCGGGTTTAGCGTTCCGGCATCTCGCATCTGTCGCCATGCTTGCGGTATGGGTCGTCACATTCCCAGCCGTTGCCGGAGAAATTGATGTGCGCGTTTGCAGGCAAGTCGATGGCGCTGCAGGCGTTATTGATCCTGCTGAAACCCCGGTCACACTGCCATGCGTCGCCGTCTTCCTTCAGGAAGGCGTTGGCTGGCACGGTCACGGCCTCACACGTACCGTTATCCTGCTTGAAGCCGCGTTTGCAGTTCCAACCCCGACCAAAGCCCGATGCGACGAAATAGGCGTTGGCGGGAACGGTGATTTTCTCGCACATGTCGCCTTCAGCGCGAAAACCATGTACGCATGACCAGCCACGGCCATAGCTGCTGTTGGTAAGAAAGCCGTTTGCAGGCACGTTGATCTTCTCGCAGCGGTCGTTATCTGCCCGGTATCCGCGGTCACACAGCCAGCTTGAACCGCTTGAGTTCAGATAGGCATGCGCAGGAACCGAGATTTTTTCACATTTGTTTTCCTTGTCAGCAACCTGGAAGCCGCGCTTGCAGGACCAGCCGGTGCCATAAGTGCGGCCATTGGCAAAGGCATTGTCGGGGACAACCAGTTTGATGCAACTTTGGTCGTTACGCTGGTACCCTTCATCGCAGGTCCAATTGCTGCCATAGCGGTTCTTGGTGGCGTTTGCAGGGATGTCTTGCGCGCTTGCGGGCATGACGAAAATGCCGCCGATCAGCATCGGCAGCAGCAGGCCCTTTAATCGGGCCATGATCTTGAAACGTAGCATCTACGATCTTTTCTTTTGTGGAAAGGCCATGATTGGCGCAACTTCCGGTGCGGGCGGGGAAGAACCCCGCCCGAATTGGTTGGATCAGCCGTTCTAGCGCTGTCCGGCGGTCTGGCGGGCAGACCGCTGAGAAGGTTTTTGTGACCGGGTGATGTTGCCGAGCATGCGGCTCAGGCCAGCATCATCAGCGCCAACTGAAGGCTTGTTGCCGCCTTTGCGGTGCTTGCGGGCCTTGGGTTTGGCTGTTTGTCTATTTGCAGGCCTTGCGGTTCTTGACGTGTTCTGGGCCGTGGTGTTTTGGCCGTCGGCGTTCTGGGCAGCTTCCTGCTGTGGCCTTTTGGCTTTCTTCGCCCGGTTTGGCCGCGGTTTACGCGTGCCAGGCTTTTTGCTGCCATTTCCTTCTGCTCTCCGGGTTCTGCCGCGACCATTGCCGCGCCCGTTGCGGGAACCCGGCTTTTCCGGCGCCTGTTCGGGCACCAAGTCGGTCTCGCTCAGGGGATCAAGCTTCAGCTTGAAGCCGATCAGCTTTTCAATGTCGCGCAGGAATTCGCGCTCGGTCTCATCACAGATGGAGATGGCGATGCCGCTTTTGCCTGCGCGCGCCGTGCGCCCGATACGGTGCACGAATACTTCGGACACATTGGGCAGGTCGAAATTCACCACGTGGGACACGCCTTCCACGTCGATGCCGCGGGCGGCAATGTCAGTGGCAACAAGAATAGGCGTTCTACCGGCCTTGAAGTCGTCCAGCGTGCGCACACGTTGGTTCTGGCTCTTGTTGCCGTGGATGGCGTCTGCCTTGAGGCCGTTGTTCACCAGAAGCTGCGCCAGCTTGTTCGCACCATGCTTGGTGCGGGTGAAGACAACAGCGCGGTCGATTTTTTCGCGCTTCATCACATCCACCAGCATCTGGCGCTTGTTGGCCTTCTCCACATGGATCAGGGTTTGCTCGATGCGGTCAATCGGCTTGGATTGCGGGGCAACCGCCACTTCAACAGGGTTGCGCAAAAATTCCTGCGCCAGAGCGCGGATTTGCTTTGGCATGGTGGCTGAAAGAAGCGCTGTTTGCCGATCTTTTGGCAGCGCAGCCAGAATGCGCCGGATCGCTGGCATGAAGCCTAGGTCCAGCATCTGGTCGGCTTCATCCAGCACGACAGTGGTTGTTTCATCAAGGCGGATGGCACCGGCCTGCATATGATCTTCAAGGCGGCCCGGCGTCGCCACCAGAATGTCTACCCCGCGCGCCATGGCACGAATTTGTGGGCCCGGTTTGGCACCGCCCACAACAACAGCGCTCGTGGTTTTCAAATATTGGCCATAGGTGCGGATACCGTCTTCGATTTGGGCAGCAAGCTCCCGCGTGGGGGCAAGCACCAGCGCCCGGCAGTTTTTAGGCCATGGCCGTTTGTTAAGCGCCTGAATGCGCTGCAACAAAGGCAGCACGAAGGCGGCGGTTTTGCCGGTGCCTGTCTGGGCAATGCCCACAAGGTCTTTGCCTTCCAGCATGGCGGGAATAACACCGGCCTGAATGGGGGTCGGGTTCGTGTATCCTTCTCCGCTCAACGCACGAAGGATAGGCTCGGCAAGGCCGAGAGATTTAAATGTAGTCAAGTGTAAGCTTTCACACTCCGCGGCAAGCGCCAAACCCGGCTAGGGCGCACCAGCGGTTTTTCAGGGAAGCTTGCAAAGATAAAGCTGCCGGGTTGTTTAGACCTGCTTCAATATCAGGTCGTTTTACATGGCAACGATCATTTTGGAAAATTGCTCAAG
>JABXIV010000112.1 GCA_013372925.1 Alphaproteobacteria bacterium
GCAAAAATCACATGCTGGCCCGCAAGGTCAGTGACATCGATCACATCCTTCTGTGCGAGCGGATGCTTATTCGGCACAAGGCACACAGCATCTGTACGCGCAACCCTATCAAGTTGAAGCTGCTCGGTCGCCAGCGGCATGGTGACAAAACCGATATTGAACTGGCCTGCTTCAACAGACCGCACCACATCTGCTGTCGCCATCATATCGAAATATACATTCAGTTTTGGGTTTGCCTCCAGAAGGCGGGCGACAAGGCGCGGCACAAATCCAAAGGCAAGCCCCGGGATGCTGGCGATCCGCACGCGGGAAACCCCAAATTCCCTGAGCGCCAGAATGCTGTGCTTCAACTCGTCCAGGTTAAACATCAGGCCAAGGATAGCGTTATACAGCTCTTCCGCCTCGGGCTTCGCAACAAGGCGGTTCTTGTCCCGGATGAAAAGCGACAGCCCCAGGTTTTCCTCAAGCGCCGCCAGGGACCGACTAACGCCCGACTGCGTGATCCCCAGCGCCTTTGCCGCCTTGGTAGCTGAGCCAGTTTCAAACAAGGTCTTGAAAATAGTGAGCGACTTCAGGGAGGAAAGGTTTAGATCAGCCATAATAAATACTCATCAAATTATGCTAAATGATCATATATTGTTATGTATATAGGGACAAGTGTATAGTGCGTGCATGATGGAGAGTGGAATTTGCCGGCCCGAAAGCTGGGCTGGCATGGGGCTAGCGATGCGGGAGGTTAAATGGAAACTGAGGATCAGGAAAAAGGGGTGGGATTTGCAGGCGCAATAAGCGTTGTCCTGTTCCTGATGGTTGCGATTTCAACGCAGGTTTTCGTGTTCGATAACACAGGGTCAACACAGATAACCCTGATCATTGTAACCGCGTTCGCATCTGTCGTTGCCCTTCTAAGCGGGTACCGCTGGCATGATGTTCAGGAAGCCATCCTTTATGGCTGCAATATCGCCATGCTGCCCATGATGATCCTGATGATGGTGGGTGTGTTGATCGCAAGCTGGACAGCCGCTGGCACCATCCCGGCCCTGATCTATTACGGCATCCAATTGCTAACGCCTGATTATTTCCTCTTCTCCGCCTGCCTGATCTGCTCGATCGGATCGCTATCCACCGGCAGTAGCTGGACCACCGCCGCCACTTTCGGCGTGGCCTTCATGGGTATCGGCCTTGGCCTCGGCATCCCGGCGGAACTGACGGCAGGGGCTGTTATTTCGGGCGCGATCTTCGGAGACAAAATGTCGCCGCTTTCTGATTCCACCAATCTCGCCTCCGCTGTGGCGCAGGCAGAATTGTTCGATCATATCCGCAGCATGATCTACAGCACTGGCCCCGCTATCCTGATCACGCTGGCCATCTATTTCTTCATGGGCGTGATGACCGACTATAGCGGCGCCGTAAATGATGAGAATGTGCAGAACATCCTTGCTGGTATTTCCAAGAATTTCTCCCTGAACCCGATCACGCTATTGCCGCCTGTGCTGGTTGTTGCGCTGATCATAATGCGCATGGGCGGCCTTGCGGTGATGATTATAGCGTCCCTTGCGGGTATGACGCTCGCCGTCACACTGCAGGGTTTTACGCTTAATCAGATGCTGACCTTCATGAACTTCGGTTTTGTCTCAGACGTTGGGATCGAACAGGTGGACAAGATTCTCTCCGGCGGCGGCCTTCAGAACATGATGTGGACCATCTCGCTCGGCTTTATCGCGCTATCGATGGGCGGTGTGCTGGAAAAAACCAAGATGCTGGACGTGATCCTGACCAAGATCCGCCATCTTGTTCACAACACGGGCGGCCTTGTGGTGACACACGTTTTTTCTTCCTTTGCCGTAAACCTTCTGGCCGCCAGCCAGTTTATGGCGCTGATTATTCCTGCCCGCATGCTGGTGCCTGTGTACCGGGCCCAAAAACTGTTGCCGCAGGTTTGTTCGCGCGTAAGCGAAGATTCGGCAACTGCCACATCCCCGCTGGTGCCGTGGGGGCTGGGCGGCGTTTATTATACGTCCGTCCTTGGTGTCGCGACGCTTGATTACCTGCCCTACACCTTCTTCGGCCTCATCGTGCCAGCCGTAACCATTGCCTATGCGCTCAGCAACAAGTTCATGTTCCGTGAAGGCGATATCGAAACCAAACGCAGCTACGCAAGCGAACCGGCGCTTTAAGTCCCGCATGCCCTGGAGTTATCTTTCAAGATGGACAAACATACTGTAATCGAAGAGGCAATCGCCCTGATCCCGAACGGGGCCGACATCATGATCGGTGGTTTCGGCTCGCCCGGCACGCCCTTCACCTTGATCGAGGAATTATTGAGACAGGGCCAGACCGACCTGACCCTGATCAAGAATGACGCGAATGAGACAGGCATTGGCATCAGCCGCCTGATCGAAAACGGGCAGGTGAAAAAGCTCATCACCACGCACATCGGCCTGAATAAAAAGGTGGTCGATCTGATGAACGATGGCAGTCTTGAAGTTTCCTTCTTCCCGCAGGGCATTTTGGCAGAAAAAATCCGCACGGCAGGCGCTGGCAGCTTCGGCTTCCTTACCGACATCGGCCTTCATAGCGAAATCACAGACAAGAAAGACATTATCGACTGGCAGGGCAAACAGGTGAAAATCGAGCCCGCACTCTATGCCAATTTTGCGCTTTTCCATGCGGGCCGGGCAGACACTTTCGGCAACCTGACCTACCGAGCGACCGCCATGAATTTCTGCCCGCTGATGGCCATGGCAGCAGAAACTGTGATTGTGGAAACCCCCAATCTGGTGACACCGGGCAGTATCGCACCGGAAACGGTGCATACCCCATCTGCCTTTGTTTCAAAGGTCGTCAAGATTGATGCCTCTGGCCCGGAATATGATTTGATGGAGGGCCGTTATGAGCCTTGAACGAATCCTGAAACGCGCCGCCCATGAAATCACGGACGGCCAGACCATCAATCTGGGCATTGGCGTACCAACCATGCTGGTGAATTACCTGCCAGCGGACCGGGATGTCATGATCCATTCCGAAAACGGGGTACTGGGCGCTGGCCGAAAAGCGAGCGTGGCAACAGCAGATCCCGCGCTTATTGATGCGGGTGGCAGCTATATCACCACACGCCCCGGCGGTGCCTTCTTCGATAGTGCCGTTTCCTTTGCCATGATCCGGCGGGCGAAGCTTGATATGTCTGTGATGGGTGCTTTTGAAGTAGATCAGGAAGGCAATCTGGCGAACTGGAAAATTCCCGGAAAATTTTCGCCGGGCATTGGCGGCGCCATGGAACTTGCACAAAAAACCAAGAACATCCTGATCCTGTGCACACATCAGGACAAGCACGGCAATTCGAAAATCCTGAAAAAATGCACTCTACCGCTGACGGCGGAAAAATGTGTCTCGCGGATCATTACCGACATGGCTGTAATGGATGTCACCAAAGACGGGCTGGTCTTGAAAGAAATCGCCGAAGGCCTGACAATAGAACAGGTGGTTCAGGCCACCGATGCCGATCTAATCCTCGGCGAAGAAGTAAGGAGCTTTTAGATGATCTCCGATACTGAAAAGAAAATTCTGGAAAGCTGCGACGCGATTTTCCCACGCGTGCTGGATTTCACCAAAGACATGGTGAAACAGTATGGCGTTCTTAATCAGGAAGAAGGCGTTCTGGACGTTGTCGAACGCCAGATGAAAGACATGGACCTGCCGGTCCACCGTGTGCCTATTGATGTGAAGCGGCTTGGCAAGCACCCCTTGTTCGCCCCGGTCGAATGGAATTATGACAAGAAATACAATCTTGTCTCTCCCCTCAATCCGGGCGCGGAAGGC